>NZ_CP095061.1:4939008-5309762 GCF_022921055.1 Hymenobacter volaticus
TATCGGAGCGCGCTGCTACAGCAGTATAGCCGAGCCCGGTCAACAGACTTACGGTTTGGGCGGCGTATTGCTCGTTGATTTCGAAGTACAGACTACCTCCTGCTCTTAAGAGTGTAGTGCCTAGCGCCGCAATGCGTCGGTAAAACAGCAACGGGTCATTATCGGGCACGAACAAGGCCGTAGCGGGCTCGAAGTTCAGCACGTTGGGGCGCATTAGGGGCCGTTCGTTTTCCAACACATACGGTGGATTGCTCACCAGCACATCCAACGTATGGGCTGCTATTCTCCGCGGACACTCACTTAGAATATCAAGTTGCTGAAAGTCGATTTCGCAGCCGTAGCGCACGGCATTGCGGCGCGCTACGGCTAGTGCGTCCGCCGAAATATCCACAGCCGTAACCTGCGTGGGCTGCAAAGCGCGACAGAGCGCTAATGGAATGCAGCCGCTGCCCGTGCCCACATCCAACACTGACTGCACCTCGCTGCACTCCTGAATAATGAGTTGCACCAGTTCTTCGGTTTCGGGCCGCGGAATGAGCGTAGCGGGCGTCACCTCAAGGGTCATATCCATGAACCACGCCTCCCCGAGTACGTACTGTAGCGGTTCGTGGCGCAGCAGGCGGGCTTCTAGCGCGGGCAGTTGCTCTGCTATTTCTTCGGGCACTACCTCCTGCGCTTGCATCCGGCGCTGCAACGGCGTGACGCCAAGCAGATGCTCTAGTACCAAGCCGGCAATGCTGTCCGCTTCCGGCGCCGGATAGATGGCTTCCAGCGACGAAGCAAGATGAAGAGAAAGTTGGCGGAGCGTAGACATCGGGCGAAAGTAGCGCGGAAATAGGTTCCGCACCGAGCAAAGCGAGTCCTAACCCGGTAGCATCAGTTCATGCAGAACCAGAAATCTTAGGAAATCAAAGGATACTCGTTTCGCTCGTACGCCAACCCGGCGCTTAGCGTTACTTTCGCTTATCCTATCCCGCGCCCTTCCCATGCCTACCCCTGCTTTCGATTCCCTGATGATGCGCCGCGCCCTCGACTTGGCTCGGCTTGGTACCGGCCATACCCGGCCTAACCCCTTAGTAGGCTGCGTGGTAACGCACGAAGGCCGCGTCATCGGAGAAGGTTGGCACCGACAATACGGCGGCCCTCACGCCGAGGTAAATGCGCTGGCCGCCGTGACCGATGAAAGTCTGTTAACTCAAAGCCGCGTTTATGTGACGCTGGAACCCTGCGCCCACCACGGCAAGACGCCGCCCTGCGCCGACTTGCTGGTTGCCAAAGGCGTAGCCGAAGTGGTGGTGTGCAACCTCGACCCCAACCCGCTGGTATCTGGCCGCGGCCTCGAAAAACTGCGGGCGGCGGGCATCAAAGTTGAGACGGGTTTGCTGGAAGCGGAAGGCCGCTGGCTGAACCGGCGCTTTTTCACGTCGCAAGAGAAAAAGCGGCCTTATGTAGTGCTAAAGTGGGCTGAGACGGCGGACGGCTACCTAGCAGGGCCGTATTATCAGCCGGTGCCCATCAGCGGGGATTTGGCGCGGGTGGCGGTGCACCAATGGCGGGCGGAAGAGCAAGCCATTCTGGTAGGAACCCGCACCGCTCTCCATGACAACCCCCACCTAAACGTGCGTGAATGGCCTGGCCCCAATCCGACGCGCGTCGTCATCGACAAAAACCTGAGTTTGCCGCCGACACACAACCTCTTCGATGGCAAACAGCCCACCGTGGTGTACACCTACCGCGAAAAGGCCAATAAAGGTCACGTAGACTACGTGATGTTGTCGGAGGCCGAAGACTTGTTTCCGCAGATTTTGGGCAGCCTGCACCAGCGCAATGTGCAGTCGGTGTTGGTAGAAGGTGGCCCAACCGTGCTGAACTCCTTGTTGAAAGACGGCCTATGGGACGAAATTCGGGTACTGCGGAGCCCACGGCGGCTAAATGGCGGCGTAACGGCACCTAAACCTGGCCTAAGCGGCCTACGCGAACACCGAAAATTAGGCGACGACGAGTTGTTTGTGTACGTGAATGGCAGCACTCGATGAGGGACCACCTGGCAATTCAGCAACGAAACAGCGCACAAGCAAGAGAACTACATTTGCACGCACCTACTCGACTTGTGCCAGACAGGAAATCCTTCTTACTGGTTTTCTGTTACTAGTCACTTCCTCTTAACTAGTCCTCTTTATTTCCTGAATTACAATGGCCGAAGAACTCACGTTCGATACTACCTTAACCAAAGCCGAGCAGTACCGCCAGCTCTTGCCGCAGATTGAAGCCCTCACGACGGGTGAGCCAGACCTAGTAGCTAACTTGGCCAACACCGTGGCGGCGCTCCGGCAAGCCTTCGGTTTTTTTTGGGTGGGGTTTTATTTAGTGAAAGACAATGAACTAGTACTCGGCCCGTTTCAAGGACCCATTGCCTGCACCCGCATCCGGCACGGAAAAGGGGTTTGTGGCAGCAGCTGGGCGCAGGCGCAAACGCTCCTGGTACCCGATGTAGAGCAGTTCCCTGGTCACATTGCGTGTAGTTCAGAATCGAAGTCGGAAATCGTGGTGCCCGTACTGAAAGACGGCACTGTAGTAGCCGTACTCGACGTAGACAGCGACCAGCTCAACGATTTCGACCAGGACGATCAGCAGGCACTAGAGCAATTGATGACCTTGGCAGCGCGCTGGTTTTAACCCTAGTATTCTGTGGCATGCGTAAAGTCGTGTTCTACATTGCGGCCAGCCTCGACGGCTTTATTGCTTCCCCCGATGGCTCAGTGGACTGGCTGCCTGCTCCACCACCCGGCGAGGACTATGGCTACGCCGACTTGTTGGCCTCCGTTGATACCACTCTGCTAGGTCGCACTACCTACGAACAAGTACTCACCTTTGGCGAGTGGCCTTATTCTACGCTCACCAACTACGTCTTCACCCACAACCCGCCAACGGCAACCGCGCATCCGTCTGTGGAATTTGTGACAGAGGAGCCTGTTGAATTTGTTGGAAAGCTGCGACAAGAAGCAGGTAAAGCTATCTGGTTGATTGGTGGCAGCACACTAGCCGCCTCACTGCTAACTGCTGGCTTAGTAGATGAGATGATGCTTTTTGTGGTGCCTCACCTACTTGGCGATGGCATACCACTATGGCGTCAGCAGAGTCATTCCCAGCCGGTGCACTTGCTTCGCACCCACACCTGGCCCGACGGTATGACGCTACTCCATTATAACCTTGCCAGTTCGGCCTGAGCCTGGTGCGTTGCGCTATTCTTGGCAATCTCGGGCCTGCTCCCACAGTTTAGTTTGCAAGCAAAAAGCAGAGTTGCCACCCGATACATTCGGACCAGCAACTCTGCTTTTTGGCACTATACGCTAACGGCAGCTGCCGTAGCGCAGCTCATTACCACCCTGAATTTTGCGTGATGCTTGGATTGGTGTTTAGCTCGTTTTGCGGGATGGGAAAGTAAGCGTGTTTCGCTGTGAAGAACTGACGACCTACTTTGTCGCTGTTCTTGATTTCTTGCTCCAAGATTCCCCACCGCTTCAAATCGTAGAAGCGCTGCCCTTCGCGGAAGAATTCTAACATGCGCTGGTGACGGATTTCCTCCATCATCTGCGTGCTCGACAAACCGGCGGCCAATGGTGCCAGCTTTGCGCGCGCCCGGATGCGGTTCACCAACGGATAGGCTTCCACTTGGCGGTTCTGCATGGTCAAGGCTTCAGCATAGAGTAGCAGAATGTCGGCGTAGCGCAGTGCTTTCTCGTTGATTTCCGAGATATAGATGCCTTCGTTGTTTTCGCGCCAGTTCTGATACTTCCTGACCATGGAACTGTAGCCAAACACCAGCTTGAATTCTTTGAAGGGCTTGTTGTAGTACATCGCGCCCGGATAGTCCCACACCAACGTGGCGTACATCCGGTCGTCGAAGTCCCCGCCAACCGCTTTTTCCTTCTTGAACTCGTTGAAAATCTTGTCGGTAGGTGAAACCTCAAACCAGCCGGCCACTTCGGTCGGTGCAAACTCTTGGGCAGTTGTCACGCCGAGCGCCTCGTTGGCATTCTCGCCCGACCACGGTTGTGAACCACCCACGTTTTGGTTTTGAATCTCAAACAAAGACTCCACATTGTTGTCAGTCGCCTTGTTGAAGTTGTCTTCGAACTTGGGCACCAAATCATATGTGAAGGGGGCCTTAGCCGTGCCGTCGGGTTGGGCTAGCTGCTTGAAAGTAGCTTCCGCATCGGCCCATTTCTTCTGGTAGACATATACTTTGCCGAGGTAGCCCAAGGCTGCCCCTTTAGTGGCACGCCCCACCGAAGCAGCCGGATACGAAGCGGGCAAGCCCGCTGCAGCCGCTTGCAAGTCGCTCACTGCCTGCGCCCACACGTCAGCTTCCGGCGCTTTAGCAACAAAATACTCGCCCCGCGACACCGGCACTTTCGTGACAACCGGTACCTCCCCGAAGTTGATGGCGAGCAAGAAGTAGTTGACGCCCCGAATGAACTGCGCTTCCGCCACGTACTGCTTCTTAGCCTCCTCGGAAAGCCCCGCGGACAAAGGTGCCTGCTCGATAATCTGGTTGGCCCGGAAGATACCCGTGTAGAAGCCCGTAAAAATCGATGAAGGCGTACCCGTGGTTGGGTCGTTGGTGAAGGTCGACAATTGATACAAGTCCTTCACGTCGTTGCGAATAAAGAAGTCGTCGCCCCGGCCGTTGCTCAGCTCGATGCCTCGGACGCCATAGTAGCCGTTGTTCACGTCATGGAAAACCTTGTAAGTGGCCGCCAGTCCCGACATAAAGTCGGCATCGGTTTTCCAGAAGTTGGTTAGTACGACTGAATTGGGATTTACTTGATCTAGCTCTTCTGTACAGGCGGTTAAACTCAACGCCACGAAGCAGGTATATAATATTCTTTTCATTATCGTAGGAGTTTAAGTCGTTAGAAGGACAGCTGTACACCGAGCAACGAAGTGCGCGACAATGGGTAGGCGACGTGCGGGAAATCCACACCTCGGTCCAGAATGCCACCGCCCGCAACCTGCCGGCCATCCCGGTCGGTGCCGTTGTAGCGGCCCAGGTCGGGGCTAAAACCTGAGTAGTTGGTGATGGTGAACAAGTTGTCAAAGCTCACATAAAAGCGGCAGCTGTTGATTTTGGCTACCGACAGCACACCTTTTGGCAGTGTATAGCCAAGCTGCAAAGTCCGGAGACGCAGGTACGAGCCATTTTCCAAAAACCGGTTAGATGTGCGGCTATTCAGGTTGGGGTCGTTGATGACGGCACGCGGGAAATCCGTGGGGTTCTCCGGGTCCATGCATTAAGCGTGGCGGGCGAGTAGTTGAATTCTAAGTTCATGCCTTCCAGATCCTCGCGAAGACCGTTGTAAATCTTATTGCCGTAGGTGCCTTGGAAGAAGAAGCTTAAGTCGAAGTTCTTCCACGATGAATTAGACCCGAAACCGTAGCTGAATTTAGGGTTAGGACTACCGCAGTACTGCCGGTCGTCTTGGCTGATGGCACCATCGCCATTATAGTCTACAAACCGAATGTCGCCGGGCTTAGCGGCAGGCTGAATAAGCCTTCCTTCTACGCTGTGCGCATCAACTTCCTCTTGCGAATTAAAGATGCCGTCAGTCTTGATCAGGTAGAAAGCCCCCACCGGTCCGCCGGCTTTTGTAATTGTAGCCGACTGACCGTGGTGGGTAGGCTGGCCACCGGAAATTTGCTGCGTGCCCGTACCCAAGAAGTCGACATTGTTGTCGATGGCCGTAAACGTGCCCGTCACTTGGTAAGTGAACTCGCCCATTTTGTTGTTGTACGTCAAAGCGGCTTCTACCCCCTTGTTGGTGATTTGGCCAGCGTTGATATAAGGAGCGTTAGCGCTAGCTCCCGTAGTCAGTGGGATTGGCACCCGCAAGAGAATATCGGAATTACGGCGGATGAAATAGTCGGCCGATAAACCCAGTTTGTTTTCGAAGAATCCTAAATCAGCGCCCACATTAAAGGTCTTGGACGTTTCCCATTTGATGTTCGGCGTGGCAAACGTCGTCTGGATTGCTCCTGGCCATAGCAGTTGAGTTGACCCTAGCACATAGTTGGCGTTAGACGTAATGGTTGGGTCATACTGATAGTCAGACAGCTCTTGGTTGCCTAGCACACCGTAGCTGGACCGCAGTTTCAGGTTACTGACTACTCCTTGCAGCGGCTGGAAAAAGGACTCGTTGACCACGTTCCACGCCAGAGCCACAGCCGGGAAGTTTCCGTAGCGGTAGTCGGGGCTGAAACGCGACGAACCGTCTCGGCGGAACGTACCCGTCAGCACATATCGGTTGTCGTAGGAATACACTAACCGCCCCAAATAAGAAACCAATGCGCTTTCATAAGCATACCCCCCACTGGCAATATTGGTAGTTCCGGCGTCTAGCACTTGAATGCCAGAAGGCATACCGCTTTTTGAGCCGCTCTGCACGTCAAACCGGGTATTCTGATACGTGAAGCCGACTAAGCCATTGAGGTTGTGCTTCCCTAATTCTTTGTTGTAGCTCAGCGTGTGCTCTTGCAGAAAGTATTCTTTCTGGCTCTTGCTCTGGTAGAGGTCCGCATCGGCGTTGTTGAACAGCGCACCCACTTTATATGGATACGTATAGTCGTTGTGTGCGCCGAACGTATTGGTATAGCCTAAGTTGAGCCGATACTTGAGGGCGTCTATCAGTGATACTTCGGCATAGCCATTAATAATGGCCGAGGTAGTTCTTGTCTCTGGCACCTCCAAATTCAGCTGTGCTACCGGGCTGGCAATGTTTACTACCTGTCCATAGGCACCACCATAACCACCCACTGCGGTTGGGTCGTATACCTGGAAAACCGGAATCATTTTCAGGGCCGAACCTACCGGGTTGCCGCCTTGGCCGCCCCAGCCGCCAGCCATAGTGCGCCAGTATTCCCGGGTCAAGATGATGGTTTCCCCAATCCGAACCCGTCCCTTGGTAAAGTCAGATTTCAAGCGCAAGTTATAACGGTCGTAGTCAGTTTTCTTCACTATGCCCTGCTGGTCTAAGTACCCGCCCGACAAGTTGTAGGTGAAGTTTTCGCTGCCCCGCTGGCCCCAAGCGTGTAGTTCTGCATGGGCGCCGTCTGGTAAATCTCCTTTTGCCAATCGGTACCCGCTCCCAACGACTCTGGATTTTGGGCGATGTCGAGTCGGGGTAAGCCCGCTGCGTCGTGGGCGGTATTGCTGACGGTGGCCCACTCTGAGGCATTGAGCACATCTATCTTCTTGGCTATCTGCTGTACGCCGTAGTAGGCGTTGAAGTCGATGCGGTTTTCACCTTTCTTACCGCCTTTGGTAGTGATGAGTACCACTCCGTTTGCGGCCCGGGACCCATAGATAGCCGCGGCTGAGGCATCCTTCAGAATATCGAACGAGGCAATATCTGTGGGCTGCAAGTTGTTGATGTTGTCCACTTGCACTCCGTCCACAATGTAGAGTGGGTCGTTGTTGTTGAGCGAGCCGGCGCCTCGTACTATCACGCGCACACCAGAACCCGGATTTCCTCCCGACGACTCGATTTGCACCCCTGCCACACGGCCTTGCAAAGATTTCTGCACCGTGTTGGTTCCTTGAGTACGTAAGTCCTCGGCTTTTACCGTGGCAATTGATCCAGTTACGTCTTGTCGGCGCTGTGTGCCATACCCTACTACTACCACTTCATCTAGGGCTTTCGTGTCGTTTTGCAGCGTAATCGAAAGAGTCGAGCGGCCATTGACGGCAACCTCCTGATTGGCAAACCCAATAGAGGAAATAACCAACGTTACGTTGCCATCTGGCAAAGTCAAGCTGAAGTTGCCATCAGCATCGGTTGCAGTGCCCACAGTGCTTCCCTTCACTACCACGGTAGCTCCCGGTATGGGCTCATTGTTTGGCCCAATCACGCGGCCACGCACGGGCACGGGCGCTAACAACATGCTACCGTCAGATGATGGTACCTCTGCACGCGCAAACGATTGCGTGTAAGCACCAAAACTTTTCGCTAACCTCAAGCGCTCGGCATGGCTTTTAATTAACGCATCCGGCACCGAGCTTCCCGCAACTACCGAATCAGGTTTGGCAGCGCAAATGAGCAAGAGCGAAAACAACTTTGGAAAAGTAGAATTAGCCATAGAAAACTCAGTAAGGGTTGTGAAAAAGAAAATATTACACTGACAAACAGATCTTTACTTAAATGCAACTTCGAATTGAATGATGAAGTAACCCATCACCATTTTCAACAGCGAGTTTGTTTCTATATGGCATTAAAACCACTTGTGAGAGCACTACTATGCAGCTAGGCTCACTAATCTATATCCCATCTTTCCGCGACGCTAACAGGAATTACCACCTATGTTTTCTGGCACCATAGCCCTTTTCAATAAAGCTGCGCTGTGTACTACAGACTAGGGTGCAAACGATTGAGTAAGCTTTCATGCCAAATTGCCTTCGACTATTACCCTCCTTTACCAATAGAAATACACTACGCCCAATCCGAACCCGCTCACACAGAAATACCGCACTGCCACTGATTCGCTAATGAAATAACTTACTATAGCAATATCCAAGCTCCTCAGTTAAACATTCTATTCAAAAATTGCTCGGCTACTCAGTATTAAGTTGACCAAGCTGAGTATGTGTACGGTGCGCTCCTAACGGCTATACAATAACTGAATTCATAACATAACAATCTGTTTTTCAATCATATGTAATAAATATTTAAATTCATATATTATTCTTGGGTCGAAACAAGGCAAACAAAAAAGGTCTAGTGCTTCATCATATGATGAAGCACTAGACCTTGAATCAATACTCAAACACTTGAAATAAGGCTACAGCCGAATTACATGCTACCTGCCTTTACAATGCCCTAAAACAAGCTTGGCGCGTCGGTTTTTAGCTGCGCTATAACTGTCTGACCACCTTTTACTTTCTCACCGAGCTGCACTTTCACCTCTGTGTCAACGGGCACGAAAATATCGACGCGCGAGCCGAACTTGATGAAGCCAAACTCTTCACCTTGGCTTACTTCGTCGCCTTCGTTGACGTACCATACAATACGACGCGCCATCGCGCCGGCAATTTGGCGGAACAGTACCAGCGGGCCCGCCTCGCTTTCTACTACAACCGTGGTGCGCTCGTTTTTGGTGCTACTCTTCGGGTGCCAAGCTACTAGGTAGTTGCCAGGGTGATATTTGAAGTAGCGCACGATACCCGAAATTGGGTTGCGCGTGATGTGCACGTTGATCGGCGACATGAAAATGCTGATCTGCTTGCGCTCATCATCGAAATACTCCGACTCGTGCACGTTTTCTATCACCACTACTTTCCCATCGGCGGGGCCGTAATCAGATCTTCGTGGGTGAAAAGCCGGCGAGCCGGACTCCGGAAAAACTGAAGCAGCGTCAGGAATACAATCACCGAAATACCAGCAAAAATCTGGTTGAAGGTGACGTGGCGAGCATTCACACGAAACAAAACTAAATTAACAGCTAGCAGTCCTAGCAGCGTAAAAAGCAGGATACGTCGGCCTTCTTTGTGGATCTTCATAAATCACTGATGTGCGCTGGTGGTTTTGACTTCGCTGATGCAGACGCTCTTTTCAATCACTGATTTGCGCTGATTGGACTGATGTAGCTGGTACACACGCTTTGTTGGAAACATGAACTAGCAAGCCTTAATTCCTTATTCTTTTCGAGCCCGAGCACACCACCTGCTAAACTATACAAAGATAGCCCGAGCCACCGGCCCGGGCTATCGGCAAGCAAATATAGCGGGTTCGTAGAAACGCTTGAGGTTAACTGCAAACAACGCTGAAACCGAGGGAAACTTCTGGTTTAGAAACCGCCGCGGAACTTATACGTCTGCGCTACTTTATCGATGGCTACTACGTAGGCCGCGATGCGCATAGGTACTTTATATTTCTGCGAAGTAGCATACACTTTCTCGAAAGCATCCGACATAATTCGGTCGGCGCGCTCGGTCACCATTTCTTCGGTCCATTTGAAGCCTTGGCGGTTTTGTACCCACTCGAAGTACGAAACTGTTACGCCGCCGGAATTGGCCAAGATATCGGGCACGACCATGATGCCTTTCTCGTTGATGATAGGGTCGGCAGAAGCAGCGGTTGGGCCGTTGGCACCTTCCACAATCAGTTTAGCTTTGATGTCGTGGGCGTTGTGCTCTGTGATAACATCTTCAACGGCAGCAGGCACCAATACATCTACGTCAGTGGTCAACAGATCGTCCGCGTTTTCCATCAAGACGGCACCAGTAAAGCCATCGAGGCGGCCTTTGTGGGCATTCTTATAAGCTACGGCGTCGTCAATGTTGATGCCGGCTTCGTTCCAGTAGGCACCGCTCACGTCGGAGATGCACTTGATGCGCAATCCCTGCTCGCTGAGCAGCTTAGCAGCCCATGAGCCCACGTTGCCGAAGCCTTGTACGGCCGCCGACGCTTGTTTGGGGTCCATGCCGAGCTTCTTCATAGCCGCCAGCGCCGATACCATTACACCACGACCCGTAGCCTCGGTGCGGCCTAAAGAGCCACCCATAACCAGCGGCTTACCAGTTACAACAGCTGGCGACGTAGCGCCTACCGTTTTCGAAAATTCGTCCATCAGCCACGCCATTTCACGCGGGCCGGTACCCATGTCGGGGGCCGGAATGTCTTTGTCGGGACCGAAAACGTCTTTCATGGCCATGGTGTAGCCACGAGTCAGACGCTCGATTTCGCCGGCACTCATGGTCGTGGGGTCGCAGATGATACCGCCTTTGGCACCGCCATAAGGCAAGTCCACTACGGCGCATTTCCAGGTCATCCAGGCAGCCAAGGCTTTCACCTCGTCGAGGTGCACATTCTTGTCGTAGCGGATGCCACCTTTCGAGGGACCCAGAATGGTGTTGTGTATAACGCGGTACCCTTCAAAAACACGCACCTTGCCATTATCCATCGTAACGGGAATGTGCACGATTACCTGCTTGTCGGGCGCTTTCAGCACTTCATAGGTTTCATCATCAAGCCCTAAAATTTCCGTGGCCACGTTGAAACGTGACATCATGGATTCGAGGGGTTTTCGCGGTCCACTAAGGGAGCCGGTTCTTTGTACACCGTGGTGGCAGCCATACGTGTAAGGGTAAGGGTTGGGGGTGGGGAAGAAATAAAAAAACGGCAACTGTAAGCGGTGGGATGCAACAGCCGCGCGCGAGATTTAACGGGTCAAAGGTAGTGGGATTAACACATACGAAAGGCAGCCCGACGAGGTGCAAAAAACCCTTGTTAAGGTCCTATGAACTACTCTTGAAACGCAATAAAATGTCTGCATCTGCACGCTAACAGAAAGCAATTCAACTGGCTACCGACCCCAAGAACCGTGCTGAAAATTTATTGCAGCACGTTTTTATCTCATCACTAGCTGCAGCAGTGCGAGTACGGGTAGAATAAAAAGAAAGGCATCGAACCGGTCGAGCAAACCGCCGTGCCCCGGCATGATCCGGCCGGAATCTTTAACACCGACACTGCGCTTGAGCATGGACTCGGCCAAGTCGCCTAGAGGACCAAAGACAGCCACTACACTAGCTACCACAAGGCGGTAAGTAATCGACAGTTCCGGAAGCAAATAGCCCATAGCCCACCCCATAGCCAACGTCAGCAGGAAACCACCAAGGGCGCCTTCCCAAGTTTTGCCAGGCGAAATTTTAGGAGCTAGCTTGTGCTTACCGAAGCTCTTGCCAGCAGCGTAGGCTCCAATATCAGACGACCAAACGAGCAGCAGCAACGCCAAGACGCGGCGGTAGTCGTAGCTAGTTGGCCCGTAGGCAATCAAGCTGAGAAAGCTCATGGGCAAGCTCACATACAGCAAGCCCAACAGATTAATACCAACGTTGGCAAACGGATTTATTTGTTGATTGATACGCGGCCAAGCATACATCTCGCGTGCAATCAGTAGCACTGGCAGTAGAATAATGATGCCGACTAGTATGGAACCAGCCAAGTAAAAATCGGCCGCTGCTACGGGTACAGCCTCTTCAGCTAAATGAGCGAATACGGTAAGCCCCAGAACACCCCCAAAAATCAGGACACTAATTCCCCCCCTAGCAACGCTGCTGGCTTGTAACCGGCTACTCGCATCATGCGGTAAAATTCCCACAACATGCGCATCTGCACTAGCCCGAAAAATGCCGCAAAGCTCCAGACGCTGTACCACACGCAGATTAGCAGCATAGCCGCCCCAATTACCCCAAAGAGTATGCGTTGGGCAAGGTTTGACATGGGTTTTTTGCCTGGCACGGTGGGTTCAGAGGAGGCGGTAGTAGCGGCGGTTTCGGACAAGGGTGTGGGAGTTGCTGGTTGTGTGAAATGGCTCGTGCGAACGGCCAGTTGAGCAGTGGATTTAATCGGTGGGAGCTGGCAGCACCGCCGAGCTAACTTCTCGCTAGCAAAAAATAGCCCGAAACTAGCTCTTCGTTACATCTACTCCCTCATGGTTGATGGTACGACCGATGATGGGAGCGGTATGAACTGCAGGATTAGCCACTCCACCACCACTAAGGGTGCGCAGTTGAGTGGGTAGCGGATCAGCCGTAGGGCGTAGGGTGTGGCGGTAGAGTTGCCAGAGCAAGGCCCCCGTTAGGAGCAGTGACAATAGCTGCAACCACCAGGGCAAGGCTTCGTTGGAATCAGGGTTAAAGGTTTCGCTGCTCATCAGTTGGCGCTGCTGCATGTAGAGCAGCACGATCTGGAAAGCATTTTGCGTGAAGTGCGCCGCCATTGGCACCAAGATATTGCCGCTCCACTCATATAGGTACCCGAGCACCAAACCCAATACAAAGCGGGGGACGAAGCCAAAGAATTGAAAGTGAATGGCGCTGAAAATAGCCGCCGCCAACCACACCCCTACGTGTCGTGAATTGAACCACTGCACAAGGTTGCGCTGAATCACGCCCCGAAACACCAATTCTTCACTAATAGCCGGCACAACCGCAATAACTATCAAGCCCACTATAAACCGCCCGAACGTGGTGAACTGCGTTAGGTATTTGGTAAGCACCTGCGCCCGATCTTCTAGCTCGCGGGCATCTTTCTCGAGGCCTTGCAAGAAGCCAGGAAAGTGTGCTTTCGCATTCCATTCCACTAAGCCCGACATGAAGGGCACGCTTAGCAGGATGATACCGGCTGCCAGCAGCAACCAGTTATAAGGGACCGGACGGCGGGGCGCGAAATACTCCTGCCAGGAATAGCCGGTTAGTAGCGGCAGCGCCAAGGCGGCGCCCCCAAAGCCAACAAACAGAAATACGCCTTGCGTGAGCATCGAAACGCCCCAGCCATTGGCGTAGGTATCGGGCTTGTTGGTGACGTTGCCGATTTCCAACAGCCCCACGCCGAACAGCAAATTGCTTAACACGGCCATCAGGAAACCAGCCACGCAGGCGGCCAGCAGCATTAGCCCAACCAGAAGCAGTAAGTTGGCAAAAGGATGCAAACGGCTGGACACGAAACCTTTCATCTTAGTTAGTGCTTAGTGCGTTGTGCTCGGTATCTGACCGATAAGGCGTCGTGCGTAAGTCCACTCTGGATACGACACGGGGAACGACCTAAGCACTGCGCATTGTATATGTCGTAAATTTGCGCAAAATCCGCTAACCTTCTTTATCCGTGGTACACATCCGCGACCTTGCTCTGCCCGATTTCCCGTTGCTGCTCGCGCCCATGGAGGACGTGTCGGACCCGCCATTCCGGGCCGTATGCAAAGCCAACGGGGCCGATTTGATGTACACCGAGTTTATTTCCTCGGAAGGCCTAATCCGCGACGCCGCAAAGAGCCGCAAAAAGCTCGACGTGTTCGACTACGAGCGGCCGATTGGTATTCAGCTCTTCGGCTCCGATGTAGCAACGATGGGCGAGTGCGCCCGTATCAGCACCCTCGCCGGCCCCGATCTTATCGACATCAACTACGGCTGCCCCGTGAAGCAAGTCGCTTGCCGGGGTGCTGGCGCTGCCTTGCTGCGCGACATTCCGAAGATGGTGGAAATGACTTCGGCCGTTGTAAAAGCCACGCACCTGCCCGTGACCGTGAAGACCCGCCTCGGTTGGGACGACGCGACCAAGAACGTGGAGGACGTAGCCGAACGGTTGCAGGACATAGGTATCGAAGCGCTTACAGTACACGGCCGCACCCGTGTGCAGATGTACAAGGGCGACGCCGATTGGCGCCTGATTGCCAGAATCAAGGAGAACCCGCGCATCCGCATTCCTATCTTCGGCAACGGCGACATCGATTCCCCTCAAAAGGCGGTGGAGTATAAGAACCGCTACGGCGTGGACGGCGTCATGATTGGGCGGGCCAGCATTGGCTACCCTTGGATATTTCGGGAGGTGAAACACTACGTGGCCACCGGCGAGCTACTGGCTCCGCCCACCGTGGAGGAGCGCGTAAACATGTGCCGCATGCACTTCGATAAGAGCATCGAGTGGAAAGGCCAGCGTGTGGGCATCTTCGAGATGCGCCGCCACTACGCCCAATATTTCCGCGGCCTCGAAGGCGCTAAAAGCTGGCGTATGCGCCTCGTCGAAACCGACTCAGTGGAGGAAGTGCACGCCATCCTAGACGAAATTATTGCCGCCGAGCCCGTACTGGTAGGGTAATTGGTTTTGGTGGTTTCGCTTGCTCGTTTTTCCAACGAAGAGAGGACCTTCTCACGCAACAACAGCTTGTGCTGTCGTGAGAAGGTCCTTCCTTTGTCGAGACGATAGACTTTACTTCGTTCTGCTCTGATGTCCAACTCTCCCGCCCCAGCCGTTACCACGGCTCCTTCTTCGCCACCAGTGTCTCCTCCCCCACCCCACCGAATTCCGGCGTCGGCTTGGGGACTGTTGGTGGTGCTGGCCAGTATTTGGGGTACCTCCTTCATCTTGATGAAGAAAGGCTTAGTGGTATTTTCGGCGCTAGAATTGGGGGCGGCCCGCGTGAGTGTGGCTGCGTTGCTGCTGCTGCCGTTTGCCCTCAAGCACCTAAACAAAGTAGATCGGGGGCGCTTTAAGTGGCTGCTGCTCAGCGGCGTGGTGGGCACTCTGATTCCGGCCTTCTTGTTTGCCTACGCCGAAACCCGGCTTGCTTCGGGACTAGCAGGTGTGCTCAACGCGCTTACGGTGGTGTTTACGTTGGTGGTAGGCGCTGCTTTTTTCGGGCAGAAACTGACGGGGTTGCGGGTGCTTGGCATCGTGCTCGGTTTGGTAGGTACCGTGGTGCTGATGCTACTGGGCGGCAGCGGCGGTGAGGCTACCCCTACTGGCGAAGGCAATGCCTGGTACGGTCTTTATATCGTGCTGGCTACGTTGGGCTACGGCGTGAGCGTGAACATCATCAAGCATCACTTCCATGGTATTCCGGCGGTGGCCGTCACGAGCTTGTTGCTGCTCTTTATCGGTGGTCCGGCGCTGGCCTTCCTGCTGTTCGGCACCGACTTTCTACCTAAGCTAGCTTCCGTGCCGGGAGCTTGGCCGGCCTTCGGCTACATTGCCTTGCTAGCCACTATGAGTACGGCCGTAGCGATGGTGCTTTTCAACAAGCTCATCCAAAGCTCCACCGCTCTGTTTGCTTCTTCTAACACCTACCTAATTCCTATTGTCGCCTTGGGTTGGGGCCTGCTCGACGGCGAAGACTTCAACCTCTGGCACGTGCTCGGCATGGTAATCATCCTAGCTAGCGTGGCTATCATCCATAGAGCCAAGTGAGTGCTACTCCCTAGCTTATTGTTTAAGCTGTTGTTAGTAGAACCATTCAGTTAAAGATCGTCATGCTGAGCGCAGCCGAAGCATCTCGCGTGCTGAGGTTGTGATACTAACTCAATGATTCGAGCGAGATGCTTCAGCTGCGCTCAGCATGACGACCTTTTCCACCTTTACATGACAATTGATGATACAAGGTCGCACACCTGATGCGGCGGTAAGCTCAGTATGACGCCCCTTCTTGCTGCAGTTCTTTTGCGCTAGCTACGCCGTCAGAGCGGCGCCGTTTTTCTTGTGCAGATAGGCGTTTTGGTTGTGGTCTATAGCTCCTTTCGGCAACCATTCCCACCAACTACCCAAATCGTTTTGGATGATCTGCTTGTAGAAGGCAGGCAACTCTTGCGACTCTCCTTCGAAATACTGCCGGAAGCCTCTATCGTGTATCAGATTTTGGCGCACTTGCTTGAAGAAGCGCAGCCGGCCGTAGCCCTCCGACGAGATGGCCCGCATGGTGTTCATCCACTTGGAGGCGCGGGAGGGCGAGGCCATGTAGCGGCGGTAAATAGCTTTCTTCGAGAACGTGTAGGCGGTGAGGTCGATGACCTTGTCGTAGAAATCCACCCACTCGTAGTTGGCGGGCTTCACGTTCATCGCCAGGTGGTTGTTGAGGAAGTGGAAGGGAAACGGCAGCACCCGGTTGTTTTTCTGGTAGTCGAGGTTGAGTGGGGCCGCTTCGCCGAAAGCACTCAACAACGAGTAACCCGGGAAAGCTGCCGGCGCTAGATCCACAAACCGTTTGGTTAGCTCGAACGGCTCGTCGCCAGCGTCGCTGTCGAGGCCAAGCACGAAGTTGGTTTGCACGTACGGCACGTACTTGAACATCAGGTTGACGTGCTCGGCCACGCGCCGCACCTTTTCCTCGCCGGCCAGCCGCGAAGTGCGCGACTTATTACCCAACTCGTACCACGATTCAACGCCCGGCAGCAGCGCCTCAAAGCCATGGTTTTGCAGCACTTTCAAGTGGTCTTCGGTGAGGATAGACAAGCTGCTTTCTGCCAAAAAGCGAAAGCTCTTGAGCGGGGCCGCCGCCTCAATGGCGTCCATGGTTTCGTGGAACCGGACGCCGAAGTTGGGATCGTGCCAACCCACCACAGGTTTCTTGAACTTGGTGAGCAGAAAGCGTAGATCTTCCTTGATGATGTCGACGCTCATGGGTTGATAGTCCACGGTGGCATCAATGCAAAAGGCGCAGGTGTAGGGGCAGCCGACGCTGCCAATCATGGGCACCATTTTCAGCACCGGCGCTTTTTTCAAGGTCGGCTCGATGAACTTCCACCGCTCCCGCACACCCGGCAAATGGCTCGGTTGCTTGCCCGCCGACAGGTGCTTGCCCTCGGGGCGCTGCGGCTGGCAGTTGTTGAGCACCTCCTGAATGGTGCCTTGGTTGGTGAAGCCAAGCACGAAATCGAAATACTGCACCGCATCATCCGGATAGCACCGAGCGTGCGGACCGCCGAGCACCGTTACGGCACCTTGGCTGCGGAAGTAATTGCTGAGTGCATAGGCTAGCAACGCCGCTTCGGTGAAGGCACTAATGAACACCAAATCAACGCCTTTGGGCAATTCTTTCCGCAAGTCTTCCAGGCCGGTGTAGCAAATCAGCTTCACGTCGTGCCCTTCCTCTTCGCACCAAGTAGCCACTACTTGAGGCATAATGCTGGCTAGATTAGCGTGCATGGCGCGGGCCCACAACGTGGTGGTAGGCCCTTTGCAAACTAAGTCGATAACCCCAATCTTCAATCGTGCCATGTCCTTAGAATGCAAATACTACTAGTTGAGATACAGCAAGCTAGGGTTTTAATTTAAAGTCAATAAGTATATATAAATTCTAATATTAAGTAGAGGTTAAAAGGTCTACGCTGAACAGCTTAAGCGCAAGACTGCAATTAGGCTAAAAGAGCCTTACGACCTTACTATAGCTATTTGGGTGTTTAACCACATGAGAAATTCGGTAACACGCATGTGCCAAATCTTTTCCTTTGGGTTGAAAAATTCTGAGGTGCAGAAAGGCGTATTGTAATGCCTATGCAGGTTCGGGTGCTATTTGCTGCCAACTGATTTCAGCATACCGTTTGCATCTCCTCACTCTGTTTCAGTGAGCCAACTGGCACAGCGTCGAGTTAGTAGTGTATGTCTCAACTTCGGTAGTCTGAGGCCGCCGAATTTTGAGCTTGCAAAGACAATTTTAGAGGAAGATAGCAAGGGCAAACCAACAGGCACCAAGGCAATTGGCGGCAATAAGCAAGTTAGAATACACGAAAAACCCGACACCTGAAACAGGCAGCGAGTTCGAACACTTTGTGGTTGCCAATAGGTAGCTTAGCGGCCGGCTGGCATATGCTTCAGCCGTAATTTACTGTGCTTGAAACCGTAGTTGAAATACAAGGCGAGGCCGATAATCAGCCAGCCGAAAAACAGCAGCCAGTTGTTCACACCGAGTTGCGTCATGAGGTACAGATTGGTCAGCAGGCCAAGCGTAGGCAATAGTGATAGGTGCTTGCGGAACGAAAGCCAGGCCAATGCCACGCAAAACAGCAGAAACACTAGCATCGGAATGTAGTGACGGGCTTCTTCATACCCACTGCTCAAGGCTTTCTGGAATTCTTGTAAGCCGGCTTGGTTGTAGGTAAACACCAGCACGACACCAACTAGCATTAGGAGCGGTACCAGAAACTGCCCGTTGATGTACGGCACCTTGAAGCGGGCATCCGACTTCCCATACGGGTCGATGATGAGAATGCCGCCGCACACTAGCGCAAAGGCGAACAGCGTCCCGATACTAGTCAGGTCGATGACGAGGTCCATGTTCAGGAGCATGGCCGGCACGCCTACAAAGAAGCCCGTAACGACGGTGCTAAAGGAGGGCGTGTGAAACTTGGGGTGCACCCGAGCAAACACCGGTGGCAGCAATCCGTCGCGGCTCATGGTCATCCAGATGCGAGGCTGGCCAATTTGGAACACGAGTAGCACCGACGCCATAGCGAAGATGGCACTCACGGCTACCACGCCGGCCAGCCAATTCAACCCTACTTTCTGGAACACAAACGCCAGTGGGTCACCCACACCTAGCTCGGTGTAGCTCACCATACCCGTGAGCACCAGCGTGATAATCACGTAGAGCACCGTACAGATAATGAGGGCATAAATCATGGCCCGGGGCAAGTCGCGCTGTGGGTTCTTGCACTCCTCGGCGGTGGTGGAAATGGCGTCGAAGCCGATGTAAGCGAAGAACACCGCCGATACGCCTTTCAGCACCCCGCCAATACCGTTCGGGGCGAAAGGGCTCCAGTTGCCGGGGTTCACGTAGAATACGCCCACGCCAATAACCACGGCTACCACGGTCAGCTTGAGCAGCACCAGCAGGTTGGAGGCGTTTTTCGATTCCTTGATACCAATGTATACCACGGCTGTGATGAGCAGCGTAATCAGGCCAGCCGGCAAATCAATAACGAGCCGCAAATCACCTGGCAATTGCGGCGCCGCGGCCCATGCCTGATACCCTGCTAATTGCGTGGGTGTGGCGTCGGCCAAGGGCTTACCAGCTTGCATCAGCTCCAGCACCTCGTTGTAGTGCTTGTGGGCGCTTTGCATGCCCATCGTTAGCCAAACGGGGATGTGCACCCCAATACCATCCATGAGGCCCGTAAAGTAATCCGACCAGGATATAGCCACCACGATGTTGCCGACGGCGTATTCCATGATCAGCGCCCAGCCAATTATCCAGGCGGCCAACTCCCCAAACGAGGCGTAAGCATAGGTATAGGCCGAGCCACTAACAGGGATAGTGGCGGCAAATTGCGCGTAGCACAACGCCGAAAATGCGCAGGCCACGGCCGTAAACACAAACAGCAGCGACACGGCCGGTCCCCCATCATGAGAGGCGTTGCCAATGGTGCTGAAGATACCTGCCCCGATAACCGCCGCAATGCCCAACGCCGTCAGGTCGCGGACGGTGAGGTGCCGGGCGAGGCCGCCTCCGGGCGAGTGCCCATCGGCGTCGACGGGCGGGTTAAGCAACAGGTCGTCGAGGTTTTTGCGGCGGAACAGGCCGGTCAGGCGACTAGGAGGAAGAGGTGTAGACAAAGCAGGAGAACGTATGAAAGGGCAAAAGATACAGAATAATGCGGCGGAGCTGCATATCTGGACTTCGGATGATCTTCACTCAAGGACGCAACCCAAACAGTAGCAGCGGCACCACCTCTTTAATTTTGGTCTGATTTTTAGATAGATTATCCCAGTACTGCTATGGATTTTGGTTGGAGCCAGCATCTAGCAAGTAGTTCTATTTTCCAACTCCTATCCCTATGGCCTTCTCTGTTCCGTCGCCCTGCCCCACATCTTGGGCAGCCATGACACCCACCGCGCACGGCCGCCACTGCGGCAGCTGTCAGCACGAGGTAATCGACTTCTCCGGCATGAGCGAAGCTGAGGTAATCGCCTGGCTAGCTCAACCTGCGGCCGGCAAAGTTTGTGGGTATTTTCGGGCTGGTCAGTTTGCAGTGCCACCCACATCACCCACACCGTCGGCGCCGCGCTGGCGTCGCTGGTTGGTAGCTGCCGTTGCCTTGTTGGGACTAAAGCCGCTGCTAGCTGCCGACGCCGCAACTGGCTTCTCGTCGCTTCGTGCTGTACCCCGTCCTACCGAACAAACCGACGCACATGCTACGGCCCCCAAAGGTCAGGTCACTATCCAGGGCCGCGTACTCGACGATTCTACGGGCTTAGGCGTGCCGGGTGCTGAAATCTTTATCGGTGACACCAAGTACGGAGCCGTGACCGACGAGCAAGGCAACTTCAGCTTTACGATGCTACAGAAATGGGCGCCCGTGCAGAAGAACAGCGTGCAACTACGGGTGCAAGGCAGCCCCTTTGTGCACAAGCAGCAAGTGGTACCCACGAGAATTTCGCCTGCTCCTGCCCCACTTCTAGTGCGGCTGAAGTCGGTGCCTGGTCGGGGCAAGATTATGGGCCGGATCATGCGCCACGACCCACCGATGAAACCGCCACTGCAATAGGCACGAACTTCGGATGGTGGCATCAAAATAAAAGTAGAACTGCGTGTGGAATATAACCGGCCTCGGCATCAACTAGGTGAACCCAACGCCTAGCCGATGTCAACCCGTACTACACTCACCATTCCAACGCCCTGCCACCAGAACTGGTCCGCTATGACTGCCACCGCGCAAGGCCGTCACTGCGCCGCTTGCAACAACGTAGTGGTAGATTTCACGCAGAAAACCGACGCCGAAATTCTAGCTCTGCTTGGCCAAGCCAGTTCAACCTGCGGCCGGTTTCGGGAAGATCAGCTACAGCGGCCGTTGCTTCCGTCGCCAATGCCGGCTTCGCACTGGCGGACTTGGCTAGCTGCTACGGCGGCAGTGCTCGGGTTGTCATCCGTAGTAGCGCCAGTTGCACAGGCTCAACAAAGCCCGCCGACAGAACAAGCAGTCAAGAAAGGAAAGATAAAGGCGCCGCTACGCAGTGAGCCAATACCACTTGGGGCACCCTTGGTGGTGCGAGGACGAGTTGTGGATAAAAAGACCAAGAATGGCTTACCAGGCGTAACTGTTTTAGTCAAGAACACTACTGTTGGAGTGTCTACAAATCCGGATGGCACCTTTGAATTACAGATTCCGGCCTCTGTACCCCCTATCAGACTTTGGCTTTCTTTTACGTTGGCTATAAGAGCGAGGAAAAAAGCCTGGAGACTTGTTTGGGGCAAAATACCTTTATTGGCTTGGCCATGGATACTCAGGTAATGGGGGCGGTTGTCGGGTATGATGTCAAACCCTGGCCTTGGCATCCACGAGCTATGTGGTATCGCCTTCGATACGCTTTTAACCGCTAAGACCAAACCTTTCGGCCCCAAAAGCCTTATTGCGGGGTATGAAGAACCTGCTCCTTACTATTTCCATCCTGCTATTTACAGCCACCGGTTGCTCCCTCAAACCCACTAATAAGTACGACGTTCTGGCCGAGCGGGCACAACTGCCGCAAGAGGAAGCCGTGCACAAGCAAAACTCCCTGGAGTGGTGGTATTTCACCGGCCACCTGCGCGACAAAGCTACCGGAGAGACTTTCGGGTAGAATACGTGTTTTTCCACTTCAACGTCACGGGCAAGAAGGATTGGCAAATGGTCAACTTCGCCCTCACCGATCCGCAACAGAAGCAGTTCCGCTACGACTACAAAGTGGAGCGTTTGCCGCAGTTGCTGGCGGCTAACTTGCCCCTCAACCTAGCTACCCAGAAGAAAGACCAGCGTTGGACGCTGAGTGGGCAGGAAGGCCGCTACCACTTGCAGGCCCGTATGGCTGCCCATCCCGATCAAGCCATCAACCTGACTACCACTCCCGCCAAACCCGTTCTGCTGCACAGCGGCACTGGCTACGAGAAGTATGGCCCCACTGCCACCGCGGGCTACTACAGCTATCCCCGCCTCAGTGCTAACGGCATCCTAGAAATAGGTGGCAAAACCCGCCAAGTTGAAGGCGAATTGTGGTATGACCGGCAATGGAACTGCAACAGCGTCACGACCAAAGATCTGGGATGGGACTGGTTTAGTATTCAGTTGAATGAGCCGCAAGAGGAAATCATGGCCTACCAGCTCTACAACAAAGGCACTGGTCAGCACATTGGTGGTGGCTCGCACTATGGCGCGCAAGCCCAGAACACTCACCTCAACGAAAGTGATTTTCAGCTGGAAACTACCGACTATTGGACCAGCCCTAGTTCTCGGCTGCGGTACCCCAGTAAGTGGCGCCTGCGCATCCCCAGCAAAGGCTACGATCTTACCATCACGCCCGTCATGCCTAATCAGGAGCTAACGCTTAAGCTGTTTGCTGGCATCAAGATGCACTATTGGGAAGGCATGTGCCGCGTAGAAGGCACGCACAATGGCAAGCCCGTTACCGGCAATAGCTACGTCGAAATCACCAACCGCAGCGAAGCCAAGAAAGCCCGCGAAGCTTCCGAGACAATAACTGCCAAGGAATAGCAACTGCTTTCACGAGCCTATTCTAACCTTTCAATATCAAGCGAAAAGTAGTGCCGCGGCCCACCTCACTCCACTTCACGAAGAGCTTACCTTGGTGATAGTTCTCGATGATGCGCTTTGCCAAAGCCAGTCCTAATCCCCACCCGCGTTTTTTGGTAGTATAGCCAGGTAAGAACACCCGGTCGATTCGGCTTTTTGGGATGCCTTTGCCGGTATCGGTAATGTCGATGGCAATGGATTTTTTGTCGCGCACGGGGCGGCGCAAGTGCAGCGTGATACTACCGCGGCCATCCATAGCATCGACGGCGTTCTTGCAGATATTCTCGATCACCCAATCGAATAGCGGGATGTTGAGTAGCGCGGGTGTATCAGTAGGCAAGTCGGTTTTTATTTCGAAGATCACCTTTCTCGATACGCGACTTTGCAGATAAGAAATAGCGTTTTGAGTGGTGCGCAAGATGTTCTCAGGCTTGAGCACCGGCACCGAACCAATGTTTGAGAAACGCTCGGTGATAATCTGCAGCCGTCGGATGTCTTTGCTTAGCTCTTCTACAATAGGCTCATCCTTAAACCTTTCGCTCTCACTTAGGTAGGTTTGCCAAGCCATCAGGCTGCTAAGTGGGGTACCAAGCTGGTGAGCCGTTTCCTTAGCCAAGCCCACCCATACCCGGTTTTGCTCGGAGCGCCGCGAGTAGCTAAAGGCGAAGTAGGCGATAACTCCTAGGCAGGCAATAACTGCCAACTGCACCAGCGGATACGTCCGTAGCTGGGCCAGCAACGCCGAGTCTTTGTAGTAGATGTAGCCCCGTTGCGGCCCGCCTAGCTCGATGATGATGGGAGGGTGCTGCAGCTTCATCACCGAAATTTCGCGCTGCAAAAAAGCCCGGGTTGCTTTCTCGCTTAGCCCCTTCGGAATATTAACATTCTTAGCATCTACTATATCTCCATCGCCGTTGGCCAGCACAACAGGAATGGTGGTATTGGCGTCAATAATCTCGTCCATCAGAAACGACAGATTCGACTCTTCTTCCGTGTTGATAATGTAGCGCTGGGTTTTGGCGTAGAGCGCAATTTGCTGCTGTTCACGCTCCGATACGCGCTGCACCAGCACGTTGGTATAGATGACGGTAGCGGCCGCAATAAGCAGTGCAACTGCTATAATAAGCAGCTTAATGCGGGTTTTCTGGTCGTAAATGGCTATCAAGGACGTAAGGAAGGCGACGAGAGATGAGGCGACCCGTAAGGAAGGGTCAAAGCAACCATATGGTCTGCCAGTACGAGTAGTCTATCAGAACGGGTGCTGCACGAAGGTACAACTCCTGCTATTGCGGGGTATATTACCTCACAAAGTCGCCGTACAGAGGAGGTTGAAGTGGCCAAAAACGTCGTTGTTACGCGTCAGAATGGCGTTGTTAGCAACTATTTTCAGCAGCCTATCAACGTAAAATGTCGCTTACAAGTGTCTTACCGGTAATTTAAACTTTCTCTGAACCACACGGTCCTCGTCGCTGTTTTCATTCTATCGATTTGTGCCGTAATTTTGCCGCCTGCAATTGCAGTTGCCATTCGCTATGCCTCACCCCTTTAAGGCCGTTAGTCTGTCCTTCAAGAAAGCTCCCCTCGAAATCCGGGAGCTGATTGCGCTGGATGAAGCCGCCTGCCGCCGCTTTCTGCATACCCTTCATCACGAGTTAGCCCTCACCGATTTGCTGGTACTCAGCACCTGCAATCGGACAGAGGTATACTACGTTGCCGACCGTGACCAGAGTCCGGCCATCATCGAGGCGCTGGGCGAACTCAAGAATTTGGCAACTGTTAGCCAGTACTATCCTTACTTCGATATTCTTGATTCTGCCGACGAGGCTGTGCAACACCTCTTTGAGGTTGCCATGGGTCTCGATGCGCAAGTGGTCGGTGACTTGCAAATCAGCAACCAAGTGAAGCAGGCCTATCAGTGGTCGGCTGATGAGGATGCGGCCGGGCCGTTTCTGCACCGGCTCTTGCACACGGTATTTTTCACCAACAAGCGCGTACAGCAAGAAACCTCTTTCCGTGACGGGGCTGCTTCTACTTCCTACGCTGCGCTGGAACTAGTAGAAGAACTCACCGCTGATGTAGCCAACCCGCGAGTACTGATTGTTGGCCTAGGGGAGATTGGTGAAGATGTGTGCCGCCACTTCGGCGACAGTAAGTTCTTCACCGACGTCACAATCTGCAACCGCACCCGCTCGAAAGCCGCCATCTTGGCTGCCGAGTGCGGCCTCAAGATCCTGAACTTCGAAGACTTGGCGCAGGGCCTCAAGGAGGCCGACGTGATTATCTCGTCCATCAACGCGCCTACCCCCTTCTTCACCCGCGAGTTGGTCGCTAACCTCGATGTATTGAGCTATAAGTTCTTCATTGACCTCTCGGTGCCGCGTAGCATAGAGAGCGACGTAGAAACTGTACCGGGCGTGCTGGTTTACAATATCGACTCCATCCAGAGCAAGGCCTCAGCCGCATTAGAGCGCCGTTTGGCTGCTGTACCGCAAGTGCGCGCCATCATTGCCGACAGCATTGCTGGCCTTAATGACTGGAGCAAGGAGATGCTGGTATCGCCAACCATCCAGAAACTGAAGAATGCGCTAGAGCAGATTCGGCAGGAAGAAATGGACCGTTTCCAGAAGAAGATGAGCCCCGAGGAAGCCCGCCGCATGGACGAGGTAACGAAGTCGCTGATGCAGAAAATCCTCAAGCATCCGGTCATCCAGCTCAAAGCGGCTTGCAAGCGCGGCGAAGCCGATCAACTGATCGACGTTCTCACCGACTTGTTCGACTTAGAAAATCAGCCAACGGTAGCTTAGCTGCTTCTACCAAAGCAAACGCGCCCCTGTTGCTCGCGAGCGACAGGGGCGCGTTTGCTTTAGGGAATTTATATCCTGCCTAATAATGCAGGTGTCATTCCCGCCCACATGCGGTTCAGACAAAGTTTGCCAAGATTTGCTTCAGCTTCTTAGATCGAAACAACAGTTGATTGCAGGCATTTGCAACGCAGAAGCTTTCAACATTGCTGAACTCAGTGCCAATGAAAAAAGACCGTCAGATGGCGGTCTTTTTCAGGTTTTCGCAAGCTTGCGCTTGTATTACATGGTGTCGCAGCACTCCTCGAGTGAATCAATCACATCGAGCAACTTAGGAATGGAAAGAGAGTAATAGATTTTGGTACCCACTTTGAACGAGGACAGGATGCCACGGTCTTTCAGAGTAATCAAGTGCTGAGAAGCAATTGCCTGGGGCAAATCGAGCGTACGGTAGATTTCCGTAACAGTCATTTTGTCTTCTTTACCAAGCAAATCTACTATGGCCAACCGTTTTGGGTGAGCCAATACTTTAAGCATGGCAGCGGCCTTATCTACTTTTTTGGATTCTACGCGTGAGAGCAAAGGTTTCATACTGATGGACAACGGTGGCTGAAAAACGAAAAAGAGCAGTTCCGTCAGGAATATAACTAATACGATATTTCTGATGGAAAGAGTTCCTATGAATGAAAATCCCCCAAAAAAAATTTGGGCCCCTCCCTACTCTAACGTGCGAGGTTCCAAAACAAGTGCATTAGAGGCTCCAAGACCGGAGGCTCTACGGGAGCTGCGTACCTTTGTTCTCTTAAAACATACTTTTTCCGTCCCACCCCAAAATTTTTTACATGAAAGATCTACTCGCCAAGTTCGAAAATAAGCGTCCGGAAATAGTTTTTGAGTGGAAGGATGCCGAAACCGAAGCAGAAGGCTGGGTGGTAATCAACTCGTTACGGGGCGGGGCGGCCGGCGGCGGGACTCGCATGCGCAAAGGCCTCGACAAGCGGGAAGTAGAAAGCCTGGCCAAAACGATGGAAGTGAAGTTCACGGTATCGGGGCCGGCTATCGGCGGCGCTAAGTCGGGTATTAACTTCGATCCGCAGGACCCTCGCAAGCGTGGTGTGCTGGAGCGGTGGTATCGCGCCGTTATTCCGCTGCTCAAAGCGTACTACGGCACCGGCGGCGACTTGAACGTAGACGAAATTCACGACGTCATTCCCATCACCGAAGACTATGGCCTTTGGCACCCGCAGGAAGGCATTGTAAACGGGCACTACCGCGCTACCGAGCCACAAAAGATTCAGAAGTTAGGTCAACTGCGCCAAGGCGTGGTGAAAGTACTGGAAGATGCCAGCTTCACGCCCGACCTGCGCCGCAAGTACACCGTGGCCGACCTGATTACGGGCTATGGCGTGGCCGAAGCCGTACGGCATTATTACGAACTGTGGGGCAGCCGCTCGGTGGTAGGCAAGCGCGCCATTGTGCAAGGTTGGGGCAACGTGGGCGCGGCTGCGGCCTACTACCTAGCCAGCCAAGGCGTGCGCATTACCGGCATCATCGACCGGGCGGGCGGCTTGTTACGGCCCGAAGGCTTCACGCTGGAAGAAATTCGGACGTTGTTTCTGAACAGAGTCGGGAATGCACTCACAGCTCCCAATCTGTTGTCGTTTGACGAAATCAACCAGCAAATTTGGCAATCTAGGGCGGAAATATTTATTCCGGCGGCCTCGTCGCGGTTGGTTTCGCGGGCGCAGGTAGAGCAACTGATTGCAGGCGGTTTGGAGGTGATTTCGTGCGGGCCAATGTGCCATTTCAGGATTCAGAAATCTTCTTTGGCCCCACCGGCGAGTTTGCCGACCAGCATACTTCCGTTATCCCCGATTTCGTGGCTAACTGCGGTATGGCTCGCGTGTTTGCCTACTTAATGGAAACCAACGCCGAAATCACCGACCAAGCCATTTTCGGCGACACGTCCCGCGTGATCCGCCAAGCACTGGCCCGTACTCGTCAGCAAGGCGACGATACTACCAGTTTGGCGCAGAAGTCTTTTGAAATGGCTTTGCGGCAGCTTGTATAAGTTTAATGCAAGTGGTACGGTTTTGGCAATGGCCAGCAGCTTGATAACTAAAGGAATTCAACTGCTAGCCTATCCGTTTTGTACTACTATTTATTGTTCATCAACTACTGTAAAATGACCCTGCACGAATTTCTGAACTATCGTTTCCTCGGCAACGATGTGCGGTCTTATTTGTGGTGCGTAGGCATTCTGCTCTTTGGCTTCGCTTTCAAAACCTTGCTGTCGAAGCTGCTATCGAGGCTACTGTTCCGGTTCATCCGTACCAAGACAGAAGGAGTGGCGGAGCACCACTTTCATGCCTTACTGATTCAGCCACTGTCAGTAGTCATCTTTCTGGTAACCACCTACTTCGCGTTTCAAGTACTCGATTATCCGGTGCGTAGCGACGAGATAACGCATAATGAGCCGGTGGTGCAGGTGTTTTTCTTTCGCTTGTTTCAGCTTGCCGTTTTTTCGGGTGTCGGCTGGATCATGTTGCGCATCATTGACTTCGCCGTGATGGTGTTTCAGCGCCGAGCCGAAGCCACCCCCTCGCACCTCAACAACCAGTTGATACCCTTCGCCAAAGACTTGCTGAAAGTATTGGTTATCACCCTCACGTTTTTGGTGATGTTGAGTCGGGTGTTCGGCGTGAACGTAACGGCCTTGATTGGGGGCTTGGGCATTGGGGTTTGGCTGTTGCCTTCGCTGCCAAAGAAAGTTTAGAGAACCTGATTGCCTCATTCACCATCTTCCTTGACCGGCCTTTTGCAGTAGGCGAGCTGGTGACGGTTGGCGGCATTACGGGCACCGTGGAGAAAGTAGGCTTCCGCAGTACCCGGCTGCGCACCGCCGAGAAAAGCTACGTGACTGTGCCCAACAAGAGCATGATCGACAAACCCCTCGACAACCTCTCGTTGCGGACCGCTCGGCGCGTGAGCTTCACGCTGAACCTGAGCCAAACTACTACCAGTGAGCAGCTTCGCGCCATTGTTGAAAGCGCCCGCGCTGTTATTGAAGCGCACCCGTTGGTAGAGGACCCGGCCGAGGTAAAGTTCGCCGCTCTTACGCCCACTGCCCGGGAAGTAACCGTGCAGTACTTCGTGCACACCGACAGCTACGTCGAATATCTTGACGTGAAAGAGGCGTTAAACTATAGCCTGATTGAAGTGGTAGAGCAGCACGGTGGCCAATTTGCCAACACTGGCACTACCATCGTGCAGCTCGCCAACCCAGCGGATAGCCTCAACCCAGCTACTCCTTCCTTGAGGAGCTAACAGCACCGGCTTTGCGCACACGAGCGTCATTTATGGCTCACTGAAGTGCCAAATGCTAGGATGCTAGGAGTTCGTGAGGTGGTTGTACCCATAAGCCTGGACCTACTACAATGACTGATGCCCAGCCACCAAGCGGTTACGCTCTGGTAGCTGGGCATCATGTTTATACCGCCTATCTGTGCACTACCCACTATGAGCAACGCACAGATGGATGAGTTTGGCTAGTGTGCAACAACGACACGCTTGTTTTCCACTTTGCCGTTTACAATCAAGCGGCACATATAAACTCCTTCGGGCAGATTTTCGCTGCTCAGGGGGAGGGTGTACTCGTGGCCACCAACTATTTCGGCGTTGTAGAGGGTAGACACCAAGCTTCCCACGCCGTTGTAGAGATATACCTGCGCCTTACCGCCTGCTGGGGCCGTGAAGCGTACAGTCGCTTTGTCAGACATCGGGTTAGGATATACTTCCAACGACTGGTCAACACTCTTCAACGCTGAGGTACTGGTGGCGGTGCTCAATACGGCCGGACTGCTAGTGGTAACTGCGGTAACGCGTGCTTGGGCAGGAGCACCAGCAACCGAAACTTCATCGATAAAGGCTACCGTTCTTCTAACAGTCTTTACGCCATTCCATTTGCTTGAATACCACACCCCACCGTTGCTGCGGTACACGGTGATGGCAAGGCTATCTATTTGAGCAGCCGGAGCAGTTACAGAAGCGTTGCGCAAGCCGTCGTACATGTCGAGTTGCATGGTGCAGTTGCCTTCTATACTCTGCGCTACGCCATTTACAATCTCCGCTATGTTGGCCTTGCTGCTAAACTGAGCCGTTGGGTTCGTGGTAGCCAGAACCGAAATAGCGTTGCTCTTGAGCTTGTAGGTGTGCATAGTCGGCGTTTCGATGCCATTGCGGTCAAACTTGCTGTTCACCGTTACTTCTACGCCGCCCTGCGGATTCTTTAAGCTCTTGTTGTACTGGACGTAGAAAGCAAAACCGGCCGAACCTTTGACGTAGCCAGCTGAACTGGTAGCATCAAATTTGCCGCCGCCAGCTATTTGTCCGCCAGGTGTTGGTACTGCCACTGTCACTTCCTTGTCAGTCGATGAGCTATTAATGCTCTTGTAATTGCCTGTCACAACAACTGCAATGTTCAAGATGGTTGTGGAGCCGCTGATGCTGTATTGCACGTTGGCAGCGGCTGTTCCGGTGGTCAAATCACCAGGATTGACTAACCCTACTGGCAAGTTCTGCGCACCGTTGATAGGCGTGAGGGTGGTACCGTTGCGGATGAAGAACGACGCTCTGGCGGTAGTGATGTTACCGCTGTAGTTAGGGTTGGTCTTCAGGGTGGTCACAAGATTCAAAGTAGCTGTGTTGCTGCTTGAGCTTGTCGTCCAGTAGAAGCTTGAACCTGTGTAGTAGGTGTCAGCAACTGGATTAACCGTTTGTTGGTCAACCTGCAACGTTACCGTCTTGCTAGCCGCATTGTAATTGTCGGTAGCTGCAGCATCCACCCGCAGGGTCTGAGAACCCGCATTGAGCACCGTACCTGAAGCAGGGGTATACGTCAGTGCACCAGCGGCCGTGCCGTATGGCGCGCCCGCTACCGTAGCGTTGAGTTGCGTGTTTGAGAGAGGAGTACCGTAAACGATAGCTGCTGGATTAGCCCAGGTGATAGTCTGGTTAGCCTTGGTTGCCGTCACCGATGCTGTTAGTTGGGGTGCAGCATTATAGTTCTCGTTGCCTGCTTGGTTGTAAGTCACCGTGCCGCCGGTGGTGCCGCTGGTCAGGATGTAGGTGGCACCGCTGTTGGTCAACGAACCCGTGCGGCCGTAGCTCACGGGCAAGCCCGAGCTAGCCGTAGCTGCCACCGTGAAGCTCGTGTTGTAGACGGCACTGCTTGGGGCTGCTGTCGTAACCGTAATGCTCTGGTTAGCTTTGTTAATTACCAACGTAGTAGTAGCTGGGCTAGTGGCCAACTCATAGTTAGCATGAGTTAAGGTGGCGGCTACTGCATACGTACCCGCATTGGTAGGTGCCGTGGTAGAGCTTGCATAGCTAGCGCTGCTGTATTGTACTTCCACTCCGCTTAAGTTAGCTGGGGTAGTTGTAGCTGTTACAGGCAGTGGAGAGCCCGTGTAGGTTTGCGTAGTGTTGCCAAAAGCAATTGTCGCCGTTGCTTTGCCAATAACGAGCGTACTGGTCGCTGAGCCGGTGAAGTTGTCGTTGTGCAACGTCGCTTCTACAGTGTAAGAACCTGCATTGGTCGGAGCGGCTACGGGTGTAGCTGCCTGCGAATAAGCGAAAGTGAAGGTGCTCAGACCCGTTACCGTAGTCGTGGCTGATGCCGACTTGGCACTGCCATTATAGGTCTGCACTAAGTTGCTTAGCGTAATAGAGTTACTAGCGTCTGCTTTGTTGATTACTAGGACGCCGGTTGCTGAACCCGAGTAATTAGCGTTGTTCAAGGTGGCTAGTACATTGTAGCTGCCAGCGTTGGTAGGAGCTGCTACCACTGTGCCTCCCTGCAAGTACGTGAATACGAAGCTGCTGGCTCCTGTAGCCGTGGTGGAGGCTGTAGCGGCCTTGGCCGTAGCGTCATACGTTTGGCTCAAGCTAGCAAGCGTGACAGAAGCCGCTGCTTTACCGATAACGAGCGTCCCGGTAGCTGAGCCGGTAAAGTTATCGTTGTGCAACGTAACCTCCACGGCGTAAGATCCTGCGTTAGTAGGAGCTATTACAGGCGTTCCTCCTTGGGAGTAGGTGTAAGTGAAGGTACTGGAGCCGGTGGCACTCGTGCTAGCCGTAGCGGCTAAGGCGTTGCCGGTGTAGGTCTGGCTCAGACTGCCTAGCGTTACCGTTGCCAGTGCTTTTTCGATGGTCAACTTTCCTAGAGCGTCGCTAGCGGTGTAGTTGGGGTTGCTCAAGCTTGCCACCACATCATAGGTGCCAGCCGCCGCAGGAGTCGTCGATGACCCATTGTACGTTACGGCTACGCCAGACAAACCGCTTGGAGTTGTAGTAACAGTTACTGCTTTAGGGGAACCCGTGTAAGTGAACGTGGTAGTTCCCAAAGCCAATGTTGCCACTGCCTTATCAATAACCAGCGTGTTGGTTACGTCTTCAGCAGCATAGTTGTCGTTGCTCAAGCTGCCTACTACTTGGTAGGAACCAGCATCAACGGGCAGCGTGCTACTAGCCGGGCCTGCCACCCCATTGGTGAGGCGCGCATACGTCACCGATACGCCAGCCAAATTAGCTGGATCCGTCGTAATGCCGACTGTCTTGCCTGTTCCGGTGTACAGCTGGCTTAAATCAGATGCTGTCAATTCTAGCGTAGCGTTAGCCTTGAGTGCGGTGACAGGAGCCGTGAGTTCAGGAGCGGCATTGTAGTTCTCGTTGCCGGCCTGGTTGTAAGTCACCGTGCCGCCGGTGGTGCCGCTGGTCAGGGTGTAGGAGGCGCCGCTGTTGGTCAACGCCCCTGTGCGGCCGTAGCTCACGGGCAAGCCCGAGCTAGCCGTAGCTGCCACCGTGAAGCTGGTGTTGTAGACAGCACTGCTCGGTGAAGCCGTCGTTATCGTGATGCTTTGATCTGCTTTAACGGCATTTACCGTTGCTATTACCTCAGGCGCCTCATTGTAATTCTCGTTACCAGCCTGGCTGTACTTAACCGTGCCGGTACCAGTACCACGGGTCATGGTGTAGGTAGCGCCGTTGTTGGTCAACGAGCCAGCGCTGGCGTATGTCACAACTAAGCCGGAGCTAGAAGTAGCCGCCACGGTGAAGCTGCTGCCAAACACAGCACTTGACGGCGCAGCAGTAGTCACCGTGATATTCTGATCGGCTTTTTTGATAACCAGCGTGTTAGTTACGTCCTCAGCAGCATAGTTGTCGTTGCTCAAGCGAGCCACTACTTGGTAGGAACCAGCATCAACGGGCAGCGTGCTACTAGCCGGGCCTGCCACCCCATTGGTGAGGCGCGCATACGTCACCGATACGCCAGCCAAATTAGCCGGGCTTACCGTGGCAATTACCGTTTTGCCTGTCCCATCATAGGTTTGGGTCAAGTCGGCCGCTGTAAGCATCAACGTGGCGGTGGCTTTGTCTACAGTTAGCCTAACGGCTGCACTTGTTACTGAAGAACAAGCGCCAGTAACCAGTACATAGTATTCGTCTGCGTCGGTTATAGCAGCAGACGAAATTGTATAGGTAGAGTTTGTAGCGCCAGAGATGAGGCTACCTGAACCTAAGGCGCCTTTGTACCATTGGTATTCAACGCCCGTTCCCGTTGCCTGAACAGTAAAGCTGGCTTGTTCTCCAAACTTAACTGTGGTAGCCAATGGTTGAGTTACTATCACTGGCACAGCCTTGATGCTTACAGACGTAGTGGCCGAAGTGACGGCGCAGCCATTGCTTGCTGCAATGGTATTCGTTACCACGTAGGTACCTGCCAAGCTAGTGCTAGGATTGATTTCGCCGGTAGCTGCATTTATCGCCAAGCCTGTGGGAGAAGCGGAGAAGGTGCCAACTGTCGCGCCAGCAGCTAAAGCCACTTGCGCAGAAGGAACAGAGGTGCAGTACGAGGCGGCTCCGTAAGTGAATGTGGCAACTGGCGCATCAGTAATCGTGATGGAAGCAGTGGCGCTGCTCGAGCAAGTACCTGATACAGTGTAAGTCACCACATACGTACCAGCCGTGCTGGCGCTCAGATTGATTGCACCCGTCTTTTCGTCTAAGCTTAGACCCGTACCCGACGAGAAGGTGCCACCTGCTTCGCCCGAGATGCTTGGAGTAGGATTAATACCCGACTTGCAGAACGAGCCAGTAGCATACGCGAAAGCAGCGCTTGGCAACGGGTTTACAGTTACGGTAGTAACGGCTGAGGCTGCCGAACATCGTGCTGCATTGGTAGCCGTTACACTATAGTTACCCGAAGCACTTACAGTTATGGAAGAAGTGGTTTCACCGTTACTCCACAGGTAGCTTGTACCACCCGAAGCAGTCAATGTCACAGAGCCGCCGCTGCAGAAGGTTGTTGGGCCGTTGGCAGCAATTGTGGCTACCGGCTTCGGATTAACAGTAACAATTACATTCTGAGTGTTTGGGCACCCATTAGCAGTTAAGGTATACACATAGGTAACCGCAATAGGAGTTGCTGTTGTGTTAACAAGGTTCTCGTTTATAACAGCTGAATTTCCAGAGCTTGCTGCATTACTGATACCTGGTACGGCCGCACGACTCCAACTAAAGTTAGTACCCCCAGTGGCGCTGGTAGCAGTATAGATGAACGGCGTGCCGCTGCAAATTGAACCTAGGGCACTGCTGCTTAAAGTAGGCAACGGATTAACCGTTATGGTAGCGCTGCCACTTAGAGTGTTGTCGCATGAAGCACCAGACCCATACGCAGCACTTACCAAGGAGTAAGTTGTGGTAGTTGTCAGAGCCGCGGTAGTTAATGAAGCCCTGCCTTGGTTATTCAGGCTGATAGTTGAATTGGAACCGCTTCCTATTCTGTAAGTAACTATAGCATTAGGCGTTCCATTGAAAATTACAGTTGAGGTAGAACCGCTGCAAATAGGTGAACTGGCGCTAATACTGGCAGTTGACAGTGCTTTGATGCTGATCGGACCTGAAATCGGACTTGTTGCAACCGGATTAGAGGATACTACTCTAACACGATAGTTGTCTCCGGTTGCAGTGCTGGCAGGAATAATAACAGAGATAGGCGTTGTCCCAGCTCCTCCTTGAAATGCACTTATAACAGTGAAACTAGCAAATGACCCATCCTTATTAGACAACTGAATGGTAAAGGAGTTTCTCGCATTTGGTTGACCCGTGTTTACGAATTGACCGTTAGCTGTGAATGTAATAACAACACTGCTGGCAGTTCCTTGACAAAGGTCAGTAGCGGAAATGCTAGGTGTGCTGATGGTCTGCCCCATGACTTGGACAGCTAGGAATAGCAGAAACAGCAAGAGCCCGTAGGCCTTGCGGTGTATCCCGCCTTTTAGAGGGGGTAGAGGTACTCTCATATGTTGTTGGGAAATTGCAATGGTGGTTTAATTGGGAAATGGAAAAGCTGACTATAGCAAGAATTCGTATCCTAGAGCTAGATCTAGTGGCTAAGCAATACTGTTGTATTTAATCTGTAGATCTATAGTAAGGAGAGTTCAGTTGGTCTAAACCAAACTTGTATAGTGTGCTGTAATTACGCGGTAGTCATTGAAAGGGATTAATCACAAATAACTGAAAACCACTCTATAACTTTCAGATCGAACCTATATTCGAACTTGGGAATAAACATGGCGTGACCCTCCTCATAATTAGTTATGCGGCGCTACAAGGACAGTATTTGAGATTCTATGATGGGGACATGTTCATTTCGTAGACGAAAGAACATTGAGCCTATGAATGCCACATATTTTACCTCAATAGTACAACGTTAAATGAATATTAACAACAAGTCCAAATACATATTTTAATAATAAAAGTTGAAATCATACCAAAGCGGTTTACAAGCATAGATTTAAGCTCAGAAATAATAGCATTTTGGTTATTCAAAAAATTGTTATTGCGTGGGCTATACTAACGTTCCCATGCATTGTCCATCATACTGTATGTAGAATGCTTACACAGAAAAGCCGGCTATTCCTGATGGAATAGCCGGCTTAGATGCTATATGCTAATCTTTAATTCACTCTAACGGCCACCGAGTAGGCCGCCAAGAAGGCTCCCCATTCCGCCGCCACCGCCACCGAGCAAGCTACCCAAGCCGCCACCGCCTGCGCTGCGTGGGGCCGAGCCAGGCTGACCACCCAGGCCACCAAGGATAGACATAAGAGAACCAAGACCGCCGCTGCCGACATGCGAGCCTTGCTGCGGTATATTGCCATACGAGCTTTGAGCACCGCCACCGCCGAGTACACTACTCAGCAGGCCACCACCCAACAAACCACCGAGCATACCGCCCATCGAGCTGCCGCCCATGGCGCTGCCCATAGCACCGCTTAGTAAACCACCCATCGAGCCGCTGCCCCCGAGCATACCACCGCCCATCGAGCCACCGCGGCCACCCATCACTCGTGATAGTATCATGGGTGCGGCCACGCCTAACAGGCCGGCCATCAAGGCGCCTTTCGGAATACCTACGCTGGAGAGTTTATCGGTAACGCCGCTTAGAAAACCTTGCTTGGCAGGATCGTTGGCATCGTGCGGAACGCTCGCTGCTTGGTCAACTACCTGCTCTAAAGCTTGGGTTTGCTGCTGATTGATACCGAGGTAGCTAGCAATTTTGTTTACCATAGCTTCCTCGTCGTTGGCGTACGATCCATCAGCGCGGGCGAAGCTAATGAGGTCAGTTACTAAGGAAAAGCGTAGCTCGCTTCCTTTCAACGCATCTAGATTGGCTTGTACGCTTTGATTTGTAGAGTCTTTGGCTGCCGCCAGTACTTGCTGCGTCGCGCCGCCCGAAAGGCCTGCCTGGTGTGCTAGCTGCTGCAAAAACTCTATTTCGGCGGCCGAGGCTTCACGGTCGGCGGAAGCTAAGCTGGCAATCACACTCAGATACGCCGCTTTCTCTTGGTCGGAATAGTTCTGCAGGAGTTGGTTGTCATCCATGGTATTTAAGAAGGAAAGGGTGGACATATAATTTGATGTCCTTAACGCACCTGCTCTGATTAGGTTGATTTTGGACCTACGCATTCAAGCACTAACGCCCTGAACTCCTACCATTGGCAACTCTCTTTCTTGATTACCCTAGAGCTTATACTCACAGCTGGCCCGCCCCGCTTCTTTAACCAACTCACCTAATTACTCCTCCTGCTTTTCTGGAACGCTCTATTTAAACCACCATGTAACTCCCTCTTGCTTTACAGAAGGTATTACTACTGCTCTTACTGGCCGAGTCTAGAACTCGAAGTACTCACCGGTTTGCGGTTGGGCTGGCTTCTTCTTTTCAGGCTTTTTCAACTCAAACGGCTTCCGTGGCTCCGCGGGTTGGGCGGGATCAGTAGATGTAGCCGGCTTGGTAGCGGTAGGTTTCAACAACCCATCGAGCAAACCCGGTTTGCGCGCGGGTGCAGAGCCACTAGTTGGAGTACGCGCTGCTTGGGCGCGCGCCCGATCGTAGGTCACCCGGAAGTTGTTTTCGTCGCCTTGAATGGCTAATAGTAAGCTAGGGCCCGCTGTGTTTCCATTTGGCACCACCTTGGACAGCAAGCCCGGCAAGATGGGAATGCTCAGGTGGTAGTCCATTTGCTGATCGAAGGTGTGAGTGCCCGTAACCCGCACCAGCGAAGCAGCTTTCACATTGGAGCGAATTTCCATTTCCGGCAAATACACCGTTCGGCTTTGGATGTAGACGGGAGTGGTTAGCTGGGCGAAGCGTAAGTGCCGCAGCCTTTCGCGCCCAGCAATCATCGACAGCTTTTGCAGTGGCATAAAGTTGTTCAGTTCCCCATTACGCACGGTCACCTTCACTTCGGCTTGCAGTTTGTCGGTGAGTGGGTCTAGGTTGCTGCTAAAGTACATGTCCGATTCGGCGGAGGCGCTGAGTGTGCCCCGCAGGTGACGCGCCGTAATGAACTGCTGCCCAAAATCTTCGAACACGTAGAACAGGCTATCGAGGGGTAGCTGCTGACAACTGGTACTGGAACTTAGGCGCAATAAGCTAGGGTTGCGAGCATCGAGCGTCCCTCGAAAACTGGCCCGGCCGCCAGCCGCTGCCACCGACAACGCAGGCGCACTCAACACCTGATTCTGAAGCCGGATAGTACCGCGCAAATCTCGCCCCGAAACCGCCGGAATCGGGTCCGTTGCGCTTGCATATTGACATCGAGTGCTAGGTTCGGAGGAAATCGGAACCCGTAGCCATTCTTGGCAGAAGCTGCCGAAGTGGCCGTACCGCCCGAAGAACGTAGGCTCAGCAACTGGTCGAAATTCAGTTGCCTAGACCTCACAGCAGCTTCTACTAGCAATTGTTGCCGCGGCAAGAGCAGCCACCCAAAGCCATTTTTAAAAACCCCATTCATCTGAAAATCAGACGCGCCCACGCGCCCAGTGAAGTTATTGACCGCCACATCATTGCGGCGCAGCAGGAAGACACCGTTTAGGCCCGTAAACGGCTGCGTAAACTCACGCAAGCGTAGCTGCACGCCGCGCAGTGTAAGCTCCCCTGTCGACTGGACCGTTGCCGTACCCGGGTTGGCTTTGAACTCGCGCATATTGCCGGCAAACGACACCTTCAGCTGCGCTGTACCACTCCCCCCGCGCACAGCCGCTACCGGATAAAACTGCAGAACCCGCGCTACATCTAAATCGGCATTCAAATTTAACACCACCCGCGGGTCCTGAAAATCACTGTAGCGCAAGCTGCCATTGAACGGCCTCCCCTGCAAAGTACCGCGCACATCACGCAGGTCGAGTTCCGAAGTACGCGCCGACCGTGATGTACCATTGCTGAAAGTGCCCGTCAGGAACACATGCTCCACGGCCTGCTTGTACTCGGGGTGGTAGAACGATGCATCACGGCAGCCAAACTTAAAGTCGAGCCGTGGGTTGTCTTTGCCAGCGAGCGTGCCGCGTACTGTGCCCCCAAAGTACACGTCGCCTCGGCTGCGGTAGGCACTCAGGCGGTTCGATATCCGAGGCGGCAGCAGCGCCAGCACCGACTGTACATCTGTGTTGCGCCCGTCTAGTTGCACGTCCAAATCAGTGGCTTGCTGGTAGCTCACGCGGCCCGCCACTCCGTAGGCGGCACGGCCTACCTGCAACTCTGAAGGCTGGATGGTAACGAGCCGTGCCGCCCGGTCGACCCGCAAACGAGTGGTGACGCGCAACGCTTTATCGCGGAAATACGCATCCGAACCTAGCTGCAGGGCCTCGACATACGTGTTACCTTGCGCTGTCACGTCCACCAGCATGTCGTTCACATCCAATTCGGCCTGCATATCCTCGACGCGCACAGTGTAGCGCTGCTGCCGCAGTTGGTCGTCGTAGGTGGTGTGAATACGCTCCAAGTGCACGTTTTCCAAACCGAAAGCCAGCGGCTTATCAGACGGCGCCGAAGTGGTGTCGTAACGAATTACGTCGTAGTTCGGGCGTCCTTGTGCATCGTGTCCCACATAAACGCGCCCATCGGTGAGCGTGACGGCCCGAATCCGGTAGTGCCCTCGCCACAGGTCCCAAGCGTCGAAGGCGCAGTATAGGCGCCGGGCGCGAGCTAGCGGCACCGTGTCTTGGGCAAGCGAGCCACTTACGCGCACTTCATGCAGCGTGATGGAGACTCGGGGAAACTGATCGAGCAGTGACACCTCCATCTTACCTACTTGCACCGGCGTGCGCAGGTAATGATTAACCTCCTGCACAAACAGCGCAATGATGCGGTCTTGCCCTAGCCACACGCCCGCTATTGCCCCGCCAAGCAGCAACGCTAAGCTTAGCAGAAAATAAAAAGTGTATCGCCGCAGCTTTTTCAATCCTTTACTATTTCTTGACTCTAAAAGAGTTGGATGTCTTTCTCTCCTGTGCAAAGGAATTTCTGGACTCAAAGTTCGCACAAAGAGTTGCGTAATCGAAAATGGTCCTGCATATTTGCAATCCCAAACGGGGAACACCCCTCGGGAGATTAGCTCAGCTGGTTCAGAGCATCTGCCTTACAAGCAGAGGGTCACTGGTTCGAACCCAGTATCTCCCACTTTCATAGTACGCTTACCCTCGGGAGATTAGCTCAGCTGGTTCAGAGCATCTGCCTTACAAGCAGAGGGTCACTGGTTCGAACCCAGTATCTCCCACACTTACAAAGGACAGCCGCAAGCGGCTGTCCTTTTTTGTTTTATGGCTTGATCTTGACCCGTTAGGCACGAGCTTTTGTTGCTCCTTGTCTCAGCAAATGCAGACGAAAATGGGTTATTATAGCTAGCCACTCTTGCGCTGATCCAGGAAATACTTGCTTCAAGGCTGTAGCCATATCTTGCGCGTTGAAACCTCACGCTTCTAACTATGGCTATTGGCTCTACATAGCAATCCTGGCTCGCAAGGATGTTTTTTGGAGCGCTAATAGTGTTGGGGTTCTTTTTGGTTGACGACTACGGCGTGTCAATTGATGAACCGACCGACCACTACAATGGCGCAGTGAGCGGGAAGTATGTTGCTGAGGTCTTGTTTCCAACCTTTGGCCAACATGATTCCACGGTAGCTCAAATTAGGTCTTTAGCCAGCCATAATAATAATGACCATGGCGTGGTGTTTGAATTGCCGATGGCCGGCTTAGGCCGGCTCTTCACGCATGGGCACCCAGCCCGCTATTACTTGCTGCGGCACCTACTTATTTTTTTGGTCTTTGTGCTAGGCGCTTGGGCATTATACAGGCTTAGTTGGCTGCGATTCAACAGTCAGATGGTAGGGGTGCTGACTGCAACTTTGCTGGTGCTCTCACCCCGCATGTTTGGTGAAGCATTTTTCAATGGCAAGGATATAGTATTTCTGGTATGCTTTACCTTGGCTATGTTTACGCTAGCGTGCCTAGTACAACAGCCCACCCTTAAACGGGCTGTACTGCATGGCTTAGCTACAGCAATTGCTATTGCGATGCGGCTGCCAGCCCTCATCCTGATTTTTTTCACTGTTGGTAGCTTTGTTTTACTGGCCTTGTACCCAAGCCCTACCGATTCAGTGGCCCGACGACGCTACCCGTTCATTCTAGGACTGTACTTGCTCGTTACGGCGCTAGGAGTGGTTGGGTGCTGGCCTTATTTATGGGAGGCACCACTCAGTCGCTTTGTATCTGCCTACCGCAGCCTAAGCCATTATAGCTGGCCTTTTACTACGCTTTACTTAGGGAAATTTCATCTGGCTACGCAATTGCCGTGGCACTATATTCCGGTGTGGCTGCTCGTTACCACGCCTCTGCCCTACGTGGTGGCTGCCATTATAGGCCTGGCAAGTAGCTTGTGGTTAGTAGTGAGAACACAAGGCAATTACCTGCGTACGCTAGCAGGGCGTTTTGATCTGGTGGTAATAGGGTGGTTGCTATGTCCAGTTCTGTCAGTGATTGTCTTGAAGTCGACGCTCTATGATGGATGGCGGCACCTATACTTTATCTACCCGGCACTGCTACTACTGGCCGTACGAGGGCTACTACTACTTGGGAAAGCCATGAAGCGGCCACGCATCCGCTGGCTGGCCGCCGTCATGTTAGTTCTAGCCAGCCTTGAAACTCTCCGCACCATCGCCCGCATGGTACAGTTGCATCCCTATGAGCACCTGTACTTCAATCATTTACCAGCACGAGTAGTGGAGCAGCAATTCGAGCGTGACTACTGGGGCCTAGCGTTCCGGCAAGGAGTGGAGTGGATTCTGGTCCACGATCCAGCGACACTAGTTACCGTCAGTAGCGACGTGCAGGATATGCTTTATGCTAATACTTTATCACTATCCTCCGCTGACCAGGACCGATTGCGTCTAGTACCCAAAGGGTCGCCTTTGCCACCGGCGCGTTACTTTCTAGCCAACTACCGCTGGCACCCGCAGCCTTACCCTGACAGCTTAGGCCCCGAAGTCTACACAATACGAGCGGAAGGCATCCGCATTTTATCTGTGTTCCGGCACCCTGACAGTGCGTCTTCGAAATAAAATGATAGGCTTCATCATTTCCGAGCAGTTAGACAGTCACTTCCCAACACGAATCTGATTAAGTAGACGCTTGTAAAGCTAGCGCACTACCTCCCTTTTACACTGTTTGTTAAGCGGTATTCGTCTCCAGCAACATGCTATCTGTTCGACTGCTATGTTCGTTCCAGGAAAAGGTCGCACTGATAGCATGGAGGCTTTAAATTACTTTTTGTTTGGGACTACTTTCTCACAATCTAGACTCTTTTTCATTATCGTCTACTGCTAGTACTTATAGCTCCATAAATTCGATAAGAATGGAAGTTTACGCCATCCAGACATATAGTATAAAATACAATCAGTTTCCCCGTTCATAAAGTATGCAGACTAAATATCTTCGACCTTTATTGCCGATCATCCTATTTCCTTACCAAGTCAGCTTCTCTAGATATTTTGCGCTTCTACTTTGCGTGCCTCGACCTTGATGCCTATTTCCAATAAGGCACCTCGGCTCATTGTATGTGCATTTTTCGGGTTACTGATTGCCTTAGGGTTTATGCTGGTTCGGGACTATGGCGTATCCTGGGATGAGCCCAATAATCACCTTAATGGGCTTGTCAACCTCAAGTATATAGCAAGCTTAGTACTGCCGCCGAGCAGGTACAGCAAAATCCCACCTTTGCCACCACGCCCGACATCCGAAATTTTCCGGATGCGCACCATGGGCCGGTCTTCGAGATTTCAGCTATTGCATTGAGCTACCTTGTCACCGACCACGATTCCCGCTCCTACTACTTGGTCCGTCACTCGCTAGTATTCTGCATTTTTGTAGTAGGGGTGTGGGCTTTGTATCAGATAGGCAAGCGTCACTTTCAGAATTGGCGTTGGGGTTTAGTTAGCGCTGTGCTACTGGTGCTTTCACCCCGGTTTTTTGCCGAAGCTTTCTACAACGGCAAGGACATCGTGTACATGTCGTTTTTCGCGCTGGCGATGCTCACGCTGCTGCGCCTACTTACACAGCCCTCGATGGCCCGGGCCATATTACATGGGCTGGCTACTGCGCTAGTTGTGGATGTGCGAGTCCATGGAGTACAGTTGCTGTTGTTCACTGCCCTAGGGCTGTTCCTAGATAACTGTTTTAACTCTTCTCGCATAGCAACTACGCGCCATACCTGGAAGCTCGCCGGTGCTTACATGAGTACTGTAGCTATCGGTGTTATAATCGGTTGGCCCTACTTATGGGCACGGAGCATATCCGAATTGCTCTCGGTGGCTTCTCACGCCGTGCGTTACCCGTGGGGCTTCACCAATTTTTACTTAGGCGAACAGGTACTTGCCAAAGATTTGCCCTGGCGCTACATCCCCGTGTGGATGCTCATCACGATTCCATTGCCGTACTCACTAGCGGCGGGTGTTGGGCTGCTGAGTTGGTTAAGACACCTCTGGCACGAAGGACTCGGCTTTTACCTGAGCACTTCCGAAGGCCGCATTAACTTGCTATTAGCTCTGTGGTTGCTGGCACCAATAGCTGTCGTCGTCAGCACGCACACTGTAGTGTACGAAGGCTGGCGACATCTTTACTACATTTACCCGGCACTGCTACTGTGGGCTGTGCACGGCTTCCGAATGGTAGCTAGGCTGTCTAGGCAGCGCAGTGGTATTCAGTTGGCTGCTCGTACAGCCTTGGGCCTGGCGGCCCTCGAAGCGGTGCATACTACGGTGCGCATGGTGCAGATGCACCCACACGCCAACGTGTACTTCAGCTTTTTGCCGGGCTCCACCGCCGAAAGACTATTCGAGCGTGACTACTGGTGCTTAGCGTACCGCCAGGGAATGGAGTGGATAGCTACTCACGATACGGCCTCTACCCTGACGGTCAATACATTCTGGCATTATCCACTCTACAACAACTCCTTGATTTTAAAGCCAGAACAGCGGCGCCGCCTGCGCTATACGCCTGGCAACACGGCCTGTTATTACTTAGCCGGCTACCGTTGGCACCCACAATCCTACCTCGATTCGCTCGGGGCCAAGGTTTACGTTATCCGGGCCGGCGGCATCAAGGTATTATCGGTGTTCAAACGACTGCCGCAAACGCCTAACTGGAAAATGAATCCGCCCGCCAATAGCGTTAGTTCTCAACGCCTTCCGACAGTAGCTCGTGATAGTCATTAGCTAATTTAGTGGCAGTCAACAGCGTCTTTCTTATTATTTTGTAAGGTATTCGCGGACAGATACGCTGCTTATCCCTAATCTTTGGGGCGCTTTTGCTGTTTACTAGCTCGTTTTCCTTCTGCTGCTTTTCATGCCTCTGCTCGAAGTCACGACCCCGGCGCAGGTCCGCCAGTTCCTGGCGCTACCCACCCGCATCTACCAAGCGCATCCTAACTGGATTTCACCTCTCGACAACGATATTGAAGCCGTTTTCGACGCCAAGCGCAACCCCAACTTAGCGCAGGGCTCGGTTATCCGCTGGATATTAACTGATAGTTCCGGCGAAACCATTGGGCGGGTTGCTGCCTTTGTAAACCCCGCCACAGCCCACACCGATGCGACCTTACCCGCTGGCGGCATGGGTTTTTTCGAGTGCATTGACGACCAAGCCGCGGCAAATATTTTGTTTGATGCCTGCCGTACCTGGCTGCTTAGCCGAGGCATGGATGCCATGGACGGCCCCATCAACTTCGGAGAGCGGGACCGGTTTTGGGGACTGCTGGTATCAGGCTTCACGGAGCCGAACTATGGCATGTTCTATCACCCGCCGTACTATCAGCACCTGTTTGAGGCGTACGGCTTTCAGCTCTACTTCAAGCAATATACCTGCTACCGCGAGGTGGCCATGCAGTTGCATCAAAGCTTCAGCAATGCCGCTGTGCGCTACGCGCAGCAGTATCCTACCTTCCAATTTCGGCACGCTAGTAAGCGAGACCCCGAGAAACTAGCTCGTGATTTTCACCATGTGTATAACCTGGCGTGGGCCAACCATAGTGGCGTAGCCGCTATGTCGTTGGAGAAAGCTCGTGACTTGGTGAAGCAGATGAAGCCTGTGCTAGATGAGCGTTTGCTCTGGTTTGCTTATCACGACGAGGAGCCTGTTGCCTTCTTCGTAAGCTTGCCCGAGCTAAATCAGGTGTTCAAGCATGTTGGGCGCAACTTCAACCTGTGGGGCAAGCTGCGCTTTTTGTGGGAGAAGCGTCGCTATGATCAACGAACCGATAAGAAGTTATTTGGCGTCATCTTTGGCGTGGTGCCGGAGTGGCAAGGCAAGGGTGTAGAAAGCGCCCTGATGGTGCACGCGCGAGCGGAGTTCATGCGGGCCGGCTACACCGAAATTGAAATGAACTGGATTGGTGACTTCAACCCCCGAATGCTAGCTATAACCCGTTCCATCGGAGCCCGCATCTATAAAACGCACGTCACCTACCGCTTTTTATTCGACCGAGAACGTCCCTTCGAGCGCAGCCCTATCATCCGATAGCGCTTCACTACGTAGCTGTAGGCGAGAAAGTAATTGCCGCATTTAGGCAGACTTAGTTGCTAAATGCATGGTGCAAGGCAAGCACCTGCGGAATAAGGAGTTGCTCGTCGTCGTTGTATACGACGTGTTGTGCGCGTTGCACTTTCTCTTCTTCGCTCATTTGCTTGCCAATGATGGCTAGCACGTCGTCGAGGGTACGGTGCGGGTCGCGGCGCAACACCCGGGCTTGACGCACAGGTTGCGGTGCAAAAACGGTGATAATCTGGTCGAGTTGTTGGTAAGCGCCCGACTCGTATAGCAATGCAGCTTCTTTAAGCAGATACCCATGGCCTTCTGCTCGACGAGCATTCGCCCATGCCTCGAAATCGCGGCCGACGGCGGGATGAACCAGTGCGTTGAGGCGTGCTAGTTGTGCGGAGTCAGCGAAAGCTACCCGTGCCAAGTACACCCGGTCGAGTTGGCCGGTAGCATCAAAGGTAGCTGGTCCAAAAGCGGCCGTTAGCTCGTCGCGCAATAGGGCATCATGACCCATCAGCCACTTCGCCCGCGCGTCCGAATCGTAAACGGGTGCTCCCAATACCTGAAACAAGCGGCAAACAATGCTTTTTCCAGAACCAATTCCACCCGTTATACCAATGCGCCGCATATCTTCTTTCAAGCAATGATGAGTACTGATTGCCACTCCCGTAGTTTATCAGGGTGCTACAACCAGAACATTATTTAAAGCTAACCCGAACGGCACGAGTAATAACGCGGCTACCTCGGGTAACAACGGGGATACCAATAAGCAAGGGCTGCAAGCTGGAATCAGGCCCCGTGAAGGAACTGAAATGCAGTTGCACCCGCACCTGACTCCGGTCGAGGCGGGCGGTATCTTCCACAAAGCATTGGAGCTGCACTCGCACGGTAGCCGGATGCAGCTCATATTCCCGGCCAGGCGGAAAGCCAGTCAGTTCGGGCACTACCTGCACCGGCACGTTTACTAGTGGACGGGCTTGCAAACGCACGCGTACCTCGGGCACACTGGTCTTAACTAGTTCAGGCCCCCCAATAGGCACGCGCAGCGTGCCATTGGTGCTGCTAGCGGGAGCCTGCGGCAAATGAACCGGATAGGGATTAGCTAGTGCTTCTACTTGACTGGCTGGCCCCTTAAATACAACCGCTTTCGGCTCGAAACGCGCCGCATAGGGCAGCGCCGAACCATCGGCAGCCGGACTGAGCGTAAGCGGTATTTCTCGGCTCACCAACCTATCAAAGCTGACCCACATGGTATCGCTGACTAGGTAGTTGAATTGCAAGCCTTCCATGGCGGCTTGCAAGGCGGGACGCACAGCGGCACCGGTTACGTAGCGCGTAGCTGGTAACCCTCGTAACAACGAAATTTCGGCGGGCTTCACGTCCAGCATCAACTCCTTGCGAAGTAGCTTCCATCCCCTACCGGTCACGTTTACGGCCACTTCCGTGGGCAGCGGCTGCACCGGGATGTAGCGCGTACCGTCGTAGCGCCAAGCCAGCGGATACACAATGCGCGTGGTATACGTCTTGCCTAGGGCATTGAGCATCCAGAAGGTACTAGCCGCCATGAAACAGGCCGCTACCACCCGCCAATAACTGCGTCGCTCTTTGTGGAGCGGGCTAACAAACCAGCGCAGTAAACTGATGGAGCGAATGAACGGCATGGTAGAACTTTCTGAAAAGAAAGATCGAGGAAAGACTTTCAGCAATAACCTAAAAACAAAGCAAAGCCAGACTATGTGGTCTTAACTCAGTGCTCGACCTTCGCCTTGGTCTTTACTTGCTTCTCTACTCCTTCACTACTTCTTTCGCGGGCTTCACTTCCCGCGCAATGGCCGAACGGTCGAACTTGAGTCGGGTACCACGGTCCACTTCTATAGTTACAGAATCTTCGTTTAGGTCCAACACTTTGCCGTGCAGGCCCCCGATAGTTACCACAGTAGAACCCTTGGCAATAGACTCCCGAAATTTCTTTGCCTCAGCGGCTTTGCGCTGTTGCGGCCGGATCATGAAGAAGTACATGACCACTGCAATACCAATCAGCGGCAGAAAGGAAGCCCAACTCTCCCCGGCAGGCCGGGCTTGTAACAAAAGAGTGAGTAGCATAAGGTGTAGGGGTGAGATGGTGGAGGTAGGAAGTAACAACGAGGTAATGAAACGAGGAGTTTGATGCTCTGGCTGCACCAACGGCACTACCAGAACACCAAACTCACTTATTTCGCCACTTTAACAATTCGCTTACTGAGCCAACGGACCTTGAGAACCGTCGGATAGAATGTTGGCCTTGATGCTAACCTTCGTGATGCTTGGTGCCGTGTTGGCCCGTACTGCTACCTCTTTGTTTTGAATACCCGATTTGCCGTGGCTATCAAACTGCACTTCGATGGTGCCTTTTGAACCGGGAGCAATGGGCTCCTTAGTCCAGTTGGGCGTAGTGCAACCGCAAGAGGCGGTAGCGTTTTCGATGAGCAGCGGCGACTTGCCGGTGTTGGTGAACTCGAAGGTGTGCTTCACTACGTCGCCGGGTTTGATGTCGCCGAAGTCGTGCTCAGCTTGGGCAAAAGTCATCACCGGTGCATTTGGGTTGGGCACTTCCGTATCCGATACCACATTGGGGTTATCGACGGTTGGGTTGGCGACGGCTTCGCTGGCGTCAGTGGCCGCGGCGTTCATGCCTTCGGCACCTACTTCCGTGGTTTTATCTGTGTTACAGGCGCTTACCAGCAGGATACTAGAGAGCAGCAAAGAGGAAAAAAAGGTGCGTTTCATATCAATTTCAAGAGCCACCAGCCTGGCGGCACGGCGTAAAAGTTTACGGTAAAATTACAGGTTATTCGCGTCTGACTAGCGCGATTATATACAAAGAAGGATTCTTCTATAGTAGAACGAGTTGTAGCAGCCTCGCCGTTCCACGGTAGAAGAATCCTTCGCTGTTGTACCTAGTTCTGCAGGCTTGCTTACTTTCCTAGGTTATCGATGATGGCTTGTGCAAACTCGCTGGTTGATGCCTTGCCACCTAAGTCGCCGGTGCACTTTTCTTTGTCTTTCAGTGTGGCTTCCAGCGCCTGCTCAATGGTATCTGCGTACTGATGCTCACCCAAGTGGTGCAGCATCATCAGGGCCGAACGAAGCAGCGCTGTTGGGTTGGCTTTGCCCTGGCCTGCAATGTCGGGAGCCGAACCGTGTACCGCCTCGAAAATGGCCATATCGTCGCCGATGTTGGCGCCGGCCACTACGCCTAAGCCACCAACCAAACCAGCACACAAGTCGGATAGAATATCACCGAACAAGTTGGTGGTAACTACCACGTCAAACTGCTCAGGCTTGTTGACCAGCTGCATGCACATGTTGTCGATGATCTTGTCTTCGAACACGATGTGCGGAAACTCGTTGGAAGCTTCTTTGCAAGCGTTAAGCATCAAGGTGCCCGCCATCTTCAGGATGTTGGCCTTGTGAGCTAAGGTCACTTTTTTGCGGCCATGCCGGTCGGCATACGCAAACGCGGCGCGGCAGATTTTGCGCGAGCCTTCTTTGGTAATGCGGTTGAAAGAGTCGGCAATGCCGAGGCGCTCGTCGTACACTTCTAGGCCCGAGTACAAGCCCTCGGTGTTTTCGCGGAACAGCACTAAGTCAATGCCTTCGTAACGCGTTTTGATGCCTTCGGTGGTTTTGGAAGGCCGCACGTTCTGATAGAGGTCGTATTTCTGGCGCAGCGTCACGTTGATGCTGCGGAAGCCCTTGCCTACCGGCGTCGTGATGGGGCCTTTCAATGCCACCCGGTTTTTCTCCAACGACGAAAGCAGCGCCTGTGGAATCAGCTCGCCCGACTGGTCGAAGGTAGTTTGGCCAGCGTTCTGCTCTTCCCACTGTACGGGCACCTGCGCCGCCGTGAAAATATCAGTTACCGCTTTCGTGATTTCGGGGCCAATGCCGTCGCCGGGGATGAGGGTGATGAGGTGCATCAAGTAGTGAGTGAAGTGAGGGATGGGGAATCAAGCTTGCCAACCAAGCTACGCGCCCGCAAAGGTACCACACCAGAATGTGCTTATAATGAAAAAAGTGCTGATAAGCTGATAGGCAATGGTGAAGCAACACCTCTGCAAATCAGCTTATCAGCACTTCTTACCGCCCGCGGGAGCTACTAAATCGTCTTGCGGGAATTGATTTGATTGATGAGCTGATCGACATCACCTAAAAGCTGCTCGGCTTTGCTCTTGGCATCCTGAATAACGCGTTGGCCTTCGCTTTTAGCCGAAGACGGTCCTACATCCGAACGGCTCGTAACGAGGTTCTCGGTAAGGTCGGCGAGGTTTTCGCGGTATTTTTCCAGCTTGTAACTCAGCCAGCTACGGGTTTCGCGGCCCTTTTCGGGGCGTACAATAGTCCGACGAGGGCACCAGTCAGGGCACCGCCCGTGAAGCACAGAAGACCAGTTATGGTTTTGCTACCCATGGAATTAGGAGTGAGTATAAGGGATGGGGATTGAGACAGGGAAAGTGAACCTAAATACGCAGAAGTTACGGTTGAGATATAATTCGCTTGCATCAAGAGCCGCGCAGTCGAGTGCCCGCCTGCTCCCATACCAATTGGCGCTAACCGTTTGGCACAGCGGGCTACTGGTTGTCGAGCAACCCGCGGCCCGACTTGCGAATGGCTCCGCTAGCCGTCAGATCTTGCGCCAATTTATCTAGAATCCCGTTCACAAACTGCTTGCTCTTGGGTGTGCTGTAAATCTTACTGATTTCAATGTACTCGTTGATGGTTACTTTCACGGGTATACCACGGAAGAGGTGCATCTCGCAAAGCGCCATCTTGAGCAGAATTTTATCGGTGAGGGCCACCCGCTCTACGTCCCAATTTTGCGTTGATTCGGCAATCAGCTTCTCGTACTTTTCGTCTTCAGTGAGCGTCTGCTTGTAAAGGCTTTCGGCAAACTCTTTGTCTTCCTGCCAGTTGGCCGATAACGACATGAGTTCCAACGTTTCGTTGGCCGCTTCGTCGAGCATCTTCACCGTCTTGAGCACAAGGTTCTTGACGATGGGCCGGTTCTCTTCCCAGTTCAAGTCATCTTGCTCTAAATAGCGAGGCAAGCTCTCGCCCTTGAAAACGTAGGTTTTGTACAGATGCTTCAGCATCTCCTGGTCTTCGGTGTAGTTGCCCGCGGGCGCCGCCAGATAGCTTAGGAGCTCCGGGTCTTGCCGCATTTCGTTGCGCCACGCCAAGCGTAAGGCTTCCCGCTCGTCTTCCCCCTGCCACCGCTGCGAACGGCGGATGGTGAGGTCGATGAGTTGCTGGTTGCTTATCAGCTTCGCAATGGCCTGGTTCTGCTCGAGCCGGGTGGTATCGAGCAATGGCTCCTTGGATGCCAAGTGCCGACGGGCTTCCCGGCCTTTCTCTTCCTCAATTATTTGAAGAAGAGATTCCGGAATATTGAGCAGGTGCAAGTACTGGTCGTGGATGCTTTCGGCGGCGTGTACCATCTGGCCCGCGTAGAACGAAGCGTCCTTGGCTACGGCTTTTTGGTAGTACTTGATGGCATCCTCCACGGCGTCCTGCACGTCAGCGTCGTCGCTCTTCTCTGGCTCCTGGCCAGATTTATGCCACTCCTTGAACGTGAGTTCGGCCATCTTCTGCTGCCCTTTCAGCAACCGGCGGTCCTGCGGTTCGGGCGAGGTAAGGTCGGGCGCGAAGGCATCCGCAATCCGGTCATTAGCCAATAAAAAATCAGACCCTACGGCCTGATGATAGGCGTACAGGGCCTGCATGACCTTGATGCGAAGCGTGCGACGGTTGAGCATGAGTTGGTTATCGATTGTTGATTGCCAATTGTTAGTTGATGATTAGTAAGAAGTTGACTTGCGCACCGAGTACGCCAACAAGCAACAACTAACAATCAGCAATCAACAACCAGCTATTAATAAGTTGACTTGACTTTGCCGATTGCGGCAATCCGCTCTTCGGCCTGCCGGATGGCGGCAGCTTGGGGTGGGTGTGTTCTTGCTCGGCTTTAGTGAGCACTTGGGTGGTGTAGTCGTAGATCTTCTCGGTTTGCACGAGCGCCGATTGGCGACTGCCGCCGATTACTTCGGAGTAGACGTTGATCAGGCCACCAGCATTGATAAGGAAATCGGGCGCGTACACAATGCCACGCTCCACAAGGGCGGGGCCGTGCACGTTCTCGTCTTCCAGTTGGTTGTTGGCGCAGCCCGCAATAACGCGGCACTTCAGGCGGTCAATGGTATCGTCGTTGATGGTAGCACCTAGTGCGCAAGGCGAATAGATGTCTACCTCTTGGTCGTAGATTTCATCAAGGCTCACAGCCAGGGCGCCAAAACGAGCAGCAGCTTCCAGCGCGCGGTCTTCGTAGTAGTCGGTCAGCACAAGTTTAGCGCCTTCCTTCTGTAGGTACTCGAGCAAGTAAGTGCCCACGTGGCCCACGCCTTGTACGGCAATGCGTTTGCCGGTCAGGCTATCGGAGCCGTACGCTTTCTTAGCAGCCGCCTTCATGCCCATGTAGGTACCATAGGCCGTTACCGGCGACGGGTCGCCGGAACCACCCATGCTTTCGGGCAAACCTGCCACGTGCTTGGTTTCCATCCGGATGTATTCCATGTCCTTGGTGGTCATGTTCACATCTTCAGCCGTGATGTATTTGCCGTTCAAGTTCTGCACAAAGCGGCCAAACTTACGCAGCAAGCCTTCCGTCTTCATCGTGCGGGCGTCGCCGATGATAACGGCTTTGCCACCGCCCAAGTTCAAGCCCGAAATAGCAGCTTTGTAGCTCATGCCGCGGGAGAGGCGCAGCACATCATGTAAGGCTTCGGCATCGGAGGCGTAGTGCCACATGCGGGTGCCGCCGAGCGCAGGCCCGAGTACTGTGTTGTGAATGCCGATAATAGCGCGCAGACCAGTTGCGTGGTCGTGGCAAAACACCACTTGCTCGTGCTGATGTTCGGCAATCTGACCGAAGACCGACGTATCGGTCGTTTCGTGAAATTCAACCATTGGGATGGGGATAGAATGGGCGGGAGTTTGGGGGAAGAAAAGAGCGGACCTTGGTTGTTGTATCTTTGAGAGCGATAACGCGAAGCAGTGTTGCCTATTAGTTGGCGTCTTTCGGCTGATTGACGTTTAATAGGCGCAGCACTTCGTGATGCCGCCCTCAATTCGGGTGCAAAAGTAACCCAATTTCCGGTTCCGGCCATTGGGTATGCTATCTACGCGGCCGGCCGGGTCGCTGTTTTCCTGCCTCTATTTCCTCCCCTCGTGCGCGCACTTTCCACTACCAATAAATACCTGTTTCGCTACAAATGGCATTTCCTCGGTGGGGTGTTGTTTGTGGCGTTGAGCACCTTGCTCGCCATTTTTCCGGCCCAAATTGTTCGTTACGCTTTCGATTTGGTGGGCGAAGGCATCGACTTGTACCATCTTTTTGCGGGCACTTCCTCGCAGAGTGAGGTGTACACGCTCTTTGGTCGCAACGTGCTGCTCTACGGTATTCTGATCATTGTGCTGGCGTTGCTGCGCGGCGTGTTTTTGTTCTTCATGCGCCAAACCCTCATTGTAATGAGCCGGCACGTAGAAAACGATCAGAAAAACGAAATCTACCAGCACTACCAGTCGCTACCGCTGGCCTTCTACCGGCGCCACAGCACTGGTGACTTGATGTCGCGCATCTCGGAAGACGTGGGGCGGGTGCGCATGTACATCGGGCCAGCGCTGATGTACTTCATGCAGCTCGTGATTTTGTTTGTGCTCATCGTGCCGCTCATGTTCATGGTGAACGTGAAGCTGACTATCTATACGCTGCTACCGCTTCCCGTGCTGAGCGTGAGCATCTTCTACGTCAACAACCTGATCGAAAAGAAGAGCGACGAAATTCAACGCAGTTTGTCGGGCATGACAACGTTCGTACAAGAGGCGTTTTCGGGTATCCGGGTGCTGAAGTCGTTTGTGCGGGAAGATGACTCGCACCAGCAATTTGCGATGGCCTCCAACGAGTACAAGGAAAAGTCGCTGAGCTTGAACTTCGTGAATTCGCTGTTTTTCCCGCTGATATTGTTTCTGGTGGGCTTGAGCACCATCGTCACGGTGTACGTTGGCGGCCAAGAGGTTATTCGCGGCACCATCACGACGGGCAGCATTGCCGAGTTCCTGATTTACGTGAACCTGCTTACTTGGCCCGTTACGGCGCTCGGCTGGACCAGCAGCCTTGTGCAACGCGCTGAGGCTTCCCAAGCCCGCATCAACGAATTTTTGGACCAAAAAACCGACATTATCTCGCAGAAAAATATCGAGCAGGAAATCGTCGGCGACATTGTTTTCGACCACGTCTCGTTCACTTACCCTGATACCGGAATTCAGGCCCTACGCGACGTATCGTTTCGCATCCGGCCGGGCCAAACGCTGGCCATCATCGGCAACACGGGCTCGGGCAAAAGCACGGTAGCCGTGCTGCTCTGCCGCCTCTTCGACGTAACCTCCGGCACCATCCGGATAGACGGGGTTGATGTGCGCGACTTTTCGTTGAATTCGCTGCGCGAGCAAATTGGTTACGTACCGCAGGATGTGTTTCTGTTCTCAGACTCCATTCGCAACAACATCAACTTTGGCCTGAGCAACCCGACCGAAGAGCGGATGCAGCAAGCCGCTAAGGACGCCAACGTCTATGAAAACATCATCCGCTTCCCCGAAGGCTTCGAGACCAAGCTCGGCGAACGGGGCATTACCCTTTCGGGCGGCCAAAAACAGCGCGTCAGCATTGCCCGTGCCCTGGTGAAAGAACCCAAGATCCTGATCCTCGACGATTCACTATCTGCTGTCGATACCAACACCGAAAACGCCATTCTTGATGCACTCCAGCGCATCATGCATAACCGCACCAGCCTCATCATCTCGCACCGCGTAAGCTCGGTAAAGCTGGCCGATGAAATCTTGGTTCTTGATGATGGCGTTATTGTGCAGCACGGCACACACGAGGCCCTCATGCAAGACCCCGATGGGCTATATCGGGCGCTGTACGAGCGGCAATTACAAAGTGAAGACGCAGCCTAAGTATCGACACCGTCGAAAAGATTAAACGTAATGTAAGTGGTGCCAGCCAGTATTTAAGTTGCGGCCATCAGTTCTGCTACCCGTTTCCCAACACCTGCGCCAAGGGCTACTCCCATGCCATTGCAGCGCAGCGCCCCAAACACGCCGGAAGCCAGCGTACCTACCAATGGCTCTAGTTCTGCGCCAAAAGCCATGACTCCGCTCCACCGGTAGTCTATACGCACAGATCGACCGGGTAATATTACTTCGTGCAACAACTGCTCTAAGTGTTGCTGCACTAGCGAAGTCAAGCCGGGCTCGGTGGTGGCCTCGGCGGCAAAATCAAGATGGCGGCCTCCACCAAGCAGGATACGGTTGTCCACTTGGCGGAAATAGTAGTAGCCTTTGTCGTAATGAAAGGTACCGGGCAACTTCAAGCCTGCTATCGGCTCGGTAACGAGCACTTGGCCCCGGCCAGGCTGTAGGTCTAGTTCGGGGAAGAAGTGCCGACTGAAGGCATTGGTAGCCAATAATACCTGCGTTGTCTCCAACGTTCCCAATGGCGTTTGCAGCCGCACCAAGTCACTACCGGGTTCTAAGGCTTGCACAGAGCAGCCGTGCAGTACGGTGATGCCAGCTTGCCAAGCTTGCCGCAACAGCGCGTCCATCATTTGGCCAGTATTCAAGGCACCTTCCGCCACGTTTTCCAGCATTACATCGACACCCTGAAAGCCAAACTTAGACAGTTGATTGGTAGCATCACGAAAAACACTGGCCTGGCCAATGATAGGCGCCAGCAGCTCATTGTAGCGAGGAATAGCAGCGCGACAACGCGCGGCTAGGTCGGCCTCACTAGGCCGAAACAACTCGTACCCTCCTACTGGCTGGTACTGTACTACTTCGTCGGATAGCAAGCGGCGAAGTTCTGCCAGTCCTTCCCATCGGGCTTGCACTACGCGCAAAAGAGCAGCCGTTCCGCTGCGTGCTTCTTGCTCCAGCAACTCCGAGATACTGCCGAAGCAAGCAAAGCCAGCATTCTTGGTACTAGCGCCATTGGGCAGCACATCACGCTCCAGCACCAGCACACGCGCTTTGGGCCGAAGACGACGTGTATGCAGTGCGGCTGTCAGACCCACCAATCCAGCCCCAACAATCACTACATCATAGCCTTGCATGAAGGTCTGGTGCTCCCAATAAGAAAGTAGTGCTGCCATGTGCTTAAACAATTAGAGGGGTAGCATTTCTTGAATCCGTTAGCTTTTGCTTGTAAGATAAGTGTGCAAAATCGAGCACCTGACTGGAAAGCAGAAACGCCCATCTGGTAAGTACCAGATGGGCGTTTGCAAGCTGTAAAGCCGAATTATTGACCTACCATGATGCGTTTCATGCCACGACGCTCACCCGAGGTACACTGTACAATGTACGCTCCGGGAGGTAAGTTGCTTACGTCCAGAACAGCCACATCATTGCTGCTAATCAAGTCGCGGGTGATAAGTGGTCGCCCGTCAGGACCATTTACCTCGACTCGCGTGGGATTAGGAGAATTGGTGCGGACTGTGAGGCGCCGCGTTACAGGGTTAGCATTGGCCAGCACCTTCAGCATGGTGGTATTGGCAACCGGCTCCGCCATCTTATTGGTAACCAAAGCAGGCGGCTCTACCTCAGCAGCAACTGGCTTTGCTGGCGCAGCAGCCGGCTTGGCGGCAACCGCTACGGGCTTGACTGTAGGCGCAGGAGTAGCAGGCTTCTTAGCCGCTACCGGTACAGGTTTTTTAGCTGCCGGAACAGTGGCTTTCACCGGCGGCTTGGCAGCTGGCTTTGGCGGAACCTTTGTTTGCGCCTCAGCGGGAGAAAAAAATAGCAGAGTAGCTATCAAGTAAACAAGTGTAGAAAGAAGTCTCATATGTGCACCGAAGGTAAAATGAGCTTAACTGATTTCTTGTAAAATTAACTAAATACAAGCTGTTATCAGCTGATTTCCTCCGAATATTATAATAATGAAGATTTTCCTAATCTCCATTATACATGACCAAAGCCAAGTGGACCTCTTACCCACCGGATTTTCTATTTCCGCAGCAGCATGCCGCACTTGTTCTTGCTGAGACAAGCGCTTAGCTTTGAATAAACCGAGGCCTTGACCAAGCGATTTTGATAATAAAAGCAGCAGAATTTCTTAGCCTACCTATTTAGCGTTTGCCCCATCACTGTCAGTAAGCATGAAAACAACGAGACAACTTGAAACCTATCCCTGAATACATTCTCTTGGTTAAGCAACAGTAGTCCTGTATCGTCTAATAGCGGCAATGAAATGTTACTGATACTAAGAGCAATATGTATTTAGAAGCTTCAGGTGATAGAATTTTATTGAGTAGAAGTTGCGCAGCTTCTAGATTCTAGCTTACCTTTGCATCATAATTCCTTCGGGGTGTAGCGTAGCCTGGTATCGCGCCAGCATGGGGTGCTGGAGGTCGTAGGTTCGAATCCTGCCACTCCGACTGAAGATTTATTTGTTCGAAAAGCCTCTGGGAACCCCACCCAGAGGCTTTTTTCGGCCATTTCAGTTCAATTATTCTCGATGCACCTAACGTGCAAGAGTACTCTCGGGGTGTAGCGCAGCCCGGTAGCGCGCGTCGTTCGGGACGACGAGGCCGTAGGTTCGAATCCTGCCACCCCGACACCGAACTCTATAACAACAAAAGCCCGCTGAACAGCAGTTCAGCGGGCTTTTTGCTTAGTGAAATTGAAGCTTCCCTTTGCTTATCTATAGTAGCCGCGGCGCTTCGGCTTATACGACTTCTTATTGCCTGAAGTAAACAGCAACACTGTGCCAACCGTCAAGACGGCAATAGTGGCCATCTTGGTAACGAAGGCACTACGATTGTGCTTCCACTCCACCGCGTAGCCTTTCTCGGCGAAAATGTTGGGCACTTTGCCGTGGGCAAGATCTTCAACGATGCCTTCCACCACGTTTACCCGGTCGGCTAGTAGCAAAGGCAGCCAGTGACCGTAGTGCGACTCGCTGTATTTAAACGCAAACCGACGAATCATGCCGCTCAACCCAACCGGGGGCGACGACTCGCCGAAGACGGCCGACACGTTCGGGCGTTCAATTGTCTTTAGAACTTCAATATCTACCGGTTGTAGAGAGGCCGGGCGATGTTTATTATCGGGGTCCTGCGAAACGTTCAGGCGGGGTTCCCGCATGGGATACGTAGGATCGTTTTCAGAATTTGCATCAATTCCCCAGCCGGGTAAAGTCTGCGGATCTTTCAATGTATTTTCCATGGTCAGTCGGCGTTAGATGTTAGCAGAAGGGAAAACGATCAAAGGCTTGATGCAGCTGTCGAGCTTAGCCGAGAACATGCGGTAGCCATCGGCCACTTCTTCTAGCGGAATCCGGTGCGTAATCAGGGCCTTCGGATTGATTACCCCATTCTGTACGTGCTCGATCAAGCGCGGCAGCAAGCGTTTCACCGAGGCTTGGTTTGCTCTGATGGTTAAGCCTTTGTTCAACACGTTGCCAATCGGCACAAGGTTATCCGTTGGGCCATATACCCCTACAATAGATACCACACCACCCTTCTTCACGGAGTTGATGGCCCAGTGCAGTGCCGTAGTCGACCCGGCCTGCAACAGCAGCTTACGTCCGGTGATGGTTTGCATGGCGTTACCGGCAGCCTCCGCACCAACGGCGTCAATCACACAGTCAGCACCCATGAAATCAGTGGCTTTCTTGATGAATACCACCGGGTCGTCCATGTCTTTTTCGAAGTTATAAGCCTCGCAATTTGCGTAGTTGCGAGCGAATTCGAGACGGTAGTCTTCCTTGTCGATAATGATAACGCGACCTGCGCCGAACAGCCAGCAACAGCGCGCAGCCATAATGCCTACAGGGCCAGCACCGAACACTACGACCGTATCACCTGGCTGAATACCAGCCATTTCGGCCGCTTGGTAGCCAGTGGGCACTACGTCGGTTAAGAGTACGGCGTCATCAGGATCCATGCCTTCCGGAATTACCGTGGGGCCTACGTTGGCATAAGGAACCCGGGCGTACTCGGCTTGACCGCCATTGTAGCCACCTGCAGTGTGAGAGTAGCCAAAGATGCCACCCACGGCGCTAGCCTGTGTATTTGATTCGTGGCAGTTGCCGAACATGCCTTGTTTACAGAAGTGGCACTCACCGCACGCTACGTTGAACGGCACCAGGACATGGTCGCCAACTTTGATTTTGGTTACATCAGGTCCAACCTCCTCTACTATGCCAGTAAACTCGTGTCCGAAGGTCATGCCCACGCGGGTATCGGGCACATTACCATTATATAAGTGCAAGTCAGAACCGCAAATGCAAGAGCGAGTCACCCGGACAATAGCATCTTGTGGATGCTTGATTTCAGGCATTGGTTTTTGCGTGGCACGGACCCTTTTAGGGCCCCGGTAATCCATTGCTAGCATAGGAATTAGGTTTTGGAAGTGGAAGTGAGGCGGCGGCAGCTCAGCGCTTTCCGAAAATAGCAGCAAATCATGCTGCCCTGAAAACGCTTTTTAAAGCTGATAAGCTGTACTTACCTCCTTGCTTAAGGTTCTTATAACTAGCCCAATCGACCAGAAATACGCGTTAATACGGATGAAATTTATGAGCTAGCTCGTATAAGTACTGACGTGCGTGTTTTTTAAGAAAAGCAGTTGTTCCGAGGAATTACAATCAGAAACGCTCTAGTTCTAGCTAAACCGAATATAGATGCTGGTTGGGATAGGGCTTGAGCGTTGACGTGCCAACCTTAATGATTCTTAGTAACGCTTTGCTACTACTTAGTGTCTCAAATCAGGCTGAAAGAACATTTACCTTTGTTTGTCGGGCTTGAAACCTTGTTAACGCAACTCAAGTAGCTTAATATTATTATACTTATTTATAAAAATATTATCTTCTATCGGTAGCTAATAATCCTGCAATACATACCGTTGGGGGCATATCTGAAAACTTTATTTAATTCATTCTCCTCAATGAAAATTCAAAAATTAGCATTGGGTGCTCTGCTAATGGGCACGACTATGGGTGTGGCGCAGGCACAAACAGAAGCAGGTAAACTACTGCTGAATGGTAGGATCAGCTATTTTAATACAAAAAGTGAATCCAGTTCCATTGGTTCTATAGATTATCCGTTAAGCACTCAGGAAAATAATAGAAGTGTAGGATTCACTTTTAGCCCTCAGATAAGCTTTTTTGTGGCAAATAATTTAGCCCTTGGAATAGCTACAGAAATTAGCACCGGTAGAAATATTGCGTCGTATACCCAATTTAATAGTACTGACAATACGTACCTATATGGTAATTCTAAGAGTACTAGTAGGGGAATAAATATTGGGCCATTTGTACGCTATTACAAGATGATTGGCGAGAAAACCGGATTCTACGGTCAACTAGACGGAAGATACCAGTATCAGTCACAGAAGACCAATAGCAATTACTTAGGGAGCCTAAATCGTAATGACTATTACGAGACTAAAACGACTGGTGGCGCAGTGAATCTAACGCCGGGGTTTGTTTACTTCCCTTCTCCTAAAGTTGGTTTAGAATTAACTATGGGAGGTTTATCTTACTACAAGGGAAAGACAAAAACCCGAAATTCGTCGTCTACTCAGACAAGATTGGATAGCGACAATAGCGGATTCAATGCTAACCTAGGTATTCAATATTTAGCGGTAGGAGCTTCCCTACACTTATAGGATTAGCAGTTAACAGCGTATAGCATTCAAGCAAAAAGGGCTTCCTCATCTAATGGTATGGAAGCCCTTTTTGCTTGAATGCTATATCTATTTCACCACCGCCCATACTTCTACTGGGCCGGTGTTCGGGAATCGCTCCAAGTACACGTTCTGCAACGTTAGGTTGTTTTGCTTAGCCTGGTTTTTCACGCCAGAGTAAAGTTTGTCGGGGCTACAAGGTAGCTGGCTTCGATGGTGGCGTGCAGTACCCGCTGGCCGGCCGGGAATGCTCGGTACCGGTACCCCGCTGGTAGTTGCTGCGATATGGTATCGTCGACCACGAGGCCGACAAAGACTTTGGCTGCCTCACTGGAAGAAGCGGGGTCATTGTAGAAGATGTTGCCGAAGGTGCCGCGCAGTTTGCCCGAACTGCGTATTTCGTATGCTTTACGCGTCAGGTTACCAAATTCTTCGCTATTACCAGCGCCTTCAAAGTAGCTGCCTGCTAGAAATATGGGCTGGGCCGTAGTTTCCAGCTTTACTTCCGCTTGCTTGAATCCACCAAGCACGTAATACGCCACTCCAACCGCGACAATAAGAAGTAGAGAAAGAATTAGAAAAACGCGGTTCATCCAGGTGAGTTAAAGTTTAATCAAGATCAAAGTCGGCTTTTTGAAGCCTTTTGAGGCAGCAAACAACCGTTTAGCTTTCGTCTTTTACTACGCCAAGCACGTCGCGGTACTGCATCTGGTAGAGCTGCGCGTAGTAGCCACTCTGGCGCAGGAGTTCCTCATGGCGACCCGACTCTTTAATTTCACCGCGGTCCATAACGATGATGCGGTCGGCTTTTTGGATAGTGCTTAGCCGGTGGGCAATAACCAACGAGGTACGCCCCTGCATCAGCTTCTCGATGGCGGACTGAATCAGTTCCTCGGTCTCAGAATCAACCGACGACGTAGCTTCGTCGAGCACGATGATAGCCGGTTGATACACCATGGCCCGCACGAAGCTGATCAACTGCCGCTGCCCCACCGACAAGGTGGCACCGCGCTCCATCACCGGATAGTCGAGGGAACCGGGCAGACGTTCGATAAAGCGGCGGGCACCCACTAGGTCAGCAGCTTCCCAAATTTGTTCGTCGGTAATGTCCTTGCTGCCCAACGTAATATTATCACGGATGGTACCCGCGAATAGAAACACGTCTTGCAGCACCACCCCGATGCGGCGGCGCAAGGCGCTTAGGTCATACTCCTGGAGGTCGTGGCCATCGACGCGGATGTGGCCGCGGTTGATGTCGTAAAAGCGGCTGAGCAGGTTGATGATACTGGTTTTGCCGGCACCAGTAGCGCCTACAAAGGCTACCGTTTGGCCGGGCTCCACTTTAAAGCTGATGTCGCGCAGCACCCACTCCTCATCGTTGTAGGCAAACCAGACTTTGTCGAATTCCACTTCGCCGCGCAGCGTGGCCGGAGCCAGCGTGCCGTTGTTGGGAATGTACTCCTGGCTGTCGAGCAGTTTCAGCAAACGTTCGGTGCTCACAAGGCCTAATTGCAGGGTATTGAACCGGTCGGCAATCTGGCGTATCGGACGGAAGAACAGCGCGTTGTACATGATGAAGGCAATGAGGGCACCCTTGGAAATAGTGCCTTCAATCTGGCCTTGCGCTGCGTACCACACTAGCAACCCCACTCCTACGGCACCCAATACCTCGGCCACCGGAAAGTAGATGGAGTAGTAGAGCACCGACCGAATATTGGCGCGGGTGTGCTCTTGGTTTAGGGCCTCGAACTTTCGGTACTCGCGCTGCTCGTTGTTGAAGATCTGCACCACGTTCATGCCCGTCAGGTGCTCTTGCACGAAGGCGTTCAGGTTGGCCACAGCCGTGCGCACCTCCTGAAACGACTTTTTCACTTTCTCCTTGAACACGTAGGTGCTGAAGAGCAGTGGCGGAATCACCGACAAGCTCACCAAGGTCAAGCGCCAGTCGATGTAGAACATGAAGGCCATGATGAACACCAGTTGCAGAATATCGCCGAGCATAGCCGCTAGCCCTTCACTGAACACGTCCGACAAGGTTTCCACGTCGGAAATGTTGCGGGTCGTGAGCACCCCGATGGGTGTCCGGTCGAAGAACTTAAGGCGCAGATTCAGAATGTGCTTGTACAAATCCACCCGAATGTCGCGCACAATGTATTGCCCGAGCCAGCCGCCAAAATAAGTTTGCAAATAGCTCACCAGGGCATGGGCCACGAGTAGCACGAGCAACAACGCAAACATCTTGTTCAGGCCGAGCCAGTCGTTGCTTTCGATAGTCACATCGACCATGCGCTGAATCAGGAACGGGCGCAAGGTGCCAAGCACGGCCGAAGCCAGCGTCAGGAACACCAGTAAGTAGAAGATGCGCTGGTAAGGCCGCACATACACCATGAGCCGGCGCAGCACCTGCCAGTCGAAGATGTTGCCGGATTTGGTAGCGGGAGTAGTCGGATCCAAAGTAGATGGGATTTGAGAAGCTGTAACCAGCAGCAAAGGCACGAAGTTGCAGACCTTGTGTATTAAACCGTTATACTGCACTTACTGAAGCACGGCCGTTTGGTTGGCAACTTCGTCAAGTACACTGGTGTCTTTGCGCAGGATGCTCTTAGCTTCCCACAAAGTACGGCAAACCGGGTGGCACAAGTTCTGCGGGCACCACATCGGGCATGTATTCTACGCGGCTTAGGTAGAGCCCCTGTGCTGGAGCGGCCCCGCTGGCGTCTACTCGGCTTTGCGCGTGCAGGATTTGCTTGAACTGCGCGGGCGAGATTTTGCCGCGGCCCACGGTCAGGAGTGTACCGACCACCAGCCGCACCATACCCCGCACAAACCGGTTGGCCCGAATCCGAAACACCAAGCCACCCGGCATCACGTGCCAGCCCGCTTCATACACCACGCACACATAATGGTTTTCGCCGCCCTTCACTTTCGAGAAAGCCGTGAAGTCACGCGAGCCAAGCAGAAACGCAGCAGCTTCGTTCATAGCCGTTACATCCGGAGCCCGGTCGAGGTAGAGTGCCCGCCCGACGCTGAATGGGTCGGGCACAAGGCGCACGTAGTACTCGTAGGTGCGCGCGTCGGCCGAGAAGCGGGCATGCGCTTGGTCGGGCACGGGGTGTACGGCGTAAGCGGCAATATCAGGTGGCAGCGCCCGGTTGATGCGGTAGAGCGCCGTATCCAGGTCTAGGGTATCCGGCAAGTCGGCCTCGAAGTGCGCTACTTGGTGGCTGGCATGTACGCCCGTATCGGTGCGGCCACTACCGAGCGAGTACACTGGCTGCCGCAGCACCTGCGACAGGCACCGGTCCAATTCCTGCTGCACCGTAAGGGTGTTGGGTTGCACCTGCCAGCCGTGGTAGCGGGTACCGTCGTAGGCGAGATGAAGAAAGTAGCGCATAAAGGAATGGAAATAAAGAGGTGGGGCTTTGCCTATTCGGTTGCTGGCCTCCTAAGTGCAGACTTCGAACTTTCAGTCCTTCACTCCTCCTTGATCTTAGCGTACAGCAGAGAATTCAAGGTTTGACTGTTCTTCACCACACTTTTGCGCATGACGGCTTCCAACTCGTATCCTGCTTTTTCCAACACCCGTGCCGAAGCCGGATTGGTCTCGAAAACCACCGCATAGAGGCGGCATACATCGAAGTGCGCAAACACGTAGTCTGATACCACCTGCACTCCGGCCGTGGCAATTCCGCGGCCCCAATACGGCTGTCCCAACCAATACCCCACTTCGGCAGACCGGCGGCGCACATCCGTCTTGAAGTGCACTCCTACACTCCCTACCGCTTTCCCGTCTGCTTCAATAGCTAAGTGCAAGTCGCGTTGCTGATCTGCCATCAGGCAGAGGTAAAATTCAGCGTCTTGCTTGGTGTACGGGTACGGAAACGTATCGCGCAAATTTTGCGCAACGCGCTGATCGTTAGCATACTCTACTAAGGCTGGCGCATCGGCAAAAGACCACGGCCGCAACCGCGCCTGCACTTGCGGCAACTCTAAAGTAGGAGCAAGGAGTGGGTCGATCATAGTTCGGGCGACTGGCCTATAATCTAAAAGCCCTCCGAAACGGCAAGCTTTCTGTTCGGGTGAGAACAGATTGCTTACTGCTTCGGAGGACTTCTAGGTTATATCTTCTCGTAAATAGCGGCGGCACCTTGGCCTACTCCTACGCACATCGTCACGAGGCCGTAGCGCACATCTTGGCGACGCTGCATTTCGTGTAGCAGGGTGGCCGTGAGGCGGGAACCGCTCGTCCCGAGTGGGTGACCAATGGCAATAGCACCCCCGTTCACGTTTACAATATCAGGGTTCAGTTCCAAGTCGCGGATGCAAGCAATGCTTTGCGCCGCAAATGCCTCGTTCAACTCAATCAACCCAATGTCGCTCAACGACAGGCCGGCTCGCTGCAACACCTTGCGCGTCGCGGGCACTGGCCCGAGGCCCATATAAGCCGGATCGACACCTGCCACAGCTGAGGCTACCACTCGTGCCATCGGCTTCAGGTTGTAGCGCTTCACAGCTTCCTCGCTAACTACCATTACGGCGGCGGCACCGTCGTTGATACCAGCCGAGTTACCAGCCGTTACGGTCCCATCAACGGGCTGGAAAGCTGGCTTCAACGAGCCAAGCTTTTCTAGGGTACTCAAGCGCGGTGGCTCGTCGGTGTCAAACAAAGCGGCATCACCTTTTGGAATAGCTACGAATACCGGCACTATTTCCTTGCGGAAACGGCCCTTCTCGGCTGCCCGGTGGTAACGGCGCTGCGACTCGAAGGCAAACTCGTCTTGCTGTAGGCGCGTGATGCCGTACTTGCGCGCTACGTTTTCGGCGGTTTCCCCCATAGCATAGGGGTGGTGCATCTTGCTCAGCTTGGGGTTAGTAAAGCGCCAGCCTAGCGTGGTATCGTGGGCCGTTAGCTCCCGCCCGAAAGCCGTTTCCGACTTCGCCATCACGAAGGGCGCCCGGGTCATGCTTTCGGAGCCGCCAGCTAGGTACACGTCGCCTTCTCCCGCCATGATAGCGCGCGAGGCATCCATGATGCTTTGTAGGCCGGAAGCGCATAGGCGGTTTACCGTTACGCCGGGTACCGTGACGGGCAAACCAGCGAGCAATGCAGCCATGCGGGCTACGTTGCGGTTGTCTTCGCCGGCCTGGTTGGCGGCGCCCATTATTACGTCTTCAATGGCCGCTTTATCCACACTTGGATTGCGGCGCAGCAACTCGCGCAGAACGTGCGCGGCCAAATCATCGGGGCGGACGCTGCTCAGCGCACCCCCAAATTTGCCGATCGGGGTACGGACGGCGTCAACTATATAAGCAGTGGGCATTGTCTATTTGAATGCAGTTATTCCAGTCGTTGTTGGCTACTTTTGCCGGCCTACCCGCACAGGGTGGCTTAAACAGTCAAAACACAAAGATGATACAAAGAATCCAAAGCGTATTCCTGCTGCTGTTGGCGCTCTGCATGATTGCCGTACTTTTTCTTCCTCTCTGGCACAAAGCCGACCCCAATACTGGGCAAGAGTTGGTACTAACGGCTACCAGCTTCGCTTACAACAAACCGGGCGCAGGCTTGGCTCCACCCGCAAACGTATGGCTTATTGCCGTGTTTGCAGTGGTTTCCGCAGCAGTGGCGTTATTCGAAATTTTCCAATTCCGCAACCGCTTCCTGCAACTCAAGCTAGGCATGCTGAATCTGCTGCTTATTCTGTGCACGATAGGCGCGGGATTTTATTTCTCGAACCTAGGCGAGCAAATGCTGAATATCAAGATGCTCGGCACTTACCAGGCAGGCTTCTACCTTCCTACTTTGGCTTTGATGCTGAACCTGCTAGCCAACCGCTTCATCCGCCGCGACGAACAACTAGTACGCAGCATGGACCGTTTGCGGTAAGAGGCTGTTCCACCATCTCCTTAACACACAAAAAAGGCTTCCGTTCGCACGGAAGCCTTTTTTATTGCGGTTGGCTCACAAGATTAATACCGCTGCTGTTGCTGAGTTAAGTATTCTTGCAGCTTGCTCGCCGAGCCCGAGAACGTAAAGGCATCGTTGAGACGGTACAGGTTCTGGCGGTCCGTCACGCGGCTTGACCCGTATTTGGCTAGCTCCAGTTTAGAGTCTTCGAAGCTTAGCTCCTTCATCAGCCGAGCTAGGTCCTCGGCCCGGATAGAACTTTCGCTGAGGGCCTGTTGAGCTATCGGCATCCGGTCTTTGTCGAACGACTGCCGGTGCAAGGCATTCACCAAGCCATCAACATCTTGCGGGCTCATCGTACGGTTGTAGCTCGCGCTGCTGCCCCATAACCGCCGCCGTTGTTGCCGTTGGGGTAGCTACCGTTGCCATTGCCGCCATTATTGTAGTTCCCGTTGTTATATCCGCCGTTGCCAGGGTTTACAGGGGCCGGTTGTCGTAGTCGTCTTGATCGTATTCATCGTTCTGGTTTTGGTAACCGCCTTGGTTGCCACGAGGCCCGTTGCCGGGGTAGCCTCCGTAGCCCGGGCCATAGCCGCCGCGCATAGGCACTGCCGCCACTTTGCGCAGCTCAGGGGCAAAGCCTGGACGGGTTAGCAGCACGTAACTGGTTTCCAAGCCGGGGTCAAGGAAGACGCGGGTGCGGTAGTTTATCGAGCGGCCATAGCCGACCGGAATAGCAAATTCAGCCCAATGCACGCCAGGCGCAATCCGGTTGATGTGCACTTGGCGGGCACCACCCTGGGTCAGGGCACGGCCATCAAAGCGCAGGTTGAAAGGGACGCCGCGCTCGGAGGTGAAATTCACATTGGCCGGAGCGGCTTGAAGTTGCGCCGCAGCTAGCAGAACTAGGCTAAGGCAAAAAAGTAACGCCTTTTTCATGGCAGTAGTACGTTGCACGAAAGCAGTCCATTTGCCCTCGCACTTACCGTAAATTCAAGGATTGTGCCACTTCCTAAAATCGGCTTTTACTAGCTTCCTGCTGCTGTTTCCGGGCAATATCGAACGCGCAGAAAGTGTGCTCCTAATGCAAACAAAAGCCCCCGCATCTGGTGGATGCGGGGGCTTTTTAGAATGTGCTCGTCGTTATCTAATCGGCAATCTTGGTCACCTTAAACTCTGTACGACGGTTGCGCTGAAAGTCCTCTTCAGTTTTGGCATTCTTAAGCACAGGCTGCGTTTCGCCGTAGCCCTTGGCCGTGATGCGACTCTTGTCGATGCCCTTGGAGATAATGTAGTCTACGGCCGACTGTGCCCGCTTCTGCGAAAGAGTCTGGTTGTAGGCGTCCTTACCGCGTGAGTCAGTATGGGAGCTTAGCTCGATGGTGATTTTGGGGTTGTCATTCAGTGTTGATACTAGCTTATCGAGCTCAACGGCGGCATCCGGCCGGATGTCGGCTTTATCGTAGTCGTAGAAGATGTTATCGACGACAATGGCCTTGTTCTTCACGATCTTGGTCAACGTTAGCGTTACGGGCACGGCAATTTCATTTATTGGGTCCCTTAGCTGATCTTGTGCTGGCTTGCGGCCAATGGTGCTGACCGAATTACGCGCTGCGAAATAACCTGGCCGATCAGCAATCAACGAATAACTAGCCGCTGCCGAATCGAGCTTCATCGTGAATTTGCCGTTGGGGTCGGTGGTTACTTCTTGCAGCTTCTGGCCGTTCTTACCGAATAGCGTCACGGCTTCGCTGCTTACGGGCAAGGTCTCGCCAGTTTTATCGTTGCGCTCTACCAGTGTACCGTCCACAATGAACGTAACGAGCTTGAGCGGCTTCTTGCGGAACATGTACAGATCGTCAGAGCCTTTGCCACCGGCCCGGTTCGACGAGAACACGCCGATGTCCTTGCCCGTGAAATAAGGAGCAAAATCGTCGCCGGAGCTATTCACCGGCGCCCCTAGGTTAACAACTTTGCCTTTGTCGACCATGAAGATATCGAGCTTGCCGAGGCCGGGCTGTCCATCCGAGGAGAAGTACAGCGTGTTGTCGGGAGCTACGGCCGGGAAGTTGTCGTTGCCGGGCGTATTTATTTGGTCGCCAAGGTTTTCGGCGGGTGAAAAGCGGCCGTTCGGTCCGAGCGTTGCTTTGTAGATATCGTTGCCCCCCAAGCCACCGCGGCGGCTAGACGTGAAGTACAGCGTTTGGCCGTCGGGCGCGAAAGCTGGGGCAAAGTCGTCGGTGGTGCGGTCGTTGATGTTGGCGAGCACTGGCTCCGACCAAACGCCGTTTTTGAAGTACGAAATCCACAGGTCTACGCTAAGTAACCCTTTCTTCGAGCCGTCATTAGAACGTGCAAACACCATCACCTTACCGTCGGGGTGTAGGTGGCGCTGGCTTCGTGCTTGTTTTCGGTGTTGAAGATTGGATCCAGCTTACGCACCGTGCCGCCGGTCATTTTATCGGCATCGTCGAACTTGACAGCGTACAGGTCGTTGAAGTTCTCGCCGTTGCCGAGGTACTTCTTGCCTTCCCGACCAGAGGCGAAGACCAGTTCTTTGGTGTCGGGAATGAGGGTGGAGCCAAACTCAGCCGCAGGCGTGTTTACCTGGTCGAGCGCCATTACCTCGTTGTTGGTTTGCATGGCCACGATGGTGTTTGCCATCTTGGCGTTCCTTGATTCTATTTCGGCAAGTGGGGCCAGTTTCCGACCGGAACTATTCTGTCCATAGGCATCAAACTGCGCCACTGCTTCATCGAACTTCCCATTGGCTTTCAGGGCCTGCCCATAATAAAACACAACATCAGGAGCCTTCACCTTCCCATCAATGGCCGCTTTATAGAAACTCTCGGCTTGCTCGACGCGGTTGGAAAGACGATAGGCCTCCCCGATCCGGTAGTTGCTGAGCGGTGCGTTTTTGCCACGTGCTACATCCGCCTTGTAGAGCTGTATTGCGGTTTCGTACTCGCCGCGGGCAAAGCGCTTATCGGCCTTGCTCAGGCTGTCGGTAGTTGCGCAACCACTCAGCAGAACGGCGGAGCCGGCGGTAGCGCAAACTAGTAGAAATTTCCTCATTGGGGATGAAGGATGGAGGTGAAAACGAGCCATGATAACCAGAGGCTTCGTAAGCCTAATAATACTACGTTTAAAAGGGATAATAGTCGTAAAGCAAACTTTTTCCCTGGCTTAGTTAAAGTACCGAAAAAGCCACGTTTGGTTGGCCGCTGCCGGGAAAGATGTCTGCAATTCCGCCTTGCTCGCCACAGTAGCGTCAAAGTATGGCGTGCTCGACACCAAGCGGCCATCCGCTACGGCAGCCTTTAACTCTCGCCGGTCGAGCAACTGCACTTGCCCATTCACCAAAAAAGCCATTCGCGATTTTTCCAGCAACGACACGCCGAGGGCATCTTCCACACCGCGCACAAACCGGACGGAGGCGTCGATGGAGCAACCACTAGCGTCGGCCACGGCTTCATCGAGCCCGATGATGAGAAACTGTTGATGGAAAATCTCGGCTGAAGCCTGCAAGTTGCGGCCGTGGCTGGTCCATTCGTCGGCGAAGCGGTGTAGCGCAGGCTGCACTGCTGCCACCTCGGCCGTTGTCAGAGGCCGGTCGGCTTGGTAGATCCAGATGCGGGCCGAATCGGGTAAAAGGCTGAAAGGAACGTACATGGGAGAAGGTCGATGTCAGGTGGTCTGACGTTCATAGTAAACGACAAACTTTACTGATTTATTTTCTATAAAAGAACAACCCCGCCGGTAAGTTCCAGCGGGGTTGCTTGATTTTAATCTATCGGAAAGTAGCGTCGCGTAGTGCTGAACAGTCAATCGTTAACCGGCATTGGCTGTCGAAGCATGAGCTAAATTACCTACGCATTTAAGCCCTCGGCGGAAGCCACTAGCTCGGCTAGGTCGAATACTTGGACGTTGTTTTCGCGCTCTTTGTTTTTCACACCGTCGCTCATCATGGTCATGCAGAAGGGGCAACCCACTGCAATGATGCTGCCTTGGCCGTTGGCTTTGGGCGCGGGCGTAGCGCCAGCGTTGCCGCTTTCCACACCGTAGAGGTTGTCAAGGGCCGCTGCATTACCGTCGAGGGTTGCCAATGCTTCCTCGGTGCGCTCAATATTGACGTCCTTTTTGCCAGGTTCTGGCTCTTTCCACATTTGGGCGCCACCAGCGCCGCAGCAGAGGCCGTTGGCTTTGCTACGCTTCATTTCCACTAAATCGGCATCCAAGGCTTCGAGTACCGCACGGGGCGCCTCGTAGATGTTGTTGGAGCGGCCTAGGTAGCAGGAATCGTGGAACGTAATGCGGCGACCTTTGTACGACTCGCCTCCTTCCACTTTCACGCGGCCCTCATTGATGAGTTGCTGCAAGAAAGTGCTGTGGTGAATCACTTCGTATTCGCCGCCAAGCGCCGGATACTCGTTTTTGATGGTATTGAAGCAATGCGGACAGGCCGTTACCACCTTCTTGATGCCGTAGCCATTGAGTGTAGTGATGTTCTGCATGGCCTGCATCTGAAACAGGAACTCGTTGCCGGCCCGTTTGGCGGGGTCACCTGTGCAAGATTCTTCCATGCCCAGCACGGCGTATTTCACCCCGACGTGCTCCAGAATACGCACAAAGGCGCGCGTCACACGCTTGTATCGGTCGTCGAACGCTCCGGCACAGCCCACCCAAAACAATATTTCGGGCGTTTCGCCTTGGGCGGCGAGGTCGGCCATGAGAGGCACATTTATTTGTCGTTTGGCAGTTAGCTCAGCCATTATAGTCAGTAATAAGTAATCGTTAGGATGCGGACTGCTGTGCTAGCAACTGCTTTGGCGGTATCAGCACGGCGTTCAGAATTAGGCCGTTACGACTTCCTTTTCCGCCACGTAGAGGTCATCAGCCCAGTTGAAACGGTCGGAAGGCGAGAAAGCCCAAGGAGCACCGTTGTTCTCGATGTTGCTGAACATTACGTTCAGCGAGTTAGGCGCCGCCGACTCTTCCAGCACCAGGAAGCGGCGCATCTCCACGATGCTTTCCAGCGGGTTGATGTTCACAGGACACGCTTCCACGCAGGCGTTGCAGGTAGTGCAAGCCCAAAGCTCTTCGGGCGTTACGTAGCCGCGTAGCAGTGTGTGGTTCTCTTTGTCGAGCACTTCCTGCGATTCGTGCTTAGCTTCTTGGCCGTAGAGGTTAGGGCTAAAGATCAATGGCGAGTTGTACTTCTCTTCCATCCGGTCGCGCGTGTCCATGATGATTTTGCGCGGGGAGAGCAACTTGCCCGTGATGTTGGCCGGGCAAACCGAGGTGCATCGGCCACACTCGGTGCAAGAGTAGGCGTTTAGTAAGTTGGTCCAGGCTAGGTCATTTACGTCCTTGGCACCGAAGGGCGTGGGCGCGAGGGCCGAGCCATCGGGGGCCGTGGCTGGAGCTGGCACCTCGTAGCTTGGGTCCATCATGGCTTTCACTTCGTGGGTGATGCTTTCCACGTTCGAAAACTGCCCCTGCGGCACGAGCCGCGAGTAATACACGTTCGGGAAAGCCATGATAATGTGGAAGTGCTTGGAGCTAGGCAAGTAGTTGAGGAAGCACAAAATACCGATGATGTGCGCCCACCAACCCACGCGCTCTAGCACATGCAGCGCTGCTTCACTACTCGGAAACAACCCAACCAGCAAGCCGCTAATTGGGAAAGTACCTGGCATCTCAGTGCCGCGCAGTTGGTGTAACTTCAGGTCGGCGGTGTTCATGGTAAACAAAGCCGCCATCAGAATTACCTCTACGTAGAGAATGATGTTGGCATCGAGCTTAGGCCAAGCGCGTAGCTCGGGGCCCTGAAAGCGGCGCACGGGCGGCTTGCGGTTACGGCGCCACCAAAAGGCAACCACCGCAACAATGACTAGCGCGCCTAGTATCTCGTTGGTGGCCATGAGCACATCATAGACGGGGCCTAGGAACTGCAAGAAGCGGTGGGTGCCAAAGATGCCGTCTACCATGATTTCAATCACCTCGACGTTGATTACCAGAAAACCTACGTACACAATCAGGTGTAAGAAGGCTGGTGTGAGGCGCTTGAACATTTTGGACTGACCAAAAGCAACCAGCAGCGTTTTGTTGAGCCGCTCACTTACATTGCCGCTCATGTCCCGGTCGCGCCCTACCGAAATGTTGGCGCGGATTTTCCGGGCCTGCCACGCAAACAGGCCGAAGCCCGCTATTGCGACTAGCAGGAAGAGGAAGTTTTGAATGGAGAAATGCACGGGAGGGGAAATTGGGTTGGAATTCAGGTGGAAATATAGTCGTTATGCATAACAATTTACGGCTTTTCCGCCGGAAAGATTTTTTTATGATAAGTGTTGCGGGTTCATTTTGGTTTACTACTTTTGTGCTCCCCAACGGCCAAAAGGGCTTCGGGATACCAAGAGCTGGTAATGTAGCTCAGTTGGTAGAGCACAGCACTGAAAATGCTGGTGTCGTTGGTTCGATTCCAACCATTACCACAAAGACCCCGTCTCTGAACAGAGTCGGGGTTTTTTGTTGTTGATACGCGACACAAAATTCATTAGCTGCCAACAACGGATGGGCTTCTGGTCGATGCCGCATCAGAGCTTATTAAAGCACCTACTTAATTGCCTTAAAGGCAGTTAATGGTATTATAGAATAATTGAAAGCAGAGCAAACAGCTATTGTAGCCGGCTTCGCAAAGCCATTACAGGTACCTCGAAATACTTGTACATCAACGTGGCTAGTGGCATCGATATTAGCCATAGCAGCGCGAGCCCTATCAGTGGCCTTATTGCTTGTGGCAGTGGTAGCGTAGTAGCGAGTGGCAAGGCGATATTGAGGTTTACCACCGTGCCGTGCAGCAAATAGAGGCTATAGGAAATTAAGCTAATGTGCGTTAGAGCACTGGGCACTAGGCCATGAGCTTGCTTCCAATCGCTGAGTAGTGGTAGCATACAGGCAACGCCGAGCGAAGCGCAGGAAAAGGAGAATACGCAGGTGAAAAGGGTTAAGTCGGTTAGGGTAACGGGGTTGGCAACCAGACTGAGCGCCACGAAGCCAACCACAAAAAGCGGCCACTTCGCTCGCAGCCAGGCATCTCGATAATAGTAGGCTATCCAAGCAGCTAGCACGCCGTACATAAGCGAATCGAGGCGCAGCAACACGATTTTGCGGAAATGAGCGTCCCAGTCTTGCCACGTGGTGGGCTGGTAGCCTTGGAAGTAATGGTAGCGGTAGGCCGTAGAGCCAACTAGAAATAAACCAGCCGCCAGCAGTACCCCATAGCGGGGTTTGAGCAGGCTAGTAAGCAGGAAAGACATGGGGCCGACAACAGGTAGAACCATTCCTCCACAGCCAACGACCACGCCTCTATGAATGCCGGTGGATGCGTCCAGTTGAAGTTTTGCAGGAAAACAAAATAGGGCTCATACGTGCTGGCAGTAAAGTCACTGTGGCGTAATTCCAGGGGCATGACAAGGAGCAGCGCCAACACGTAGGGTGGTACCGTCCGAATCCAGCGCCTTAGCCAAAAGTCCCACAGCTTGCTTGGCCTTGCGCCACTGGTTTCCAGGGTCCGAATCAGAATACTACCGATTAGAAAGCCGGACAGCACAAAGAAGATGGTCACGCCGTCGTAATGCCGCACGAACTCATGGAAGAAGGTGAAGCGCGGAGATACCCACATGGAACTGTGTTGCATCATCACCATCAGGATTGCGGAGGCGCGCAAAGCATCCAAGCCAAATATCCTTTTGTCCGGCGTAAGACGAAAAATAACGGGTAATACCATACTCTACCAACCTACCACCTACGCTAAAAAAGACCTAAACAAATCTTACCCAGAACCACTGAGGAGGTGCTTTTCGAAAGTCCCTTGTTTTACTTAGTTGGTCGTCTATTGTTACCTATCGCCGCAAAGCTGAGCTACAGTTATCAACCTTAAGCTCCTGTTTCTGAAGTAGAAACGAAGCACATAACCCTAGATTATGCGTTCAATTTATGCTTCAGCTTAAGACATAAATTCCTTTACTGACTTGATTATCAACAACCCTAGGGACTTGCCCCGCGTTTGTTGGTACACATCACCATTGGTACTGACGTGAAGTATGTAGTAGTGGCAATACTAGGCGGCGGTTTGCTGCTACTGGCCTCACGCGTAGTGAGAGATGCAGGCCGACTAACCTTACAATCCCAACCCTCTACTCCCATGAACGACTCTTCAACCCAGCAGGATAACTCGCAGCAGAACGACGACGTGCAAACCACCAATGCGCAACAGTCGGTGGAATCTACAACCGAGCAGTCCGGTGAAAATAACCCGCTCAAGCGGTTCCAAGACCTCGTGAATTCGCCTACCACCCCTGACGGGCACAAAGTAGTAGCAGCCGTAGCGGCCGCAAGCACCGTGACTGTAGCAGCCGTGGCAAACTGGATAATGAAAGCCACCAAGAAATAAAGCCTCGGTTCAGCTAACCTACACGATACTAGTTTTATAGCTAGGCGGCTTAACTGGACAAACACTGTGTTGCAGTAACATAACAAAGGCGGACCGCAGCAATGCAGCCCGCCTTTGTTGCGTATTTAGCTTTGGCACGAGTGTGCTGTCAGTAACTCCAGAGTAGCAACGCTACTCCTCTTCCTCAGCGTTTTTCATTTTAGCGAGTAAAGAATACGCTCCCTCTACAACTAAGCGCGCGGAATCGGCTGCAACGGCGGTAGGGAGTTGAACGGCGGTGTAACCGTCTTCGCTCAAGCCGGGCTGTACTTCCACCATGCGGTAGTGACCTGCTTGTGATTTGGCAGTATACACGTAGTGTCGCCCTTCAAACTGTACTACTGCCTTTTCAGGCACCGCAGGTACGGTGGCCCGGTTGGTTTCGATGACGGCGCGGACAAACGTGCCTGGCAACAGAGCATGATCTTCCTGGTCGAGGTGAGCATGGACGCGCACGGTGCGCTCGGTGCTAATGGCCCGACTGATGAGGTAAACACGGGCAGTGCGCTCGGTACCCGGACGGTCGTTGCTGAGGCTGAAGCGTACGAGCTGATCTTTGTGCACTTGGGGCACGTCTTTCTCGAACACGGTTAGCTCGACGTGCAAGTGCTCCGGGTCTACAATTTCAAATAGCACATCGGTGGGGGTCACGCTCTGCCCCACAGTTACGTTAACCGTTTTCACGAAGCCGCTCACGGGGCGCGCAACGCCGCCGTCGTGACGATGGTACCACCAACGGGCAAGCCAGAGGCGCGGAGCCGGGCCGCTTGAGCGGCTGCTTTGGCTTGCAATCCTTGGTATTCGGCTTGGGCCCGTTGGAAGTTTTTTTGCGGGGCTACTTCTTGGCGGTATAGTTCGGCTTGGCGCTCGTACTCGGCTTTGGCATACGTGAGTTGGCTGCGAGTTTCGAGGTAATCCTGCTGGAGCTGCGCGAAGTCGGGGTTGCGAATGGTGGCTAGCACTTCGCCTTTGCGGACGCGCGTGCCCTGGAGTAAGGCAGTTCGGTCGACGAAGCCGCCGAGCGGGGCGCTTACCGAGGCGAGCTGGTCGGGCGGCACATCCAGTACGCCGTTCACTTTCAAGCCTTGCCCTAACGCCCGCCGACTGACGCTGCCTATTTGTATGCCGCCTAACTTCTGCTCCTCGGCTGACAATACAACTTCATCGGGGCAGCTTCGGGACCCTTCTGCTCTTTCTTTGTTTCCGCTAGAACTTCCGCCGAATCGTTCGACTCGGTTGCCGCTTCTTGATTTTTTCCGCAGCTGATGGCTAGTAGAACAAGCAAGAATATGGTTGGGTATTTCATGAGTTTTAAAAGGTATTCAGGCTGACGGCAGTAAGAATAAGATGAGACTCTATCTAGGTAAGAACGTCATGCTGAGCTTGTCGAAGCATCTCGCTCGACTCGTTGAGTTAGCACCGTAACGTCAGCACGCGAGATGCTTCGACAAGCTCAGCATGACGGTCCTATGGGTTGTTAATGATTGGGCAACCGTCTCTGGCCCTTACTTAGCTGAGGAAGGAACGACAGTAACTTACGTTCCTGCTTCGCCTAGCAGATACTCCAGTTCTATAACCGTCTGGTTGTGCTGAAGTAGCAAATCCAGGTGGTCGGTGCGGACACGCTGAGCGCGTTCGAGGTTGAGGAGATAATCGGAGTAGGTGCTTTCGCCGGCTTTGTAGGCGCGAGTAGCCAAGCGGGTAATGACAGCGGCTTGGGGCAAACCAACCTGCTCGAAGAAAATGAGTTGGCGCTGCTGCTCTACGCGGCGAATCTGAAGCTCGTCGAGACGGGCGGCAATTTCGGCACGGTAGCGTTGGTAGGTGACGGAGGCGGTTCGCTCTTGTAAACGGGCAGCTTGTACCCGGGCTCGTTGGGGGCCACGCAAGAGGGGCACCGCTACGCCAGCGTGCACGCTATGGAACCGGTCGGCGGGGCCATAGGTGCGGGGCGTGCCGCTTTCGGTGTAAGTGCCGCGCAACGACTGGTTGGTGTAGCCGACTACTACCTCAGGTAGGCCTCGGGCTTGCTCTAGGCGGGTTTCAGCTTGACGTTCTGCTACTTGCTGTTGTAACACCCGGCCCTCCGGCGTAGCCGCTAAAGCGGTAGTATCGGCGGGAGGCGCTGTCAGGGGCAAGGGTTGCAGAACACTATCGGCGATGACGACGGGCTGCGAGGTTTGCAACAGGGCCTGAAGCTGACGTTCGGCTATGCGGTAGTCGGCGTGAGCTTGGGCGAGTTGGTTTTGGGTTTCGCCTTGTTGGATGAGGGCGGTGGCGGGCTCGATGCGGGCCGTTTCGCCGGTTTTGAACCGCAGTTGGGCGGCGCGCAGAAACTCGGTGTATACACTATCGAGGCTGCGCAGCACCCGGAGGCGGTGCCGGGCATGCAGCGCCGCCTGGTAGCTGAGGCGTACTTGCCGCCGCAACTCGGCTTGCACTTGCGCGAGTTGCAGTTCCCGGTTTACAATCTGCGTTTCGGCGAGTTGCGCTTGGGAACGGTAGTAGCTCGGCAGCGCAACCGACTGGCTGACGCTGAACACATTGTCGCGGAGGGGAGAGTTGACTTGACCGTAGCCGGCCTGGAAGGTAGTGCGCCCAACGTCATAGGCGGCCCGACGCACAGCACGTTGGGCTTCTAGCGCCCCCTCGGCAGCTTGCACGGTGCCATTGGCTTGCAAAGCTTGCTGTACTGCCTGCCCCGCCGACAACCCCGGATTCTGCTGCGCCTGGCTAGCAGTAGCTAGGAAAATGATGAGTAGCAGCGTTCCACCCAAAGTAGTTACTCGGTTAGGGGTGGACACCAATGACTTGCCACGTTGCTTTCGATTTTCGAGCAGATAATACAGCACTGGCAGTACCAGCAGCGTGAGCAGCGTAGCCGACACCAGCCCCCGACAACCACTGTGGCCAAGGGCCGCTGCACTTCTGCCCCGGCCGACGTAGCCAGCGCCATCGGCAGGAAACCCAACGAGGCCACCGTCGCCGTCATCAGCACCGGCCGCAGCCGGGCTTCGGTCCCGCGCTTGATTCGCTCCAACAGGTCGGTGACGCCCTCGGCTTCAAGTTGATTGAACTGACCGAGGAGCACAATACCATTGAGTACCGCTACCCCAAACAGCGCAATGAACCCGACGCCAGCCGAAATACTGAACGGCATGCCGCGCAGCCACAACGCCACCACCCCACCAATAGCCGACAACGGAATAGCTGTGAAAATGAGCAGCGCCTCGCTCACCGACCGAAACGTAAAATAGAGTAGCACCAGAATCAGGAGCAAGGCCACCGGCACCGCAATACCAAGACGCTCCGTAGCCTGGCGTAGGTTCTCGAATTGACCACCGTAGGTGAGGTGGTAGCCAGGCGCCAGCTTTAGCTGCTGACCTAACGTGGATTGCAGCTCGCGCACCACCGTTTCCACGTCGCGGCCGCGTACATTGAAGGCCACGGTGATATAGCGCTTAGCATCGTCGCGCTGGATTTGGTTGGGACCTTCGCGCAGCTCCACAGTGGCTACCTGCTCTAGGGGCACCTGCTGCCCGCCGGGCGCGGCAATGAACAGGCGACGCACGCTGTTGATGTCGGCGCGCAGGTCGGCGCGGAGGCGCAGCACCAAATCGAAGCGCCGCTCCTGCTCGAACACTTGCCCGGCGGTTTGGCCGGCAAAGGCGGTTTGCACGGTGCGGTTCACATCATCCACGTTGAGGCCGAACTGCGCGAGGCGGTTGCGGTTCAGCTCCACCACAATTTGAGGCAGCCCCGTAACGCGCTCCACGTACACATCTTCGGCTCCGGCCACGCGGCGCGCCAATCTGCCAGCCTGTTGGGCATAATCAGCCAGCAAGTCGAGGTCTTCCCCATAAATCTTGACTACCACATCTTGCTTGGCGCCGCTGATTAACTCGTTGAAGCGCATCTGGATAGGCTGCTGAAAGCTAAACGACATACCCGGAATCTGGCTAACGGCCGCGGCCATCTTCTCGGCTAGTTCTTCTTGGTTGTCGGCGCTGGTCCATTCAGATTTGTCTTTCAGAATCACCATCAGGTCGGCGCCTTCCACGGGCATGGGGTCGGTGGGAATTTCAGCAGCGCCAATCTTGGTTACCACCTCCTTCACCTCCGGAAACTGCCGCCGAAGGATACCTGCCGCTTGCTGTACCTTCTCGATGGTATAGCTTAAAGAACTGCCGGTGAGCGTACGGGTTTCAACGGCAAAGTCGCCCTCCCATAGCTGCGGAATAAACTCACCGCCCAAGGTGCGAAACAGCAGTCCCGCTCCTACCAGCAGCGCTACCGCAGCCAGCAACACCACGGCCCGGGCCCGCAACGCCCACGCCAGCACTGGCTGATAGAGGCTCTGGAAAAAAGCCATCATGCGGTCCGAAAACGTCGGACTAGTATCGGTGTGCCTACTCAACGCCAGGGCCGACATCATAGGCACATACGTCAGGGAAAGAATGAAGGCGCCGAGGATGGCAAAGGCCACTGTTTCGGCCATCGGCCGGAACATCTTGCCTTCGATACCACCTAGCGCCAGCAGAGGCAGGTACACAATCAGGATGATGATTTCGCCAAAGGCGGCCGACGAACGAATGCGGGATGCCGCCTGGTACGTTTCCTCGTCCATAGCTTCAGTGGGCAGCTTATCGGTGTCGGTAGCCAGCTTGTGCAAGGCCAAGCGGTGCACAATGGCTTCCACGATGATCACGGCGCCGTCCACAATCAGCCCAAAATCGATGGCGCCCAAACTCATCAGGTTACCCGTCACCCCGAACAAGCGCATCATGCTGATGGCAAATAACATAGCTAGGGGAATAACCGAGGCTACTACCAGCCCGGCCCGCCAGTTACCAAGAAACAGCACCAGCACAAACACCACAATGAGTGCTCCTTCAGCCAAGTTGCGGCTGACGGTAGCAATGGCCCGGTTGACCAATGTGGAGCGGTCCAGAAATGGCTCCACGGTGACGCCTGCGGGCAGGCTTTTTTCGATGGCCACCATGCGCTCTTTCACGGCCTTGATGACTTCATTGGCATTGGCCCCCTTGAGCATGAGCACCAACCCACCAGTTACCTCACCTTCGTCGTTGCGGGTCATGGCGCCGTAGCGCACCGCCGATCCGAAACCTACCTGCGCCACATCGCGCACTAGTACCGGCAGGCCGTTGCTGGTAGTACGCACCACGATGCTACCGATGTCGGCAGGATTGGTAACTAGGCCTTCGGTGCGAATGAAGTAGGACGTGGGGTTACGGTCGAGGTAGGCGCCGCCGGTGTTCTGGTTGTTGCGAGCTACGGCCTGGTACACTTCTTCCACCGTGACATTGAGGGAGCGAAGCCGCTCAGGATCGAGGGCTACTTCGTACTGCTTGAGCTGGCCGCCGAAGCTGCTAACGTCGGCTACGCCGGGCGTGCCGAGCAGTTGGCGCCGGACTATCCAGTCTTGAATGGTGCGCAGGTCGCTAGCCGAGTACTTGTTTTTATAACCTGGTTTTACACGCACGATGTACTGGTAGATTTCACCGAGGCCGGTGCTGACGGGAGCCATTTCGGGGCGCCCGACGCCGGGCGGTATCTGGCTTTCGGCTTCGCGCAGCCGCTCCGTTACTTGCTGCCGCGCCCAATACACATCCACCTCATCGGCAAACACGATGGTGACCACCGAAAGGCCGAAGCGTGAAAACGAACGGACCTGCTCCCGCCCCGGAATAGTAGCCACGCTTTGCTCCACCGGAAACGACACCAGTCGCTCGATGTCGTTGGCGGCCAACGAAGGCGCCACCGTGTAGACGACCACTTGGTTGGTGGTAATGTCGGGCACGGCATCGATGGGCAGCCGCAGCAGCGAGTAGCCGCCCCAGACCACCAAGGCCAAGGTCAGCAGCCCGACAACCAATTTATTATGAATGGAAAAATAGATCAGCCGGTCAAACATAAAGGGCTGGAAGTTTAGAATCTGGACAGTGGAAACAACCTGTGCACCACACCTCTCCTAGCCGCTTCCCATGTGAGCAAGCGGCCATACGTAAACCTCACGGCTGGTGAAGCTTATCGAGAAGTGTAGTGCACTCCTACCCCGTCGCGCTTTGGGCGCAGTGCTTTTCGGTGAAAGGTAGACAAACGACTACAGCGCCTTGCTAGGACACGGTATGCTTCACCGGACGGGCTAGAGAAATTTAACAGGTTGCCTGAGGAGGCTGCCAGGGCGAAGTGGGCATATGGGCTACCAAGCCGGGCACGGGCGCAACCGCATAAGTGCGCGTACTATTAGTGGCCTGACTCTTAATGGGTAGTAGCGGCGGTGCAACGGGTAGCGCAAACCCCGGACAGCAGTGGCATTGGCACAAAGGGGAACACCAGTCGCCAAGAGACTCAGTGGGGCAATGCCCCGACTGCCCAACGGAAATACAGGTTTCCTTGGTATCCGGGCGCACTTCTTCATCGGCACAAGCTCGACACGAGAGTACCAGAAAGTACAGCGAAAAGAACAGAGCCAACAACCGCATCGGGCCAAAAATACGCAGCTGTTTGCACACTCGTTGGAAGTACCCGCACGAACGGGCTCAACGAGTAAGCTTCAACCCAAGCAAAGGCGCTAGTGTGCCTTCCTTCAATAAAGGAATTGCACAGGTCGTTTGTAGCTTGGGTATACAGGCAAGTTTGCGTGCGCCCTTTACACGCCCCACATCTGTAAGTTCATCCAGCCATAGGTGGCAAATGCGGTGGCCAACCAGCCCAAGGCGCCGTAGGTGAACAGCAAGTACCACGCCACTACGCGGCTCCGAAACTGGCGGAAGTACCGAATGGTAAGGATGAGCCCCGCAAGGGTAAACACGCAGAATGCCAGCGGACTAACGCCAAGCAGCACAGTCGCCACATTGACGCTGCCGGCCCCGGTGATGTTGCTAGCCACGCCGACAAAAGCTACTATGGTGGTGATAAGCGCCACGGTAGCCAGTAGCGGCAGCAGCCGGGGCAGCACCTGGACGCGGGGCAGTTTGCGGCGCAAGGCGAAGATTAGCCACACCAATCCCGCCAGAATGCCCGTGATAATGAGTAATAGGCTAGCGGCAAATAACGCCGGCCGCAGCCACCACAAAGAACCTGCTTCCAGCGAAAAACCATCCGAGGAAATCAGCGCACGACGGCTGTCATGGTCGTGGGTAAGCACGATGCTAGGCACAAGGTCCTTGGGGCGGCGAAACGTGAGCGGACCTGTGGGTAGCAGCGTATCGGCCGTACCGGCAAGGGGCTGGAGCAGCAACAACGACCCACGCTGCACCAATTGTTTGTCGCCGAGCAGGTAGTCGCCGAGGCCGGCGAGTTGGTTGCGGGGCGCTACGTTTTGGTAATGACCCAAGTAAGGTGCCACGGCGGCCACATCGAGCGGGACGGTGCGCGGAGCAGGCGGCGTGGGTACCTGGCGCAGCAAAAACGTGCGCACCAGCTTGTCGATGGCGCCGGCGTCTTGTTCGCCGTTGTTGGAAAGAGCATAGCCCAAGCCTAGCTCCCGATTGTAGGCGAAAGTGGAACGGAACCCGTAGATACCCCCGCCGTGCCCCCGGAACGAAGCGTTGCCGCGTCGGTTCATGAGCTGGTTGGCCAGCCCGTAGCCGGTGGGCAAACCCGCCCGGGCTCCGAGGGGGCTATGGGAAGTTTCCATCTCGCGCAAGGAAGCAGGCTGCAGCAGGGCGGTTCCATCGGGGGCACGGAAGTCGTGCAGGAAGAACTGCACCCAACGCGTCATGTCCGCGGCGGAAGCACTCATGGAGCCCGCCGGGCCTGCGTAGATGGGCAGGGGCAGCAGGCGGTTGTAGTGGCCGTTGTCGTAGGCGTAGCCGCGGGCCAGCTTGGGGTTGGCGGCGGGGCGCAGTTCGGCGGTGGCGTCGGGCATACCGAGGGGGCGCAATAGGTGCTGCGCTAGGTACTGGTCGTAGGGTTGGCCACTGAGTTTCTCGAGCAGGTAGCCTGCCACTTCGTAGCCAGGGTTGGAGTACGCCATTCGCTCGCCGGGCCGCCAACGGCAGCGCAGCTCGGGCCGAAACACTTGCACGGCGGCCGCGCCTCGCGGGTCGGTAGCCGTGGAGTTATAGACGTGGTTGAGGCCCATATCGTTGAAGCCAGCGGTGTGTTCCAGCAAGTGCACCACTCGCACGGGGTCAGTGGCTTCCCAAGGGTTGTCGATGGGAATTTCGGGGGCCAGCTTGCGCACTTCATCGTTAAGACTGAGTTTGCCTTGCTCGACGAGTTGCAGCAGCCCTACTGCCACGAAGGTTTTGGTGATAGAGCCTATCCGGAACAGCGTGTGAGCCGTTACGGGCTTCTTGTTTTCTAGATCGGCGTAGCCTAATCCTCCTTCAAACAGCACCGTGTCGTGAGCGACGAGCGTGAGCAAGAGGCCCGGCATGTGCTCCCGGCGCATAATGCGCTGAATGGAATCGGTGAGCTGGGCTACGGTGGTAACATGCTGGGGTACCTGCTGGGCTTGCACTGAGAAACCAACCAAAACCGCTAGCAGCGGCAGAAGCAGAAGTAGCTTTTTCACGATAAGCAACCGAAGTATAAACCAGTATGGACGCTGGAATATAGAGGTTTACTTATTGACAAGCATAGGCCCTAATCGATATAAGCATCCGGGGCTGAAAGGCGGCTCGGCTGTAGTAGGCCAACTTCACACGTTGTTTTATGTTTGCTGCCTATGGAAAACAACCTTGTTGACTTGCAATACCCTATCGGCCGGCCGGTGCTACCCGAAGGCCCGCTGACATCCGCTGAGCGCGCCGTTTATATCGAGCAACTGGCGGCGCTGCCGGGACAACTAACCGTAGCGGCTCGCAAAGCCGGGGGCGTGCGCCTGGAAAACCCCTACCGCCCCGGTGGCTGGACGGGCCGGCAGGTACTGCACCACGTGGCCGATGTGCACATGAACTTCGACATCCGCTTCCGGCTGGCTCTCACCGAAGACAATCCTACCATCCGGCCCTTCGACATGAACGCCTGGGCTGTCCTCCCCGACATCAGCGCCTCGCCCGTTACGGTGTCGTTGATGCTGCTGGAGGCTCTGCACTCGCGCTGGGTAACGCTGCTCTGGCACCTCACCGACGAGCAATGGCAGCGCACCTTCTACCACCCCTTATATCAGCAAACCTATACCCTCGACCAAGCGCTAGTGCAATACAGTTGGCACGGACGCCACCACTTGGCGCATATCGAGCTGCTAAGCCGTGAAGCATGAATTGCTTGAGGCCGGAATATTGTGTTCTTACGGATACTAGAGCAAGGTATATTTAAGTTAGTTGTTATTTCCACATACTGTCATTCAACGCCTTATGAAAAAGCATCTATTCGGCTTATTGCTGTTTGCGCCGTGGCTGGCTCAGGCCCAAACACCCCTGTCCTACACTATCAAAGGCACTATTGGTAAACAGAGTGTCCCCGCTAAAATCTACCTGACATCTGCCGGCTTACTAATGGACTCTACTGCGCTGAAAAACGGCGCTTTCGAGTTTAAAGGAACAACTGACTTTCCTAAACAGGCGACCTTGATTGTACATCGGAATGGTAAGCTAACACTTGCTTTCTTCAATTCTTCGAACCGAAAAGACCTCTTTTTGGAGCCTGGTCCCATTGTAGTTACCAGCCCCGATTCGCTGCCTAATGCCAAACTTACGGGCACCCAGCTAACGGCGGATTTCAACAAGCTGCAAGCTTCGCTGAAGCCTATTACTGATAAGATGAACGCTCTAGGGGCCGAGTACGGAAAGGCTTCGGAAGCACAGCGAAAGACCCCCGAGTTTCAGGAGCGCATGCGCACTGCGGGTCAGAATGCCTTCAAAGACTTCGTCTTACGGGAGAAGGAGTTCATCAAAGCCAACCCCAATTCCTGGGTAAGCCTAAACCTGTTGCCACAGCTAGGAATGATGGGGCCACCGCAGTACGCAGAGGTAGCCCCACTTTATAATGCCTTAAGTCCAACGCTCAAAAACAGCGCGCCCGGCATACAATACGGCAAGCTGGTTCAAGACCTCAAAGATGTGGCTATCGGGGTACAGGCACCCAACTTTAGCCAGAAAACGCCCGAGGGCAAAGTGGTTTCCCTAGCCGACTACCGTGGCAAGTACGTACTGGTCGACTTCTGGGCTTCTTGGTGCGGCCCCTGCCGGGAGGAAAACCCTGCTGTCACGAAGGCCTACAATGCCTACAAAGCCAAGAACTTCGATGTACTCGGCGTGTCGCTCGACGACGAGAAAGGCCGGGCCAAGTGGCTGAAAGCCATTCAGGACGACAAGTTGGCCTGGACGCAGGTATCGGACTTGCGGGGTTGGGAGAATGAGGTTGCGAGGAGCTACCACGTGCAAGCCATTCCGCAGAACTTTCTGATTGACCCAACCGGCAAAATCGTAGCTGCCAACCTGAAAGGCGATGAACTACATGCAACCCTGGCCCGCTTGATCAAGTAGCAAAACGGCCTGCTCAATCAGGCTACACACGAGTGAGAAAGGCAAAGCGGCCCGGAGGCTTTAAAATCTCCGGGCCGCTTCTCTAGTTAGAGAGGTTAATGGTTTTGTGGGTTTTAGCGCTCTTGCGGGCGGCCTCCAGGATTTCCACTACCACCATGTTGTTTTCCAACGACGACAAGTCAAAGGGCTTGAGTTTTATTTCCTGCCTAACCACAGCGGCCAACAGAGCAAACGGGTCGTCGTAGGGGGCTTTGCGTTCTTCAAGGCGGCGCGCTTCTTCCCGGAACTGGTCGTAGCCCTCGGCGTGGCGCACGCGCAGATCGTATTTGTTGTCGGCGTAGATGGCGCCGGTTTGGCCATAAATCTCCAGGTCTTTTCTACCGATGGGCCAGTTCCAGGAAGCTTGGATGGTGGCCTTGGCATGGTCGTAGGTGAGAAGGATGGTGGCTTCGTCGTCTACTTTGGGGTTGTTTTCGGGCTGAAACTGCTGCGTGACGGCCGTTACGGAAGTGGGCTTCTTGCCGTCTTGCAGCCACGTCATCAGGTTGGCGCCGTAGCAGCCAAAATCTATCAGCGCCCCGCCCCCATTCTGCACCGGGTCGGTTAGCCAGTCCAGGAATTCGGCGTTGACGCCTATCTTCTTTGGGCCCCGGTGCCCATCCCGAATCACCACCTGACTTAGCGCGCCCACGGCACCTTTTTTCAGCAGTTCATAGGCTTCATGGTTGGTGGGGTACCAGGTAGTTTCGTAATTGGTAAGCAGTTGGATGTGGTGCTTCTTGGCCAGGGCTTCCATCTTGCGGGCGTGGTCGAGGCTGACGGCCAAGGGTTTCTCCACCATCACATGGATGCCCTTGGGAGCACAGGTTTGCACCACCGCCAGATGTTCGTAGATGGTACCAAACGCCGTAACGGCCTCGGGCTTGGTGGCCGTAATCATTTCGTCCATGGTATTGAACACGATGCTCATGGAGTAGCCGTGTTGCTGCGCGTAGCGCTGAGCCAGGTCTCGGTTGGGCTCCACAATCCCGACCACCTGGATGTCGTTGCGGTTTTTTAGGCTCAGTATTCCATGTACGTGGGTGTGGGTAAGGCCCACCACTCCCACACGCAAGGGGGCTTTTTGCGCGAAAGAGACAACTGAGCTTAGCAGCATCAGGCAGATAGTCAGCAGGGATGTATAGGTCATGCTACCGAGAGTTGGGACGGGTTTCGGGAATCAACATTACGGGTTTTTATCGTCGTGCAGCCAACGAAAACCTAACGGCTGCCCTGGGCGGTAGTGCTAAAGCCAAACGGCAGAGAGCTATGGCTATTCGGTCACTTACGCAGGACAGAAAATTGGGCTCCGGGCTTTTCTTGATAAAGGCCAATAAAGAAAGTCGGGAAGCATACGATACGCTTAACCTAATCTGGCATACGCTAAGCTTGCCTAGTCATACAATTCAATTGCCTGAAAGTTAAAGTCCTACCACTAGCTAAACCGTAACACAGTACCCCTACGGAGTTAAGTTAACTAAAACGCAAAGGCCTCGTTTCATAAAAACTGAAACGCCCTTTACAACCCATGAAAGACGAAACCACACTTAGCCGCCGCCAAATAATTAGTGGCTTAGGAGCCAGCTTAGCAGTTGCCGCCGTAAGCCCCGTACTATCCGTCGATGCCGCTACTAACGCCGCTGATGCGGCCGCCGAACCTTTGAAAGACCCCAACAATGCCTACCCTAAGCCCCCGTTCAAAAGCCAGTCGCAGCCTTGGCCGGGACTCGCCAGCAAAATGGAGCCTCTGCCCGACCACGGTGAGAAAAGCTACAAGGGCTCGGGCCGCCTGAAAGGCCGCAAAGCCCTCATCACGGGGGGCGACTCCGGCATGGGTCGCGCCGCTGCCATTGCCTACGCCCGCGAAGGTGCCGACGTGGCCATCAACTACTTACCGGCCGAGGAAGCCGACGCCAAGGAAGTGGTAGCCCTCATCAAAGCCGCTGGCCAAAAAGCCGTTGCCATTCCCGGCGACTTGCGCGACGAAGCGTTCTGCAAAAAGCTGGTCGACGAGGCCGTACGCCAGCTAGGCGGCCTGGATATTTTGGTTAGCAACGCAGCGCGGCAGCAGCAGCACCAGTCCATTATGGAACTGTCAAGCGAAGACTTCGACGCGACGATGAAAACCAACATCTACGCCCCGTTCTGGATTATCAAGGCTGCGCTGCCCCACCTCCAGCCGGGCTCGGCCATCATCGGTACCACTTCCGAGCAAGCTACCGACCCATCCGCCGACCTCTACGATTACGCCCAAACCAAAGCGGCCACCACCAGTTACGTCCGCTCCCTGGCGAAGCAGCTCGCCCCAAAAGGCATCCGAGTCAACGGAGTAGCGCCCGGCCCCATTTGGACGCCCCTGCAAGTGAGTGGCGGCGCCACCCAAGAGAAACTGCAGAAATTCGGCGGCGATACCCCCATGAAGCGGCCAGGACAGCCAGCGGAGCTAGCCTCCATCTACGTGCAGCTCGCCGACCCAATGGCCAGCTACGCTACCGGCCAAGTCTACGGAGCCACCGGCGGCGGCGGCCAGCCGTAACGAAACCAACGCTGCCCTAGTTACTGCTAGCAACAGAATATGACAGGTCTAGAAAGACTGTTTACAGGAGAAAGCCTCAGTGTATGCTGAGGCTTTTTCTATTTTAAGAAGCGCAGAACAACGGCCTCGGTATAACTCCAGAGCAACAAGCCAAGTTGTTGTGCTGCTCCGGCGCCTGCCATCCACGTCCAAGGTCGTGGGGCTGTGCATAGTGAAGCAACTAGTGGAAAATAACAGCGGTAGTGCCTAGGTGCGAAGCCAGCTTGGCGTAGAGTTCACCTTCACAGTTAAGCTGCCGGCAATGTCTTATAGACAGTCAAGTATCTGCAAAACTCAATCGGCACCGGAGTTGCGTTGCAATTGCGGAAGGCTTGCATACTGTGCGACTTGTGCTGTGGTAGAAAGCAGGCCCCTTTGGGATAGTGCTCGTTTAATTGTTGTTCACTGTTAGGGTAGAGTTTATATTTCCCTTGCCGTCGTCTTGAGTGTTGGGGTTGGCAGGGTCGGTTTGCCAGTTGCCATCCACCACAATCTTGTATTGGTAGGTGCCTTTGGGTAGTTGCAAGGTGCAGCGCCACTCGTCGCCTTCTTTCAGAAACAGGGTGTGTAGTGGTTGCCAGTTGTTGAAGCTGCCAGCCACCGTAATTAGGCGGGCCGTCGGGAAGCCGGGCAGCCGGAGCGTTACGTTGCCTCTGGTGGGTTCTGTAAGTTGGGTTAGGATGTTTCGGGCGGCTTGGTCGTCGGGTTTCATGGCTACGTAGCGGCTTAAAGCAGCTTGGGCCTTGAGACGGTCGTTCTGTTTCAGACGCGCGAAGGCGGAGGCTTTTATTATACCAGCCGATTGCGGGTAGTACGTACAACCTAGTTCTAGCAGTTCAACGGCTTGGGCGAGTTGCGGACTGTTGCTTAACTCGTTGGCCATGCGGATCAAGTCTTCTTCGGACAGCCTCGCCGCGCTGCGCCGGGTACTGCCACTGGCCTTTGTATCTAGAAAAGGCGTCGCGGAAGACACAACACCCTGCTTCAGCAGCGTGCGGCTAACCTGAACAAACGGACTTCGGTAGGGCTCGTAGTAGAGGAAGTCCGCTATATCGTGCACCGGTAGCCCTAGCGTCCGGGCCGGTACATTCGATACGATACTCAAGCCATTGCGGCTGTTGGTGAAGTACACCACGCCCTCCTTGCGGGCCCGCGACACGTAGACAAAGCAGCGGAAGTCGCCGTTGTCGCCCCAATGCCAGAACCCTAGGTTGCCGGCCGGTTGCGCCAGCCCAATGCCTAACCCCCACCGGATAGTGGGCGAGGCCTGAAGGGTGTCGTCGAGGGTGCGTTTGGGGTAGACAGGGGGCGGAAGAGCGCCTGCGCGGTGGCGGGCTTCAATCCCTGGCCGGTGAGCAGGGCCACCACAAACCGCCCGTAGTCGGCAGCCGTTGTCATAAGTGAAAAGGCCGCGTTGGATTCGCTATACCGACTTAGGGCCGTTGGTTGACCGAAGCGGTTGTGCGGCGTAGCGTGGTTGGCCTCAAACGCCGGTTGCCAAAGGTAGCTGCTGCGGCTCATGCCCAAGGGCCGAAACACGTATTGCTGCGCCAGCTCGTCAAGCTCTCTGCCCGTAATGGTCGTCACTACGCCCTGCAAGTACACGAAGCCTTCACCCGAATAGCCAAACCGAGTGCCGGGATCAAAGAGAAAGTTGAGTTGGCCGCTGCGCCAGTTCGGCAAGCCCGTTTGGTGGCTCAGCACCATCCGCGCCGTAATGCGTTTATGCCGTTCGTTGTGCTCGATGGCTCGATACGGCACGTACTGATACAAGGGCTTATCCAAGTCTATTTTACCTTCGTCGGCCAGTTTCAGCACCAGATATCCAAACACCGGCTTGCTGAGCGAAGCCGCCGAGAAAACGGTGCTCTCATCAACGCGCTCCGGTTTTCCAGCTTCCCGCACCCCGGCGCCCTTCGCCCAGACCACACCTTTTTGGTTGATAACAGCCACCGACAAGCCCGGTATCCCGGCACTGTCGATAAGGGTTGTCAGGTCTGAATCGGGCAAGGTCGCTTTTCGCGCCAGCACAAGTTGGGAGAGGAAGGAAAGCAGGAAGACTAGGAGTTTCGTTTTCATTGTGGTTGCGTCGGCTTGCTCACAATTTCGAATTTAGTCCGCATAAGCTACTACTTAGCTCACCCACAATAAAACATCTGGTTTCGTGAGCATCTGACCGGCCGGAGCATATCTGTACCTAGACAGACTCCTCGCATAATTACACTAAGAAATCCAAGCCGGTAACAACAATAAAAGCCTCAGGAGAAGCTGGCAAAAACCGCACTTCTACTTTTTGCCCCTTCCTAAAACCGGGCCCTTTGGTGTACTCCTGGCAACGCAAAGTCACTTGAAGTCCCTGCGGTGTCTTAAAGCGTACTATAGGATACTCGTAAAATAAGCTGGGCCATGCTGTTTCCACCGCTACCATAGTACCTTCTGCTACTATCCCGCGCTTCAATATGATTATCCTGTTTTGAAAGGTGATTCGTGTGTTTTTTGTGTAATACAGATTTACTGAAACGACAATAAAGCCTATAGCAATGATAAGCAGTAGGATGGCAGTGAAAACGAAAGAGAACAAACTGTCAAACATACTTTGAAGCTTACTCCCGTTTCAGCACTTCCCGGATGCCGCTGAGGCCGCCGGCAATGTCTTCCAGCTTGCTGAGCATCTGAAGGATTTGGCCGGCGCCGGAGTTGCGCAGGTTGTCGCGGAAGGTAGCTTTGATTTCCTGCCAGCGGGCGGCTTCTTCGGCCGAGAGCCAGCCAAGCAACTCGCGAAGCTTGAGTAAGTTGGCTTCGGTAGCGCTGGTTAGGGTTTGGGCTTCGCTCTCGTAGTGGGCAGCCAGCAAGTCCGTGATTTCCTGATCGTTCATGACGGGGCGCACCTTTTCGGCCAGCTTGTTCATGTTGCGATACGAGCCTTGCAGCTTGAACGGCGGCTCGGTGCGGTAGGCATCGGCTTGGGCGGCACTGGCTATGTATGCGGCATTCACGCGGGCCACCACGTCGCGCAGGCGGAGCAGCTTCTGCAGCACCGCCACGTACTCGTTCAGCTCTTCAGGCGTGTGGTTGCCCTCGAACGAGACGCCCTCCGACTGGCCGGTTTCGGCGAGGCGGATGAGAGCAGGCACGTCTTGCGGGCTTTGGGTAGCGAGGCGAGCCAGGGCAGTATTGCTGGTGAGGGCGTTTTCGAGGTACGAAAGGCGAAAAGCATCTTCGGAGCCCGCCGTGAGAATGTCGCCGAGGTTGTAGATGTCGGCGCGGTTGGCCAACATGTCGGGCAACTGGAACACGTCGCCGCTTTCGGTGTAGGGGTTGCCGGCCATCACCACGGCCACCTTGCGGCCACGGAAGTCGTAGGTGCGGGTTCGGCCCTGGTACACGCCTTCAATCTTGCGCTGCGCGTCGCAGAGCGAGATAAACTTCTGCAGAAACTCGGGGTGGCAGTGCTGAATGTCGTCGACGTAAATCATCACGTTGTCGCCCATCTCGAAGGCTAGGTTCAGCTTCTCTAGCTCCTGCCGCGCCCCGGCGTTAGGCGCTTGCGCGGGGTCCACGCTGGTGACGGCGTACCCAATGGCCGGGCCGTTAATCTTCATGAAGATGAGACCAAGGCGGTTGGCCACGTACTCCATGAGGGTGGTTTTGCCATAGCCCGGGGGCGAAATCAGCAGCAGCAAGCCCATCAGGTCGGTGCGCTTGCCTTCCCCGGCCGCCCCAATCTGCTTGGCCAAATTGGCACCGATAAGGGGTAAGTACACCTTGTCAATGAGCTGATTACGCACGAACGAAGTCAGCACGCGAGGGCGAAAGTCTTCGAGCCGCAGCTCCTGTGTGGCCTGCGCAAGCAGGTGCTTCTTGGTTTCCTGAAACGCCTCGAACTGCGGCACCGTGGTGCGCTCGTAGTGGAGCAGACGACGGCGGAAATTGGGAAAGTCGAGGTGATAAGTAGGTGCCGGAGCTTTGCCGTCAGGGGCGGTTGCCACTTCGGGAGTGCTGATGCGCGAGTGGGCGCCCTGGAAGCCGGTCAGAGTTTCGCGTAGGGGCGTATGCACCACGCGGGCCGGATCATAGGTGTCGGTTAGCAGTAGCACGGCGGTTTCGTGGCAGAAATCAGCGAGCGAACCGGCCGCGGGTGCTTGGCGCAAATACGCTTGCAGCCATTGCCGAACCAGGAGGAGCTGCGCCGCCGGCTGGTCGCGCAGACCCGCCACCGACTGCTGAAACAACTCCGTCGCCTGCCGCTCCTGCAACGACTTTTGGAACTGCTGGTACAGCTCGGCGGCTTCAGCGGCAATGATGAAGCTGCCCGTATGCGTCAACTCATGAAACAGATAGTCCCCGGCTTCGGCCACTTGCTCGGGCGTGAAGAGGCTGGTTTGCTGCACGAAGCCCTCGACGGCCGTTTGCAGCTCGGTTTTAAGCGTGTCGAACTCCTGCGAATCGGGGAAGACTTGCAGCAGCACCCCGATGCCTTGTAGTTGCCGCTCCCAATGGGCGCGTTGGTCGGGGTGGCAGAAGCGAAGCCAGAACAGGCTGGCCGCGGCGCGGGTTTCGGCCGGATAGCGCAGCAAGTCGGCGGTGCGGGTGAGCCGCACCAGGGCCGTCAGCAGCAGGGCAGCATCGTGGTCGTGCACCCCTTTGAGGTAGCCTTCGGCGTAGCGAGAGGCCATGAACTGCTGCACGTAGACCAATAGCTCCGGCTGGCTCAGGTGCGAGAGTTCAGCAACGGACAGCACGGCGGGGTGGCCCGCTTCGGGGTCGGCGGGCGTGGGGTGCTGAGCGGCTTGCAGGACGCGCCAAGCCAGAAACTCGGCTCGGTACACGTCCTCGTTTTCCGATACCACCGTTTGCTCCCACACCGGGCGAGCCGAAAGTAAAGCAGGATCGGTTATTTTCTGGAAGAAGTTGGTGCCGGTGAGGTGGTAGTGCAGGTCGCCGTCGCGGAGCACCACGGTTAGGTCGAGCGGTTGGGTGTTCACCGTGAAGGCGTGGGAACCGAACTTCAGGGTCTGCCCGCCGTCGGCGTAGAGGTCGGCCCGGTCGCGAAGTTGGCGCACGGCGTCTTCGCGCAGCGTTTTCAGGCGCGACTGTACATCGTCGGCTTTCACGGCGTCACCGAGTTTACGTAGCTCTTCCATGGTGCCGCGCACCTTTTCCACCATCAAATCGGCGGCGAAATAGCCATTGATGTCGGCTACTGATTCTAGACGACCGAGGCGAGTTTGCACGGCTTTTAGCAGTCGCTCGGCGCTTTGCAGCAAGGCTGTAGCGCGCTGGTTACGAGCTGCCACCAAGGCCACTTTCTTGCTCTCGAAGGCCTCGTATACTTGCTCGCGCTTAGTTGCCAACTGGCTCAAGAACTGGTCGAAGTCGGGAAACTTGCCCTCCAGCTCTTCCAGCTGCACCATGAGCTTGGTCAAGTATTCGTCGCACTTGGCGGGCGCGTCGGCCAGGTCGAGGTAGTTGGTGAGGGCTTGGTCGAGCAGCTTGAGCTGGGCCGTGAATTCAGCCTGCGCCTCGGTGCCGGCCAGCGCCTGGCGCCGCCGCTTCAGCGCCGCCCGAATCTGGTTGAAGCGTGCATACACCGCCGAGATATTGTCGATGATGGCCGTGGTTTGGGTGGGGTCCAGGATGGGCAGGTTGCCGACTACCTCAATCAGCAGTTCCAGCTCCTGCGCTATGGCGGCTGTTTCCTGCTCGCGTTGGTCGGCTTCCACGGTTTTTTGCACCTGTGCCACGCCCTCCTCAATGGCCTGCACGCGGGTGGCGTAGGGTGCCAGCGCGTCGGGTTTCAGCAGGAATTCCACGGTGTGGGTGGCCACTTCTTTGCTGAGCGATTCAAGGGTGGTGGCGTGGGCTTCCACTGCGGGCACTTCCACGTAGCGCAGCTCTTTCAACGAAATCACCTCGCCCCGCACGGCCCGCAACTCGCCAAGCAACTGCACGAACTCGGTAACGGTATCGGGTGCGGCGCGGCGGATGCGGCCAGCCAATTCGTCGGCTTTCTGAAAGACAGCTTGGGTTTGCTGCGCGGTGTTTTTGCGGATGCTCTGCACCTTCTCGAACTCGGCCACGGCCGCCGAAGCCGTCTGCCGGATTTCGGCTAGCGGTTCGGCCAACGCCTGAGCGGCGGATTCGCGCAGCCAGTGGTAGGAATCTGTGAGGGCCGTGGTTTGGCGGATGAGGTCGAGGTAGAGGCCGGCGTAGCTATCGTCTTTACTGGTGAGCGTCAGGACCTCCTGCACCTCGCTCATAGCGCGCACTATCTCCTTGTTGCCGAGCTTGTAGAGGTAGGAATCGGAAGTGACAGGCAGTTGAAAATCGGGGCCGGTGTAGGGCGTCTGCCAAATCTGCACGGCGTGGTGCTTCTTGGGCTCATCATCGGCGCGGAAGTAGCACAGCTCGCCGTTCTCGAACAGCGCGTACCCGTGGCACACAATCGGGTTATCAACGCGCTGTGCAATGCGGTTGTAGCTGAGCAGCAAATATGCGCCACTCTCTCGGTTATAGAACACGTACAGGAAATCCTCGCCGTTGGGCGAGGCCAGCCGCTTCTCAAACAGCATGTCGCGCAAGCCATTGTCAAATAGCTTATTGTCGCCAGTTTGCAGGTAGAAGCCGTGCGGGAAAATCAGTCCTTGTCCATCGGGCAGCAGCACGCAGGCGTCGGCCAAAGCAGCAAGCCGTTGCGCCTGCTGCAGCCGGTGGTTGAAGATAAAATACCGATACGGCTGCTCCTGATACGGCCGAATCTTCAACAGAATCAGGTTGCCAATAACCGCGTAATAGATTTCCGAGTCATCGAGCGTCTGGTCTTTGTTGTCGACTGGCTCGCTCAGAATGCCTTGTCCGGTGGCGGTGTTGTCTTCCACCTTGATGGTTAGGTCGCCGCCGATGGTTTCCACAAACACTCTGTCTTCGATGCTGACGTGCGGGTGCTTGCCACCGCGCTGCATATCCCGCGTGACGCGCTTCCACTGGAACTCGTGCTGCGGCGGGAAGGTGTATTCGTGGTCGGAGCGGTTGTCGAGGTAGGTGAGCGTGTCGCCCTGTAGCAGCCACTTAAACGTCTTCACGTCGGTGGCGCTCTTGCCGATGCGGAACACCATGAACAGGTGCGTGCCGATCTGTGCAAACTTCACGAACTGCGTGTTCTTGTAGTAGCGGTACAGGTTGCGGAACTCCTCCAGAAACTGCGGGTGCTGCAACAGCTCTAGGCCCTGCGGCCGGAAGTCGTGTTCGGCGTACTCGTATACGCCAAACACATCAGTTAAGTCAGGCTCGGCTTTCAGCCCGAGCACCACGTTGTACCCAAACAGGAAGCGCCGCCCCACCGGCACCATGTCCCACGGCACACAATTGTTGTCGGTGGTGATGCGGCCTGTGCCGAGCAGGCGGGTATCCACCGCCCCAAACACCTGCTTGCGCTCGGTGTTCAGCGTGTCCAGCCGCAAGCGCAAGTCGGCGCTGCTTTTCTGCAGGCGGTTGCGCAGGATTTCGTAGGTACCGGTTTCGAGTTGGGTGGTCTGTTCCATAGGGAGTAGCGCAATGCGCCAACCTCAGCAGAGGGGTTATAAGCTAGATCTAAAAGCTAGTTTCCCTCCTCAGATGAGGAGGGGTTAGGGGTGGTTGATGTCCGTTGACCGGTATCAATAGTTAGGTATAAAAGCAGCCTCAATAGCAGCCAGCACACTGTCTATCTGCTGTAGAACCAGCTTATTTTCGAACCGAAGCACATGCAGGCCCAAGCCCTCTAGATAAGCTGTTCGCTCTACATTATGCGCTTCTCCGCTGACCGTGTAATGCCCGGAGCCATCTAGCTCTACTACCAGTTTCTCAGCAGCACAGTAAAAGTCTACAATGTATGACCCAATGCCGTGCTGGCGGCGAAACTTACGGCCAGCTAGTTGACTGCGTTGAAGTGCCGTCCATAGTGTGGCTTCGGCTGGCGTGAGGTTATTGCGAAGTATGCGGCGGATGAACTTCTGATGGCTGAGGTTGTGGACGTGACTGGTATCTGGCACAATTGACAGGATAACTAATTGACAATTAGACTCTCCTACAGGCAGGATAAACAACGACTGGTCAACCACCCCAACCCCTCCTCATCTGAGGAGGGGAGCTAGCTTCTAGATCTAAAATGTATACCTATCCAGAGGTTAGTTCCTCTCTGTTTCAAAGGAAGGTTGCCGGGGGTGAGGTGAACGTTACTTCAGCTCCAGCATCTTCGCTGGTTTATCACCTATTCCTAAGGCTTGCGCTGTGCCGGCTAGTTGTGTGATTGTTGCGCGGGTGGCGTCGTCGCCAGCTTTGTTCATGAGTTTGAGCAGTAGCGCCGAAACGCTGAGGTTCTTCATGTCCTCGGAGCTGAGACCGAACTGGTCTATGAAGCGGCGGAGGTTGGTTTTGAAGTCGCCGCCTCCGTCGAGGGAGAAGAAGGCATCTTTCACCGTACCGAGCACTTCGGAGTTGTGCACGGCGCGGTCCACCATCTTGCCTTTGGTTATCGAGCCGATAATCTGGTCGAAGAACATCGTCTCGCCACCCACGATGTCGATTTTGGCAGCTTTGAGGGCTTCGCCGATAACATCGGCTTGCGAGGCGGCAATGTCTTTTTGGATGCTGATTTGGGCCAGCTCCACCGACTTTTCTTTGTCGAGGCGCAGTTTGAATTCCTCGTGGTCTTTGCCCACCCCGTCGAGCTTCTTCATGGCGTCGGCTTTGGCTTCGATGCCCTTGGCTTCCACTGCAAACTTCTGCTCCGAAACGGCCGCTTCGGCGAGGCCTTTCTTCTGGTCGGCATCGGCGCGGGCCTGGATGATGTCGGCGTCGGCGAGGCCTTTTTCGCGGTTGATTTTGGCAGCTACCAAGCCAAGCTTCTCGTCGGCTTCGGCTTGGGCGCCGGCCTTGGCCTGGATGGCTTGGGCTTCGGCGGAGGCAGTGAGTTGGAGCACGTTGGCTTCGGTTTCACCTTCTTTCTGGCGAGCGGTAGCTTTGGCTTGCATTACCTGCGCTTCAGCTAAGCCAACGGCCGTGGCTTTGCTGGCTTCGGCTTCGGCCAGTGTGCGGATGGCTTGGCCCTTGAACTCAGCGGCGGCTTTCTCGGCTTCGGCATCAATGAGGGCCTGCTTGGCGCGGAACTCGGCGGCCTGGCGCTCCATGTCGGCGTTGCCCACAAGGGTCACGGTAGCGGCTTCGGCTTGCTGCTTGGCGGCCGTAACGGCTACCAGTTTTTCACGGTCGGCTTGGGCTTGGGCGCGGGTATCCTTGATTTTCTCTTCTTCCTGAACGGTGGCTTTTTCCACCACTATCCGCTCGCGGATAATGGTCTGAATGTTCTTCTTTTCTTCTTCCAGCGCCTTCTCTTTTTCAATTTGCGCCAAGGCTACAATCCGTTCCCGCTCGTTGGCTTCCAGGGCTTTGGCTTGGGCTACTCGCTCGGTTTCCACGGCGTCGGTGCGCTGCTTGTTGCGCTCGGCTACCAGCACCTGCCGGTCGCGGTTCTGTTGGGCAATGCCTACTTCCTCTTCGGTAGCGATGCGGGCCTTCTCCGACTTTAGCTTTTCTTCCTGCTGCACCTTCTCGGTTTCGGCAAGTTCCCGGGCTTTGATGTTGGCTATTTCGCGCTTCTGCCTTTCCTGGTTTTCGATAAGCTGCTTATCGAGTTGCAGGATGGTTTCTTGGGCTTCCACGTCCTGCTTCTTGATGGTTTTTTGCATCTCGCGGGCAATAGAGTTGGCCTGAATCTTCTGCTCCGAGGTCAGGGCTACAATCTTCTTGATACCCTCGGCGTCCAGGATGTTGTCTTGGTTGAGCGAGGACAGCGGGGTTTGCTCTAGGTAGTCGATGGCGCAGTCGTCGAGCACGTAGCCGTTGAGGTCGGTGCCGATGATGCGCAGGATTTCCTGTTTGAACTGCTCACGCGAGTTGTAGAGCTCGATGAAGTCGAACTGCTTGCCCACCGTTTTCAGGGCTTCCGAGAACTTGGCGTCGAAGAGGTTTTCTAGCGCCATGGGGTCGGAGGCGCGGCGACAACCGATGCTCTGCGCCACTTGCACTACGTCGTCGTGGGTTTTATTGACGCGCACGAAGAAGTTCACCTTCACATCGGCCCGCAAGTTGTCTTTACAAACCAACCCTTCGGAACCGGCCCGCGAAATAACCATGTTTTTGAGGGTGATATCCATCACCTCCAACTTGTGCAGTACCGGTACCACGAAGATGCCGCTGAACGACACCTTGGTATCGCCGAGGCCGGTGCGTACCATTGCCTCGCCCTGCACGGCTTTCTGATACATTTTCACCACAATGGCAATCAAGCCAAGCAGCAGCACAACGACGATGACAATCACCGCCAGGGATAGCTGTTCTAACATGGAAGTAGGGAGTAAGAGTAAAGTCAAACAGGAGAAAAGCTAGATAAAGTAGAAAGCTGTAGCCTAGGAAAGATTATATTCCCGCAACTTACTACAAAGAAGTTTACTGGCCGAGGGTAGTGGGCGCAACGCCCGCAAAAAGTTGAATCCGTTGTGGTTTCGTTGAAATCTAGTCTGTCGAAATTACACCGCGTCGTAGGGCTCAATGAGGTAGCAACGGCGCTCTTTATCGTAGTCGATAACGAGGGCGGAATCACCTTTGCGCAGTTCGGAAGTAGTGGAGGCGGCGCGCACGTTGAGCACTAGCGGAGCGCCATTAAGCAACCTGACGCTGGCCTGGCCAAGCCGATTGTGGCTGGTGGGCAGCAGCACCGTGCAGACTTTACCAAGTGGCTGCGCACCACTATCGTGGCTTTTCTCTAGCGCCGCAAACAGATGCACGAAGGGCAAAGTCAGCACTTTAGCTAGCAGCAAGCTCCCGACGAACAACGGCACTAACAGCAGCAAGCCCGGCAGTAGGGAGACATTGCCGAGGTAATAGTTGAGCAGAATGCTGGCCACCCACAGCGGCAGCGCCACGAAGCTCAGAAACACCATCAGTGGCACACGGCCTAAGTTAAAAAAGGCCAGCGCATTGTTGAGCCAGCTCACGCCTACTCCTGAATGGTCGGCCGATACGTGGGCGCCGTGGGTGCCATCGAAGTCGTGGCCGGTAGAGATATCTAAGGTTTTGAAATCCAGCAAACCAACAATCACGGTTAGCCAATAGAGGAGCACAAACACCAGCAGCGCGGTGGGCAATACGTTGGGCGGCAAAACGGCCGCATGCAGCAGCTCAGTCATTATTGTAAGGAAGAAGGGCCGCTGTTTTGGTAAGAAATTGAGGTATAACGATAAGCTCCGTTATTCGGGAGTCGATTAGGTTTGATTGAAGCGGTGCGGTAATTATTCGGGTTGCCGCTCTTCGAGTTGGCGCTCTAGTTCCTCGTTGCGGCGCCGGAGCCGCCGGGAATAGCTGCTATAAGAAAGAAGACTGAAAAGAAGGCCAAAGGTGAGAAGGGCGTGTCCATCGGCCGCATCAATGATGTGGGGGAGACGCAACAACAGGCTACCAAGCACCATAACCAAGGAGCAAACCCGCAATATCTTCTCCATTAAGTTCATGCTGTTGTTCATGGCGCAGAGGTATAGTTATTCAAGTCCAAGCTTTGCCTTCAAGGCTTTTAGGTCTTGGCTGGCTTGGCCAGACTGCGTATTGCCCAACGCTTTGTCGATTTCCTGGTCGATACTGCGGCTTTCCTGCGCAATCTGACCGTACGATTCGGCTAAAGCTTCTTTGGTGGCTACCTTTTCCTTCATACGCTCCAGCAACGCCACCGTTCCCGACGAATCGAGCTGGGCTAGCTGCTGATTGATGGTTTTGGTGGCCGTGCTTACCGTTACGCGGGCTTTAAGGGTTTTGAGCTCGTTGTCCCACTGGCTGATAGTGCTTTTGAGCTGCTGTACGTTTTGGTCGAGCTGCGCAGCGGAGGTCTCGAACTTCTGCTGGTCTTGCGCGGCACGAGTGCCTTGCGCTTCGTGCTGCGTCTTTTTCAATAGGGCCTCGGTGGCCAGCCGGTCGGCTTCAGCTGCTTCTATTTCCTGCCGATGGGCTTTCTGTAGCAGCAGCACGGCTTTGTTTTCATAGTCGAGGGCGCGGCTGCGCTCCACCTCTGCTTCGTTGCGAGCCCGAATGGCTAGGGCCTTCACTTCGGCCAGCGCGTGCAGGGCCTTGTCGAGGTCTTGGCGCAGGTCGCGTAGCCCCTGCTCGGTCATCTTGATTGGGTCTTCGAGCTGGTTGACGGCGGAATGCGCTTCGGCCTGCCCAATTTTGAAGATGCGGTTAAATAGATTCATGATTGCTAGAGATATAGCAGGAAGCTCCAGCTCCTTGCTTCGTTGAACGTTAGTCGCTGCAACGAAGGATGATAGGTCGTGCAACGAGATGCGAAGCTGGAGCTTCGCGTTACTTACTATCCTTTTGAAAACGCAATCAGTTCGTCACTGAACTCGCTTAGCAACAAGGCCAGCGAGTTGAAAACGGCTTCCAACTCGGGCCGGTCAAGGTGCTCTAGTTGAAGGGTGTCGCGGAAGATGACCTTGCGGCCCGACTCGTCGAGCACAAAGGCGCCGTGGATAATGTCGCGGTTTTTCTGGAGTAGCCGTTGGTACACGTCGCAATTCGGGCCGGGCAGATCGAGCAGGTACTGTTCCATAATCAATAGCGGCTCACCGCAACCCAACACCAAGTGCTCGATACCCAACTCCGGTTTGCTCACCACCAACAAGTTGGTGGCCTCGTCCAGGTGATGAATGTCGAAGCCAAGCTCCAACAAGTAAGTCTGGATTTTAGAGAAGTAAGAGTTGGCCATATAGGAAAGAATAGGTACTGAGTAAGGTGCGCTTGAAGTAGGAAGCAAGAGCCGGAAGTATAGTTGCTGTTACTTTTTACTCTTGGCTCAAAAAAATAGCGGTGTTAGAAAGTGTCTGTCGGTTATGTGTTAGCTTTACGACACAAGTGTACTCAAAGTTTTAGATACGCTCAAGCTTTGAGCATAATATATTTTCGCTAATGTCTTACGTTGGAAAGAACATCCGCAAGATAAGAACAGTCAAAAAGCTTAGCCAGGCAGCATTTGCGGAGCTTTTCGGCCTAGCACGACCTAGTGTGGGCGCTTACGAAGAAGGTCGTTCAGAACCAAAAATGGAGACGCTTATCCAGATTGCTCAGCATTTTGGCTTATCCGTAGACTTGCTACTAACGAAAGAACTGACGGTAAACGAGCTTTACAACTTCGATATTTTCAAGCAGCAAGGCGTGCCCGTTCAAGCACCTAGTGCCCCTGCCACCGCAGTTGCCGATCGGCAGAAAGCCATAACGCCATTCGTACCCGCCGACCGGTTGATGGAATACATCGTGCAGCATCACAACTCGTCTTTTCTCGACACGCTGCCGCCACTCACGTTTCCGCACCAACTTGGCCCCGCTACGCGCGCGTTCGAAATAGTGGGTGCCGAAATGCAGCACCAACAACAAGGTCTGCGCCACCAAGATGTAGTACTGTGCCGCCGCGTGGACCTAGCCGAACCCAACTTGCGGGTGCACCGCATCTATGCCTTCGTCACACAGAGCCGCTTGCTAGTGCGGCGCCTCTCGGAGCGGCTTCCTAACGGCGCAGTCAAGCTCCGAGCTGATAACCCCGACTATGGTGCCGAAGAGTTTGCCCTCGATCAGGCCTTGGAAATATGGGAGGTTAAAGCGGTTTTCACCACCCACTTGCGCCCACCATCCACTATGGAAGAGCGGGTAACACGATTGGAACGGCAAGTGGAAGAGTTGCTGGCGCGACTTGGCTAAGTGTTACTGAACTCAACCTCTACTGAGGATAATATCATACATACGCCCTTGTCTGTCTCTTTTAAGAGAGACGTGTCTGCCAATTTACTACTGATCACTTAGGCCGCTGACCTGGAGAAAGGCAGGGCTCTGTAGCAGAGCGAAATTTAACGCGGCATTCAAAGCTCTCCTAACTACTTGTTGCCTAGCCATTACAACATCATCAATCTATACGGATGAGTTGCTTACATGCGGGCAACTTAATATTTTAAGTAACTCCCAAGACAGCAGGCAACTGTTGACGCAGGAGTGGCATCTATGCTGTCGTTGCCGTCAGGTTAGAGTCATGCAAATGGTCAGTTTTAAAAATATATTCCTTTAAAGTTGGATTTAAAACTAGCTAATATCTACTTTGCATTACCCACTACCTTGCGAAACAAACAAAGCAAAATAGCTCGCCGCCGTCCATGATTCAGTTGCAGAATATTCGGAAAAGCTATGAGGTCGGCACCAATCGGCTGGAGGTGCTCAAGGGCATAGACTTGCACATCCGGGAAGGCGAATTGGTAAGTATCATGGGTTCGTCGGGGTCGGGCAAAAGCACCCTGCTCAACATCCTAGGTATCCTCGACGACTTCGACCAAGGCGACTACACGTTGGCGGGCACCCGCATCGACCGAAACTTGTCGCAGACGCGGGCGGCGCACTACCGCAATAAGTTCTTGGGCTTTGTTTTTCAGTCGTTTAACCTGCTAAGCTTCAAGAATGCTCTCGAAAACGTGGCTTTGCCGCTCTACTACCAGAAAGTGAGCCGCCGCGAACGAAACCGCATGGCGCTGGAGTACCTCGACCGGGTAGGCCTAGCCGACCGTGCCGACCACTTGCCGAGCGAACTGTCGGGGGGCAAAAGCAACGGGTGGCCATTGCCCGGGCCCTCATCAGCCAACCCAAGCTGATACTCGCCGACGAGCCCACAGGTGCCCTCGACACGCAAACCACGCAGGAAGTAATGGACATCTTCAAGCAGGTGCACCGAGAGGGCATGACGGTGGTCATCGTGACCCACGAAAACGACATTGCCGACCAGACCCAACGCATGATTCGGGTGCGTGACGGCTTGATAGTGAATGAGTAAGCGGCCTTGCAGCCTTTGCCTATCTTTCTACATTTGTCTTGATTCCCTATGAAAACGCTCTTGACATCTCTCGCGCTGTTCGTGGCTGTTTGCACTAGCAATACGGCCAGTGCTCAAGTAGCACCCTCCGAAACACAGGCTTTGAGCAAGCAGCTCGCTCAGTTGATGCGCAATCCCAAGAAGCCAAAACAAGATGTGCAGCTCAACCTCAATGGCTGTAGCGCCGAGCAGGTCATCCGCGACCGGGACGCCGACGTGCAAATGACGAAACCGCTGGCCGTAAGCTACGGCGGCAACTCGGGTTGGGCCGTGAAAGTAGACAACGGCATTTTCGAGATGAAAATGGGCCTAAATTGGGCCGACGTCACCTCTTTGACTTACGAATTAGAGTCCGACTCCGACGGCCAAAAGTACTTCGAGGTTAAAATCTCCAAAGCCAAAAAGGGCGACAGCAGCAGCTTCGAATTTCCCCTCTACACCACCAACGAAACCACGGTGAAAGACGTGGTGCGCCGCTTAGAGAAGGTACGGCGGAGCTGCTCCGGCAAATAGCCACATACTTCCGCCAGCAGAGTTGCCCATTAGCTGAGGCGGCCGAGGTATTCTCCCAACCCAAAAATCCGTGCTTCATGTTCGACCTCGATAAATGGCAAGAAATCCTCGGGACCATGCGCCGCAACAAGCTGCGCACGTTCCTGACGGCTTTCGGCGTGTTTTGGGGCATCTTCATGCTGGTACTGCTGCTAGGCGCGGGGAAGGGTATGGAGAATGGCATCTGGAAGGAGTTCGGGGGTGGCGCCATGAACAGCCTGTTTGTAGGAACCGGCAAAACCTCCTTGCCCTGGCAAGGCATGAAGCCCGGCCGCGAAATCAAATTCGCCAACGATGACTTGAATGCTATCCGGCAGCAAGTAGATGGCATTGAGATACTGGCCTCGCGCAATCGGCTTTATGGTGAGTACACCATCGTCAATGGCACCAAGAACGGCTCTTACCAAGTGTATGGCGCTAATGCCGAGTTTTTCCAGCTCAACGGCGAAAAGTTAGCGCGGGGCCGCCTTCTCAACCCCCTCGACGGTGTGGAGCGGCGCAAGGTGATGGTACTCGGCGAGAAGGTTCATAAGGTGCTATTCGGCGACAGCAACGGCATTGGGAAGTTTGTGCAGGTGAAGGGCGTGTTTTTCAAAGTAGTGGGCACGTTCACTAGCACCGGCAACAATGGCCGCAACGAGGAGCGGGCCTTCGTGCCCTTTAGCACCTTCCAGACCACCTTCAACCAGTACAACCAGGTGCATAACATGGTGATGAGCAGCCGCAAAGGCACACCGGTGAAGGAACTGGAAGAGCAAGTACGGACGCTGATGGCCGTTCGGCATAAGTTTGACCCCGCCGACAAACAGGCCATCTACCTCGAAAACAATGAGGAAGAAGTAGCGCGCTTCGAAGGGCTCTTTACGGGCATCAAGCTATTTGTCAGTGTTATTGGCGTACTGACTTTGGTAGCCGGCGTGGTAGGGGTAAGCAATATCATGCTCATCATTGTACAGGAACGGACCCGCGAAATCGGCGTGCGCAAGGCCCTTGGCGCTACCCCGCTGAGCATCATCAGCATGATTGTGCAGGAGTCGGTGGTTATTACCAGCGTTTCGGGTTACATGGGCCTGCTGGCAGGTGTAGCCATTCTGGATGCCATCCGTTACGCCCTCGAACAAGCCGGTGGCACTACCTCCTACTTCGATCATCCGGAAGTGAATATTGGCGTCGCGCTCAGTGCTACGGCTCTGCTGGTGGTTGCGGGTGCCATAGCCGGTCTGGTTCCGGCCATGAAAGCGGCCAACGTGAAACCTATTGAAGCGCTAAGAGCAGAATGAATCCACCTGTTCATCTCACAAGAGCACTGGCCTTATCCTTCATAGAAAGGAGCTAGCAACTAACCCTTAGTACCCTTCGGCACCATGTTCGATATAGACAAATGGCAGGAAATACTAGGAACCGTGCGGCGACACAAGCTGCGCACGGCGCTTACTGCATTCGGGGTATTTTGGGGTATTTTTATGCTGGTGGTCCTGCTAGGTGCAGGCAAAGGCTTCCGCAATGGCGTTGAAAATGAGTTTGATGTCGCCAAAAACGCCGTGTTTGTCTGGAGCCAGCGGACCAGCGTGCCTTATGCCGGGTTGAAGGTGGGACGCTTCATCCCGTTCACCAACGACGACGTAGCCGCTCTAAAGCGGGAAGTACCCGAAGCCGCTGTTATTCTGCCGCGCAGCTCGCTCGACGGCACGTTCACGGTGCAATACGGTACCAAAAGCTCGTCCTTTTCGGTGAACGGCGAGTATCCGGGTATCCAGCTGTGCAAGCCGTAAACCTGACCGGTGGCCGCTTCATCAACGATATTGATATTGCGGAGCGGCGCAAAGTAGCCGTCATCGGCGACCGGGTGGCCGAAGTGCTGTTCGGCACAGCGGAGCCGCTGGGTCAGGAAATCCGCATCAAGGGCATTTTCTTCCGAGTAGTGGGCAAGTTTAAGGCGCAAGGCAAACCTGAAAACGCGCAAGAAGAAGCACAGAAAATCATTATTCCGCTCACGGCCTTACAAGTCACTTTCAACCAAGTGAACCGCGTGGGCTACTTTGCTTTCATCCCAAGAGCTGGAATTCCGGCGGCAGTTGTCGAAACCAAAGCCAAGCAGGTGCTGGCCCGACAGCACAAAATAGCCCCACCGACGACCGGGCGCTCGGATCAGCCAACGTGGAAGAGGAGTATGCACGGGTGCAGGGCCTGTTCACCGGCATTTCGGGCTTCAGCTGGCTGGTGAGCATCGGCACCATTATGGCCGGAATTATTGGGGTGAGCAACATCATGCTCATTGTCGTGAAAGAGCGCACCAAGGAAATCGGAATTCGCAAAGCCCTTGGCGCCACGCCGTGGAGCATTGTAAGTTTGATTGTGCAGGAAAGTATCGTCATCACGGCTGTGGCCGGGCTCTTCGGGCTCCTATTCGGTACGGCCCTCATGGCGGGTATCAACTCCCTAATTGCGGGCCAGGACGTTGGCTTTTTCGCTAACCCGCGCGTCGATATTGGGGTGGCAGGCACGGCGGTGGCTTTGCTGGTGGTGGCAGGAGCCGTGGCCGGTTTGGTACCCGCTCTAAAAGCCGCTCAGGTGCAGCCCGTGGTAGCGCTGAAAGATGAATAACCCCTTGACTAACTCTTACTCAACAGTCTTTCCAACAATGCAGTAATTCTCATAAAATCAGCTCACTGCATATTCTAATTTAGCCTACCCCTATCGTGTCACTCACTCGGCCCGGACAACCATTGCACCGACAAGGCACTAGCTGTTGCGTCGTTACCACCTAAGCAAACCTTACGAAGCCACCAATACTCACTTATGAAACGCGTGTTCCTTTCGCTGCTCCTGCTCTTAGTCCTTGCCGGGTTTGGCTGGCTAGGCTATTACTTCTGGAAGCAGGCTCACACCGATCCAATCGTTTATAAAACGGAAGCGCCCTTCGTGGCCGACATCGTGAAAAAGACCGTGGCAACGGGTAGCATCGTGCCGCGCCGCGAGGTACTCATTAAGCCGCAGGTATCGGGCATTGTGGAGGAACTGTACGTGGAGGCTGGGCAGCCCGTGAAGGAAGGTCAGTTGCTGGCCCGTATCCGGACGGTAGCCAATGCCGGCAATGTGAACAACGCCCAAAACAACATTCAAGCCGCCCGCGTGGCCCTCGAAACCAGCCAAATAGAGCTAGAGCGCCAACGCCCACTGTTCGAGCAAAAAGTTATTGCCGCTCAAGAATTCAACCGCCTGCTCGCCGACTACAAAGCCAAGAAGCAAGCCCTCAACGCCGCCGAAAACGACCTTCAAATTGCTCAGCGCGGTGCTTCCCGCAACACCGGTGGCGCCTCCAACTTGGTCCGCTCCACCATTACCGGCCTGCTGCTAGATGTACCAATTAAAGTAGGCTCGTCGGTAGTAGAGCGCAACAACTTCAACGAGGGCACTACCATTGCCTCCATTGCCGATATGCAAAGCCTAGTATTTGAGGGCAAGATTGATGAGAGCGAAGTAGGCAAAGTGCGCGAAGGCATGGACCTGAATCTGACCATCGGGGCGCTCGAAAACGAGTCGTTTCCGGCCACGCTCGAATACATTGCGCCCAAGGGCATTGCCGAGGAAGGTGCCATCAAGTTTCAGGTGCGGGCCAAGCTCAAGCTCAAGCCCGGCCAGTTTTTGCGCGCCAACTATTCCGCCAACGGCGACATTGTGCTAGGTCGCCGCAGCCAAGTATTAGCTATCCGGGAAAGCCTGCTCCAATTTGGCAAGAAGAATAAGGACAGTGTATTTGTGGAAGTGGAAACCGGGCCGCAGCAATTTCAAAAGCGCCTAGTCAAAACCGGCCTCTCCGATGGTATCAACGTGGAAGTAAGCTCGGGCCTAACTAAATCCGACAAGGTGAAAGTGCTCGGGCCACCATCCGAGGGCGAAAAGAAGAGCTAGCATTAATTTCTAAACAACTCAAACTGCCTCGGCATCATATTCTTGGTGTCGGGGCTGTTGCGTGAACAGCTAAAGTGTTCAAAGTAAATTCAGTTACTAGTAGTAGCTAGTATATAGTTGCTAGCGGCACTAACCGGATGTACTCTGTATATAACTGCTATTCAATGCTAACAAGGGCGGACTCCTTTGTAAATGGTATTGATATATTTTTTCTTGAAGGAGGACAAAAAAAGAGAAATTTTACAAAACCATTTTGTATTTAATTAGTACATTATTTTATTAGTATATTGACACAACATAACTCTCTACTCCCATGTCCGCACACCTCCTTTTCAACTCGCAAGAGACATCATCCTTAGTTGAGAATTTTCAGAGCCAGAACTATCACCAGTATTCCTGCACCATTATTCGCAAAGTATTGGAAACCAAAAGCTACCACGAGCATGAATCCCTCGTGGTGAATGGGTTGATGGAAGTGATGAGCAACGTGCTCGACAAGTTCAAGCATGTGGAAGCCGATGAAGACGGTATTCTTCAGCTCTCCGATGGATTGTATAACTTGTTACTCCGGGTGGAATGTGTGGAAGCCGATTGATTGGCAAAGCTTCTAACAGCAACAGACTATGCTGTGTACTTCAGAAAAGCAAAAGGCCGTCATCCATATCGGATAACGGCCTTTTTTCTAGGTAGCGGGACTGGACTCGAACCAGTGACCTTTGGGTTATGAGCCCAACGAGCTACCAACTGCTCCACCCCGCACTGTTTGGTTGTGCAAATGTACGAGGGTTTTTGAGAAAAGCCATGTTTGCTCGTAAAATAGCCCTATTTGCGAGCTTCATCCCTGATAATCAAGGGCATTATTTTATCGAGCAATCTATAGCTCATATCTAGCCAAGCTTTGCTAGCATCAAAAACGGCTGGTGATACCGAAGTGAATCTTACCGGAGTTTAAGGCTAGCTTCTGCTGATTGTCGCGACCCAAAGCGTACACGAACTGGAACTGACCGGCACCGGTTCGGAAGCTTAGGCCTACGCCTAGCCCTGTTGGTGCATTGGTGCTCGTTTCTGTTTCGATGTCGCGGCGCAGGTAGCCTTGGTCGATGAAGGCGAACAGGTAAGCATCGGCACTCGTGAACTGACGGTATTCGGCCGTGCCTACTGCGTATTGGCTGGTGTAAAAGTTTAGTTCGTTGAAGCCCCGTAGCGTCGAGAGGCCGCCTATTCGGAACAGGTCGTTGAGGAACAGGCGCTGGTTGAAAAGGGCTTCGCCGCGCAGGCGCGTCAGCAGCACGCCGCCCCGCCCGATGCGGGTGTACCGCTCTAGCCGCGTGCCCGCACTCACTTGGGTGCTACGAAGCGGTAGGCTGTCGTAGAGCGTTTCATTTAGCTCGGTGTTCTTACTGATGATCTTGCTGCCTACTGAAGCCTGCCCACTGGCCAGCACGCCGCTCCGGGGGAAGTATGAATCGTCGAGCGAAGTCCAGGTATAGTCAAGGCCGTAGGAAGTGAAGCGGGAATCAATGTTTTCAGGCAGAACGGTGAGGCTAGCATAGGAGGCATCGCCTAGCAAGCGAGAACTACGCCACTCCGTGAAAAAGCTGATGCGCCCCGAACGCGCCGTGGGATACGTAATCTGCAAGCGTGGCCGCAGCGTCTGAAACCCGTTTTGAGGAGTGGACTGGCGGTAGAGGTTGAAGGTGCCACCAAGTTCGAGCGGCGTCCCGAAAAAAGTAGGGTGCGCGTATTGCGCATCAAGCTGCTGAGAGTTGACATCCGTTTTTCGCCATTGCAGCCCTAACCCTTTGCCTCCGCCTTTGATGTTGCGCAGCGCAATTGTGACGTCGCCGGTGAGTTGCACCCGTTTCTGGCCAAGGCCTGGTGTGGGGTTGGGTAAAATGCCTACAATGGCATCGAACTGGTTGGCCGTGCGGTCTTCGAGCAACAAATACACCCGGGCGCGGCCCCGGGCAAAGCGTACTTCCGGCTCGGCTTTGAGTTGCAGATAGGGCAACTGCCGCAGGCGGCGCGCCGCTTCTTCCACCCGTTGCTGGCTAAAGGGCTGCTCAGGATATATCTGCAAATACTTGGTTAGGAAACGCTTGCGAATAGTGCTGCTCCCTATAATTTGCAGGGAATCGAAGACAATGACCGGGCCCCGCTCCAGCAACACGCGGCCTTCGATGTCGGCTTCGTGCAACTGCGCCGAATCGAGCCGCACTGTCGCGAACGGGTAGCCCTGATTTTCTGCTTCCCGCAGAACCCGTTCTTGCAAGCGGCTCCAATCTTGGGGTTGAAAAGGCTGATTGCGATAAAGCTTTTCGCGGTAGCCAGCGCGGGTCAGTAAGCCGTCGCCGAGGTTGCCGTTGCGCAGCCGCGCCCACCGAAACTTCTCGCCTACATACAGTTTTACTTGCACTGTGTCGCGGTGCCAGCGTAGCTCATCGGCCGAGGCGGTTAAGTAGGATTCGCCTTGCAAGGCCAGCACTAGTTCCCGGACTTCGCGCAGTACAGTCAAGGAATCGGGCAAGCTGTTTTTGATACGGTAGCGGCGTAACACTGGCTGATCGGCCGTTTCGGTGTTTAACACCAGTATGCGTGGCCTCCGAACAGGCAATGGTTTGCTTGGTACGGGCGTTGGAGCAGGCGGAGGCGCGGGAGTTGCCACCCGCCCCGAATCAGGCACCGATAGTCGTATCCGGCTGGAATCGGGTGGGGCGGCGTTAGTTGGGGTGGCGCATTCAGGTTCAGCGGCGGCGACGTTTGGGCCTGCGCGCTGCCCATGCCACCGAACAGCACTCCTAGCAACAACCACAAAACAGCAAGGCGGGCGTACATTTGGGAACACAAACGCGGAAACACGCATTTAATTTCCTAAAGATACTTTCCAGGCAGGCTCTTACCGTTCCTACCCATGGGAAAGCTTCCGCATTCCTGTTCGTTGTTACCGCGTCACTGCACTACCTACTTGGCTGGCCTTTACCTCCATATTCCTTTTTGCAAGCAAGCCTGCCACTACTGCGACTTCCATTTCAGCACCTCGATGGGCTTGAAAAGCCGGCTGGTGGACGCCCTAACGCAGGAGCTAGCTTTACGAGCTGACTATTTAGGTCCTCAGTCCGTTCTAGAAACCATTTATTTCGGTGGGGGTACCCCGTCGTTGCTGACTGCAACTGAACTCGACCAGATTTTCAATGCCATTCACATCCATTTCCGCGTGGCGGCGGATGCGGAAATAACGCTGGAAGCCAACCCCGACGACTTGACCGCCGCCAAAGTGCGTGAACTAGCGGCCTCGCCGATCAACCGGCTAAGCATTGGACTCCAAAGTTTTCACGAGCCGCACTTGCGGCTGATGAACCGGGCACATTCCGCCATCGAGTCAACAGCGGCCGTGCAGCTAGCGCAGGAAGCAGGCTTCGAGAATATTTCGGTGGACTTGATTTATGGAGTACCGGCTCCCGACCACGGTATTTGGGAGGAAGATTTGGCGAAGGTGTTTGCCTTGCAGGTACCACACCTTTCTTGCTATGCGCTTACCGTGGAGCCCGATACTGTGTTTGGGCGGCAGCTCAAGAAAGGCACGTTTCGTCCGCCACCCGACGAGTTTGTAGCCCGGCAGTTCGAGATGCTGCTGGCCGAGCTTGCGCGCCACGGCTACCAACAGTACGAAATCAGCAACTTCTGCCAACCTGGCCGGGAGTCGCGCCACAATTCGGCGTATTGGCGCGGCGTGCCTTATCTTGGTTTGGGTCCGAGCGCGCACTCCTTCAACGGGGTTAGCCGCCAATACACGCTGGCCAACAACCCGCAGTACGTAACGTCGGTGCTGGAGCAGCACGAAGTACCCGCCACCATTGAGTTCCTCTCTCCCACCGACCGGGCCAATGAGTATTTGATGACCAGCCTGCGCACTGCCCGCGGCACCGACTTACGCCACTTGCACACGAGCTTGGGCGTAAATTTAGTAGCCGACCGAGCCGACTATTTGAAGTATCTGCAAACGAATGGCTGGGCCACTATCAGTGCCGATGAAGTGCTGACCCTCACCGACAAAGGCAAATTGCTGGCTGATCAGATAACCTTGGAGCTCTTCCAAGAAGCGGAATAAATCACAGGTTTTACCTCTGCAAAGCAGATGCTGCTGATTTAAATACGTTAAATTCCCTTTCCCATCCTGCTTGCTACGCCGCGCAAGATTTCCGGCACAGCGTAGCGAGTATGCTGACCACTGCCGCAGCAGCGTCAGCACTTACTTAGTGAAATCTGTGATATGAGAAGACTGATTGATGCTCTGGCCGATGACACCGACTTTTTCATCGAGCAAGTTCAGATAACCGCCATTGTGTTCGACAACTCCGACGACGTGACGATCTGGGCTACTACCTTCTTCGACCAGGAGCTGCACTTCTTTCATCTAGGCCTGCAATTCCAAAGCCTCGACCTCATCCTACGTCTGGCCGATAATCGCGCCGCGGCCTTGCAGGAAGAAGTAGCTGAGGCGTTGGCCACTGTCACGGAGTGGCCTTGCCTGCTGGAATATACCAGCGAAGAAAAACCGCCGGTCCAGCTGCCCAACGTAGCCCTCAAACTCTCCTGCACCTATCCCGCCGATGAGTCTTTTGAAGGAGAAGATGAGTCTGATGAAACATTCACTATTGGAATGGAAGCCGATAAAGAGGACGACGAGGAATATGAGCCTGGTGCTCCTCACAACATTTTCTATCTGGAAGGCGTCTTCTTGCGGGTTGAACCTTGAAGGCGAATTGCTGAAGCAGCGAAATGCTGACCTTAGTGCGCCATTTCGCTGCTGTTTAAGTTACGCCAATAGAACAGCAAATCCATTCCTTCACTAGTTACAGCTTCACCGCATGATCTACCTCATTCCGGGTTTGGGGGCCGACGAGCGGGTATTTCAGAATTTGCGGCCTTTACTGCAGGACGAGACGCAAATTTTGCTTTGGCTTACTCCAGAGCCAGACGAGCCGTTGTCAGCCTACGCTGCCCGCATGGCTGCCTCTATCCCTCTAGAACAAGAAGGTTTGCTGGTGGGTGTTTCGTTTGGTGGAGTGGTAGGCCTAGAAATTAACCGCATACGCCCGCGGCTGCGGACTGTGCTGGTTTCCAGCATTCCTGATGCTAGCTGTATGCCGCTGCTGTTGCGCCTGATCCGTTCAACGGGCGTGTACCGGTTGTTCCCGCCGCAGTGGTTGAAGCTGTTTCCAAGGGCGGGCCAACTTTACTTCGGTGTGCACAACGGCGAAGAGTACCGCATGTTCAAACGGATTCTGCGCGACATGGAACCTACGTACACGCGCTGGGCGATTCACCGGCTCCTACACTGGGACAGCGCCAACGTCGGGCGCAGCATCCAACTCCTCGGCACCGCCGACCGAGTCTTCCCGCCCGGCCCTACTCCTGTGGACTATCTCATTGAAGGCGGCGGGCACTTCATGGTGTTCAGCCATGCCCCACAGGTCAGTGCGATTCTGAACAAGCTAGCCGCCGAAGAAAAGGAGAAAGTAAATACCTTGACTAGCAACACCAACATATCTTCCTAAGCACAGCTAGAATACCTCGCGCGCTGACGTTACAAATAATAACAGCACGTCATGCTGAGCGGAGTGCAACGAAGCCGAAGCATCTCGCTCGACTCGTTGGACAAGCGTCAGGGTTTACCATACTAGCGAGATGCTTCGACTGCGCTCAGCATGACAAGGGTAGTGTTGCAACGTCAGCACGTAACATACTGCGAGTTATTTTGACTATTACTTGGTTCTTCAATTCACTCTATGCTTGCCACTTACCCGCATCAAGGCCGTGTGTTCTCGTTTAACCCGGCTGCTCCGCTTGATATTTCGTTGCCGTTGGCGCCGGGCGCGAATCAAGTGAACTGTTTTTGGGCCGAGCCGGTACAGTTTGATGTTATTCGGGTAGGCAACTTTGTAGGGAGCGTAGCGGAGGGAGGTAGCACCAACTACAAGCGGGTGCACGTCACGCCCCACGGCAACGGTACCCACACCGAGTGCTATGGCCATATAGCACCCGAGCCAACGGCCACGCTTAATAGGTGCTTGCGCCGCTTCCTATTTGTAGCACGGCTAGTATCGGTGCAGCCTCGGCCTCAAGCCAACGGCGACCAAGTAGTACACCTTACCGACGTGCAGCGCGAACTAGAAGGTGGCCCCGATGCAGCCGTCCACCCTGAGGCTATTGTGCTGCGCACCTTGCCCAACCATAAAGCGAAACGCACCCGCCAGTACTCCGGCACTAACCCAACCTACCTGGAGCCGGCACTAGCCGAGTACTTAGCGTCAGCCCATATAGAACACCTGCTCCTCGACCTACCAAGCGTGGACCGAGAGGAAGATGGTGGCGCGCTGTTAGCCCACCACGCGTTTTGGCAATATCCGCACGCCACCCGTCAGCAAGCCACCATTACCGAGCTGATTTTTGTACCTGATGAGTTAGAAGACGGTTTGTATCTACTCAATTTACAGGTCACTAGCCTGGAACTAGATGCTAGCCCAAGCAAGCCAGTGCTTTATCAGTTGCACCTTAATTCTTAGCAGTCGGCCTAGCCCATGTGACTTATACCCGCCGTTACTTCTCGATAGCGGGAAATATAGCCAACGCAAAAGGGCCATCCGTATGGATGGCCCTTTTCTGGAATACCAGTTACTCGTGTTGTGTGCAGTTACTACGCAGCAACAGTAGTCGTCTCAGTAGTAGCTTCTACAGTGCTAGGCACTACAGTTACAAACGAACGGTCCTGACGGCCCTTGCGGAACTGTACTGTACCATCGATCATAGCGAACAAGGTGTGGTCTTTGCCGATACCTACGTTCTGACCAGGGTGGTGCTTGGTGCCACGCTGACGCACGATGATGTTGCCAGCAATGATGGACTGACCACCGAAAATTTTCACGCCGAGACGCTTGGAATGCGATTCACGACCGTTGTTAGAGCTACCTACGCCTTTCTTGTGTGCCATGGTATTGTTTAGTTGAGAGTTATTAGTTGCCGGCTGCCAGTTAGTTGTTGCCGAATCCTACACAGACTGGCAATTGGCAACACAAAACAGGCAACTCAATTACCCGATGCTGTTGATCATTACTTTGGTAAACTGCTGACGGTGACCGTTCAGCTTTCTGTAGCCCTTGCGGCGCTTCTTCTTGAATACAAGAACCTTGTCGCCCTTTACGTGAGCGAGGATGGTACCCGTTACGGCTACGTCCAACAAGGGCGCACCAATGGTCAGGGTTCCGTTATCGTCGGTGAGGAGGGCTTTGCCCAATTCCACCGTATCGCCGACGTTGCCAGCCAAGCGGTGGGCGTATACAAATTTATTGGCTTCGACTTTCGTCTGCTTCCCGGCTATATTGACAATTGCGTACATCGGCGTCTTCGCGGTTTCTGAAAAATGGAAGGCAAAAGTACGGGTATGGTTTTATAAATCCAAACCCTAACTCACTAAACCTCATTGTCCCCAACTTTTTGCGAGCTGGAAATGTGGGTAAAACTACCAAACAATAACCGCGCGAATACAAAATTTGTGGACAACTGCAATTATCCACACGTGAAATGTGGATAACATTTGCAAAAACTGGCTTTTTCTATGTTTTGACAGCTATTTTCCATGACTTCAGTTGCAGTCTCAGTAAGGGCACATGCAGAAAAATTAACAGAGAAAAAATGGTTTAGAGGGGGTAACCTTCCCGTAAGTCAGGTTTATATTTGGTGCATTAACCTTCTGGCCACGGAGCTAAGCAGCTCTGAACAATCTGGTTTGTCGCCGGGTTTGCAGAATGCTTGCCTGCACGGCGGCCTGCTTTTACAGGAGTTCAACCTACCCTTTTGCCTTCCCCTATGGAACCTCTGCTCATTGAGAATCCCAACCGCTTCGTCCTTTTTCCCATCCAGAACAACGACGTGTGGCAGATGTACAAGAAAGCCGAAGCCTCGTTTTGGACGGCCGAGGAAATTGATTTAGGCCAGGACCAGAAAGACTGGGACAACCTCAACGACAACGAGCGTCACTTCATCAGCCACGTACTGGCGTTCTTCGCGGCCTCCGACGGTATCGTGAACGAGAACTTGGCTGTCAACTTCATGCAGGAAGTACAGATGCCGGAAGCGCGCTGCTTCTACGGCTTCCAAATCATGATGGAAAACATTCACAGCGAAACCTACTCGCTGCTGATTGATACGTACATCAAGAATCCGCAGGAAAAAGACCGCCTTTTCAACGCCCTCGAAACCGTGCCGTGCGTGAAGAAGAAGGGCGAATGGGCCCTGAAGTGGATTAATTCCGAAGACTTTGCCGAGCGTATCATTGCGTTTGCTGCTGTAGAAGGCATCTTCTTCTCTGGCTCATTCTGCTCGATTTTCTGGCTGAAAAAGCGTGGCCTGATGCCAGGTCTAACCTTCTCCAACGAGCTCATCAGCCGCGACGAAGGACTGCACTGCGACTTCGCTTGCCTGCTCTACAGCTACCTCCAAAACAAGTTGCCGGAGGAGCGGGTGCACAGCATCATCCGCGACGCGGTGACCATTGAGCAGGAGTTTGTGACCGATGCACTGCCCGTGAACCTGATTGGCATGAACGCCACCAGCATGTCGCAGTACATCGAGTTTGTGGCCGACCGCCTGCTCGACTCGCTTGGATACAGCAAGATCTATAACGCCACTAACCCTTCGACTTCATGGAAATGATTTCGCTGCAGGGCAAAACCAACTTCTTCGAGAAGCGCGTGGCCGAGTACCAGAAGGCTGGCGTGATGAGCGAGCGGACCGAAAATGCATTCTCGCTGGACGAAGATTTTTAAGCTTACTTATCGCACTCTTATTATTTCTAAAAGTGTGTTGTATTAAAAACGGAGCAGCTATAAAGCTGCTCCGTTTTCGTTTAGTGAAGGTCGAATCACCTTGTACCTTCTATTGGCGAAACGCCTATTTGTGATGGCTGTAAATGGCTAGTTGAGCTACGCTAGCTGAATGGAATTATCATCTCCATTACATTTGCGGCTTTTCTTGCCTATCTAGCTGCCACTAGCTACTTGATTCTGCGTATTCGCAAGCTCTACCCTCTGCTATGACTTCTGCAGTTTCGCTCGCTTGCGTCATCATCGACGACAACGAAATCAACCGCTTTACACTGGAGCGTGCTGTGCAGCGCCACGATCAGCTGACGCTCGCGGCCTCGTTTCCCGACGCGGTGGAGGCTCTGTCTTACCTACGTGGTGGGGGCCAAGTTGATTTGCTGCTGCTCGACATCGAAATGCCGCATATCAGCGGGCTGGAACTTGTGAAGCTGCTGCCTAACCCCAAACCGGCCGTCATTCTAGTGACTACCCACGCCAGTTTCGCGGTAGATGCCTTTGAGTTGCGCGTGGTCGATTACTTAGTGAAGCCAGTGAGCTATGCACGGTTTTGTCAGGCTATTGCGCACGTGACGGAGCAGCATCAAGCCGCACTACCAGCTGCGCCGCCGGTGGTGGCGCCTAGTGCTGTCGCCCCAAACGATATTTCGGCCACCGGCACCGACTTGTTTGTGAAAACCAACGGCAAGTTGCTGCGCATCAATTTTGAATCGGTGCTTTTTATCGAAGCCTTGTCGACCTACGTGGTGTTGGTTACCGACAAGCAAAAGCACGTGGTGGGTGGCACACTCAAAAGCATCGAGGATCGGCTGCCCTTCCGCCATTTCGTGCGGGTGCACCGCTCATATATAGTAAACCTGCACCGCGTGGAGTCCTTGGAAGACAACATGTTGAAGCTAGGCCAGCACGAAGTACCCGTGAGCCGGCCTTACCAAGAAGAGCTTACGCTACGCTTGCGGGCACTGTAGGTTTGTGCTACGAGGCGGCCGAAAACTCTTCGGGCAGCACACGCAGTACCCGCTCTACCTGCCGCACTAGTTGCTGCACTGCCGCCGTTCGGACCTTGCTGGTTTTGGTGCCTGGCCGCGGCTGATCCATTAGCAATTGCAGAGGCTGTGTTACGCCTGCTACACCAAACTGGACGAGGTTGGGCTTGATATGGTGCACTAGCTTGGCTACTTGCGCCCACTGACCCGCGGCGGCGGCCACCTGAATCTGCTGGAGAATGGGCGGTATGTGCAGCAAAAACGAACGTACAATGCGCTCGACAAAAGTGATTTCGCCGTCGGCTAGCTCGTGCACCTGTTCTAAGTTGTAGAGCGGTACCTCGGGGGCTTGCACCAGCGCCACCAGCTTGCAATAGAATTCTTCCTCCTTGAAAGGCTTCGTCAAGCAGTCGTTGATGCCGGCTTTCAAGTAGCGGTCCAGGTCGGAGCGGAAGGCGTTGGCGGTGAGGGCCAATACGGGTACTAGGGCCCGTTCCACATCGGGGTGCAGGCGCATTTGCAGGGTGGCCTCCACGCCGCTCATGCCCGGCATCTGAATGTCCATCAGTACGGCATCGTAGCGGTGCTCGGCATGCAGTACTAGCGCGGCTGGTCCGTTTTCTGCTTCGTCTACAAGCGCGCCCCAGCTTTGTAGCAGCAGGCGTACCACCTCCCGGTTGATGCTGTTGTCTTCCACAACGAGCACCCGACGGTTGCGCAGCGCACCCGTGTCCAGCAGTACAGGGCGGGGTGCAACTTCCACTCCCTCGGCCTTGGGCAGCGTGACGGTGAATTGAAACGTACTACCGCTACTAAGCTGACTTTCAACCACAATAGTACCGCCCATCTGCTCGACTAAGGCGCGGGCAATGCCTAGTCCCAAACCGGTGCCACCGAAGCGCCGTGACGTGTCGGGGCTGGCCTGTACGAAGTCCTCGAAGATATGGTCAAGCTTCTCAGCCGGGATACCGATACCGGTGTCGGTAATGCGGAAGCCTGCCGTCAGGTGCGTTTCCGTTTGGCTTATTAAGTAGCCACCTATCGAAATACTGCCTTCGATGGCGGTGAATTTGATAGAATTGGATACCAGATTGATCAACACCTGATTGAGTCGATAGGCGTCGCCCATCACCCGCGGCAGCGGCTCGGCTTGCATGAACAGCGCTACGTGGAAAGCCACTCCTTTCTCGGCAGCCTGGACGGCCAAGGGCTGCATGGCTTCTTCCATCGACTCTCGCAAATCGAACGACATTTGCTCTAGCTCCAGCCGGGCCGAGCTGATTTTGGTCATGTCTAGCACCTCGTTGAGCACGGACAGCAAATGCTCGCCCGAGGTCTGGATGATGCGCAGCAATTCCCGCTGGTCTTGGTCGAGCTGAGTTTTGGTGAGTTGGCGAGCCATTCCCAACACTCCGTTCATGGGCGTCCGGATTTCGTGGCTGAGGTTAGCCAGGAATCCTTCTTTGGCCAGCGCCGAGGCTTCAGCTCTTTCCTTGCCGCGCTTGAGCTCCACTTCTGCCTGCACTCGCTCCGTAATATCGAGGGCGCAGAGCAGCACGCAAGGTGGTTGCCCCGGCTGAATGATGCGGTGAGCGTGATAGAGTAATTGCCGAGGTTGTCCGTTGCGGGGCAGCAGTGGCAGCTGGCCCACACTGGTTTCGACAGTCGAGTTGAACTGCGTTATGTACATCGGCCAGGTCTGGGCGTGGTCGACGCTGGGCATCAATTCGCTTAGTTGGGTGCCTAGCAGTTGCGAGGCCGGTAGTTGCAGCAGCAGCGCAAAGGCTTGGTTGAAAGCCAACAACACCCCGTTCAAGTCGTGCACGGCTACGGGCACCGGCAGATGGTAGAGCAACTGATCTGGCTGAAACTCCTTGGTGACATCGGGGGCGGCTGCTTCTGCTACGAGGCGGTAACTGAACAACTCGGAGCCGGCCGCGCCTCCAAACGGCAACACATAATCCAGAGCCAGCACCCGGCCATCGCGCAAGGCTATCTTTTCGCTCAGTACAGGCTCCTGTGCGGCGCGCAATTCCTTGAGTCGCAAGGCTTGTTGAGCGGGCTGCACTGCCAAGCTTTGTAAGCGGGCAAACAGCGCCTCAGCCGGCTGGCCTATCCAATAGGATGGCGCTTCGGTGCCGCCGAGCAACAGGCACAGCGTCTCGTTGATTCGCTCGATAGTTCCTTCTGACCCGACCAAGAGCATTCCGGGGCCAGCCTGCTCTAGCATTCCAGCTAGTCGGCGTTCGGCGGCAGTAGCCCGCTCGTTGGCTTCGTGTAGAGCCCGCTCCAGCTCTGCAATGCGCGTCTCGGCGCTGGAGCTACTAAGAGAACGAGCAGCGTTAGAAGACATTCAAAAGCAGTGGGAAAGTAATTCCAATGCGAGGTGCAGCGCTTAGGTAAGATCAGCAGGGCAACTCGAGCAGGCTGTTGTCTACTAAAAGCTACTGCCCTCATTATCCAGTCGCTGCAAAAATACGACGTCTCACATCAAAAAAGGACCCAACCAGCAAAAAATCCGGTAGCCCGTACGAAGCTGCCCTAACATTGTATCATCAACGGCGCAGCAAGACAGACTTAGCCTAGCAAATCAGCTTCTCGGTCTCCTCTTAATCCGTTATTCTTTGTAATCACTTCTCTTTCAACTTCTTTTCAAGCTTACTTACTTCCTACCACTATGGCTTACTCTACTTCTTCTCCTGCCGGCCAAGCTGTTCAAGAAATCATCAACCAACTGCCAAGCCTCGTGGCCGTAGCCATTGTAGACGTTAATTCGGGCATGGCACTGGCTTCGCACTCCAACAACCCCAACCTGAACCCTGAGACGGCTGCTGCCTACAACACCGAGGTAGTAAAGCAAAAGCAAAAGGCAATGGCTGCCCTAAAGCTCACCGGCGAAGTAATCGACGACATCCTGATCAGCCTCACCAACCAACTGCACCTTATCAACCTAACGCCCGACGGCAAGAAGTTCATCTACTTAGTAGTGAACACTCGCGACACCAACTTGGCTATTGCCCGCGACGTGCTCCGTCAGTGCTCTGAGTTGCTGAAATAGTCTTTCTATATTAGTAACTATCAGCTATCTGACGTATTCCGGTGATTCAGAACAAGCCACCCCGCATTGGGGTGGCTTTTTTATGTTTAGTACTCGTTGCTGTGCAGATTCACTCTTCTGCTGCTATTCGAGCAACCTCAACGGTTACCAAAAGAGAAGTCGGAGCATTAAGCTTCGACTTCTCTTTTTTAGCCCTGCCGTATGGAATCTGCTTTCGTGTCGCCCTGCTTTGCTTGCCGCCGCCGTTTCCGCTGGAATAGCCAGCCGCTATTCACTGATTGCTCGTGCGTTAGCTATGGGCGCGGCACCACGGCAGTAGCGTTAGTAGCAGGTGCGACGTTGGTAATAAGTGGGTTATGGTGGTATCTGGAGTGCAAGAAGTAAGATTGTTACTAACACTTCGTTACTAGCCTGAGAAGGAAGCCGAAGGAACTTCTGCCCATAGAATGAGCCATTGTTATACTGCCGTTCAAGCGGGATAAGATCCTTCAGCTGCCGCCTCCGGATGACAGATGAGTTTAGCTGGTGGTGCTTAGCGTTCAGCTTGACCGGCTCTAGCAATACACTTTCCGCCGCAATTTGCCAACCTGAAATTCGGGCAGTTTACTAATTTATATAGCATTGGTTACATTTATAAAACCCGCTGAACAGCACTGTTTTGCGGCTATGTGGAAAACTTCTAAACTTTAGGTTTGTCCTACCCACTGGAAGGGGATATATTCCGCTACTTAACCGGCGCATGCGGACTGCGTGCTGGCGTCCGGAACCCTCTTCTGAACCCCATTTGCCTGCTCCTGACCGGAGCGGGTGAACCTATAACCAACCCCATCAACCGCAACGTCTATGCTGGTACTAAAACGCGACGGCCGCCGCGAATCCGTGAAATTCGACAAAGTCACGGCGCGCATTGAAAAGCTCTGCTACGGGCTCAATATGATGTATGTCTCTCCTATTGAGGTGGCGAAGAAGGTCATCGATGGGATTTATGACGGCGTCACGACGGTGGAGCTCGACAACCTGGCGGCCGAAACCGCCGCTTCCCTCACCACCAAGCACCCCGACTACGCCATTCTGGCGGCCCGGATTGCGGTGAGCAACCTCCACAAGGTCACGGCCAAGTCGTTTAGCAGCACCATGAAGCGGCTCTACACCTACCAGGACCCCAAGACCGGCGAAAACGCCTCCCTGATAGCCAAAGACGTGTGGGAAACCATCCATAAGCACGCCGCTACCCTGGACTCGGCCATCATCTACGACCGAGACTACAACTACGACTACTTCGGCTTCAAAACGCTAGAGCGCAGCTACTTGCTCCGTCTCGATGGCAAAGTAGTAGAGCGCCCGCAGCACATGATTATGCGCGTGGCCATCGGCATCCATAAAGAGGATATCGACGCGGCTATTGCTACCTATGAGCTGATGAGTGAGCGGTGGTTTACGCACGCTACGCCTACCCTCTTCAACGCCGGTACCCCGAAGCCACAGCTCAGCTCGTGCTTCTTACTCACGATGAAGGACGACTCCATCGAGGGCATTTATGACACGCTGAAAAATTGCGCCCTGATTTCGCAGAGTGCCGGTGGTATTGGCTTGGCTGTGCACAACGTGCGGGCCACGGGCTCTTACATCAAGGGCACCAATGGCACCTCCAATGGCTTGGTGCCGATGCTGAAGGTGTTCAACGACACGGCCCGCTACGTAGACCAAGGCGGCGGCAAGCGCAAAGGTGCCTTTGCCATCTACCTGGAGCCTTGGCACGCCGACATCCTGGACTTCCTGGACCTCAAGAAAAACCACGGCAAGGAAGAGATGCGCGCCCGCGACCTGTTCTTCGCCCTCTGGACGCCCGACTTGTTCATGAAGCGCGTGGAAGCCAACGGCGACTGGACGCTGATGTGCCCCACGAGTGCCCCGGCCTCGATACCACGCACGGTGAAGAGTTCGAGCGCCTCTACCAGAAGTATGAGCGCGAAGGCAAAGGCCGCAAAACCATCAAGGCGCAAGAGTTGTGGTTTGCCATTCTGGAAAGCCAGACCGAGACCGGCACGCCCTACATGCTGTTCAAGGACGCCGCCAACGGCAAGAGCAACCAGAAAAACCTCGGTACCATCAAGAGCTCCAACCTCTGCACCGAGATTCTGGAGTACACCGACGAAAACGAAATTGCGGTCTGCAACCTCGCTTCGTTGGCGCTGCCCCGCTACGTACGGCCTGATGCCAGTGGCAACCTGATCTTCGACCACCAGAAGCTGTACGAGGTAACCTACCACGCCACGCTGAACCTGAACAAGGTTATCGACATCAACTACTACCCCGTAGTGGAAGCCGAGCGCAGCAACCGCCGCCACCGCCCCATCGGGTTGGGCGTGCAGGGCTTGGCCGACACCTTTATTGCGCTGCGCATGCCGTTCGAGAGCGACGAAGCCAGCGGCCTGAACAAAGACATCTTCGAGACCATCTACTTTGCGGCCATGACGGCTTCCAAGGACCTGGCCAAGAAGGACGGAGCTTACGAGACGTTCAAAGGTTCGCCGCTGAGCGAAGGCAAGTTCCAGTTTGATCTGTGGGGCGTAACGCCGGAATCGGGCCGCTGGGATTGGGAAAGCTTGCGCACCGAAGTGGTGGAGCACGGCGTGCGCAACTCGCTGCTGGTAGCGCCTATGCCAACGGCCAGCACCGCCCAGATTCTCGGCAACAACGAGTCGTTTGAGCCTTACACGTCCAACATTTATGTGCGGCGCGTGCTCAGCGGCGAGTTCATGGTAGTGAACAAGCACTTGCTGAAGGACCTCATCAAGCTCGGCATCTGGAACGAGCAGATGAAAAACGAAATCATTGCCGCCAACGGCTCGGTGCAAAACATCGACCGGATTCCGCAGCACATCAAGGACCTGTACAAGACGGTGTGGGAGATTTCGCAGCGCCGCATCATCGACATGTCGGCCGACCGGGGCGCGTACATCTGCCAGAGCCAGAGCCTGAACCTGCACGTGCTGAACGTGAACTTCGGCAAGCTCACCAGCATGCACTTCCACAGCTGGAAGAAAGGTCTGAAAACCGGCATGTACTACCTGCGCACCAAAGCCGCCGCTGACGCCATCAAGTTCACGGTGCAAAAGCAAGCCGCCGAAACACTGGAGCCCCTGAACGTAGCCGCCCAGAACGCCTCGGACATGGCCTGCTCCCTGGATAACCCAGACGCCTGCGAGGCCTGCGGATCGTAGAAGAGAAAATTCGAGAATAGAAAAAGGCCATTCAAAATAGAATGGCCTTTTTCATAGTCGTGCTGAACTGGCTATTATAAATAACCTGCTTAACACTAGTCAATTATATACCGCTTATACTGACACACCTTTAAAGCTAATGTATTTACTCTACGTGGATGAAAGCGGTGACCCTGGTAAATTTGTCGGCACTAACTCTCCTCACTACATTTTAAGTGGTCTTATTATTAGCATCGACGATTGGAATAATGCGGTAGAACGACTAGTGAAATTTCGTGAATCAGCACAAAAGACTAGCGGGCTTGATAGACGTGTAGAGATACATAGTAGTGAATTAATTCGCCCACACAAATTGGAAGCATATAAGGCAATCCAAAAATCGGAGCGGGTACTACTATTAAAGCGTTTTGTAGCGGAGATGCACAACTTCTTTCCTAATGGCAGAATTATCAACATCTGCCTTGACAAAGCGAAATTAGCACACTACGATGAGTACCAGGAAGTTGCTTGGAAGCGCTTGATTCAGCGTTATGACACATTCTTGAAAAAAGCGAAGGCTCGTGGTATTATCGTGTCGGATGATACCAACGAAGCCTCTTTAAGAAAGCTCATCCGTAAAATGCGAGTGTACAATCCTATAGAATCTAGATTTGGGGGGTTCTATAATCCTGTCATCAACAATATAGTAGAGGATATTTTTCATCGTTCTTCTACCAACTCCTACTTCATCCAAGCTGTGGATGCCATTGCTTTTTGCTTATACCGCAAAGAGTATCCTAAAGGCAGTTTACGCAAATTTGGCTTTCAGTATCTGTTTGATACATTAGATAGCATGTTACTCAAAGAAGCCGCGCCAAACGATCCTCAAGGTATAATTCGACGCTAAAAAAAATGCCCCGGTTTTACAACCGAGGACTTTGTCGTGGCCCGGCAGAGGCCACAAGGCCTAAGCGAGTCACAGTACAAACATAACGAACATTGTAATACCATTGTTCAATATGATCCTATTTCACGACTACTTGAGGCGTAGGACAGCGTTGTCAATTAACGCTACGACCATACATTGTGCTAGTTAGTTGCGTCTTTCCATACTCTAAATTGCTCTCTAAGTGAGGGTACATTACTATGATTCAAGAGGTAATGCTCTCATCCTGTTGTCGAGTACAAGGGACTTTAACAGAGGAATCATAGTAATACAAACTTTTGCTTAACTCGGGAGGCTTGATCTTCTAATGAAACCCAAGTAGTAGAGAGTTGCTCTACGCTTCCTATTCTCGTGTTATGCTTGGCCTTTCTTGTTATCGGCTGCTACTTATGTTGGGTATGATGGGCTTGCTCGGCGGTTGTCAAGGCAACGGCAACACCTCTGCTCAAGCTACCGAGCCGGGGCTGAGCATGCCGCCTGATACCACGCAGTGGGTAGGCAAGGGCAAGCAGCGTCTGCACGTGCAATCCTATCACAGCTCTACGCGCACGGCCCGCCCCACGCTGGTTGTCGTGCTGCACGGCGATGCGCCTTTTCGTCCGCCCGAATATCAGTACACCCTAGCGCGGCAGGTAGCGGCCGCTTACCCAAATGTGGTGGCCGTGGGCTTGCTGCGACCGGGCTACACTGATCCGCAAGGTCACCACTCGGCGGGCGTACGTGGCGAAGCTACCGGCGACAATTACACGCCGGAGGTAGTGGCTGCGGTGGCCGCGGCCCTAACTGAGCTGCGGCAGCGCTATCACGCGGACCGGCTGGTGGTAGCTGGGCATTCGGGCGGTGCTGCTATAACGGCCAACGTGCTGGCCCGCTACCCCAACTGCATAGATGCTGCTCTCTTGGCTTCCTGCCCTTGTGATGTACCGCGCTGGCGCCAGCACATGCAGCAGCTAGATGGCGGCGAGGCCATTTGGGAGGCGCCCGTACGCAGCCTTTCGCCCCTGGCCTTGGCTGATTCCGTAGACGCGACCCGGCCCATCACGCTGCTCGTTGGCACCGCCGACTCGGTAGCCCCGCCCCGCTTTAGCCGCACCTACTGGCAGGCACTGCGCCGACGCCACAGTCCCGCTCGGCTGGTGCAGCTACCAGGCGAGGGACATGAGATATTCTTGTCGACAACGGTACGCCAGGAAATCGGGTCGCTGCTGTCAGAGCACTAAGTGCTTTTCGCTTGCTACCGCTGGCGCTTCCTTGATGCCAAACTGCCAAGCAAGAGCCGGGCACAGTTATAGTTATTGGCAGAGCTTGATTCTCATGACTTTATAGGTACCGCGCTAGTAGGCGGGGTTGGGTCTATGAGCTTCCAGTCAGTAAGGCGCATAAAAAAGGCTTCCTCACTTAGAGGAAGCCTCTCTTGTTACTAACTGCCGCTTCTTAATGGCGCCCCTTACCTCGGCCACGGCCGTTGTTGCCGCGAGGAGCGTAGTAAGCGGGGCCAGCGGGCACGAGCATAACTGCGCCGCTCTTGTACTTAGGGTGTTTACGCTTCACCGGATGGGCTTTTTCCACCACTACATAGCGGGGTGCGGGCGTACCAATGTTGATAGTGACCTGCGCGTGCGCCGAGGTGGTGCCTAAAGCTAGAATAGCCACGGCTAGACCAGCCGCCTTGAGTAAAGATTTGATCATAAAGGAATGGGTAGGAGGTAAATAGTAAGTTGGTAAGCTGCTAGTAAGAGCACACCTAGCTTTCAAAACTTAGTCACACTACGTGAGTGAAGCAGCTACTAACACAAAGCGGCATTATTTAAGTGCAATAGAAACAGCCTTTAATAGACCAAAATACAGGAAATATCTTATATCCGAGCAACGAGTAAGCCTTTTTCAGTGAAACTGTACTTCAGCTTGGCCTGAGAGCCGTATAGTGGGGTACCGCCAGGCTGTGAAGCCAGGCCATCAACTTAGCATCCTTCTCGTATGAAACCGCGCGTAATCTGTCACATGATGAGCTCCCTGGACGGGCGCATTATCCTTAGCCGCTGGGGCCAGAAGCCCAACACCAAAGAATACGAAACGACTGCCGCCACTTTTGATGCCCAAGCCTGGCTGTGCGGCCGCGTAACCATGGAAAAAGACTTCACCGAGGGCTTTGCTCCCGACTTGCAACCCATAGCCGAACCCCTGCCCCGCACCGACTTTGTGGCTGAGCACGGCGCCGAGTCGTTTGCGGTAGCGGTAGATGCGCACGGCAAGCTCGGTTGGGAATCGGCTTTCATCGACGAGGACCATGTGGTGGCTGTGCTCACCGAGCAGGTCAGCGACGAGTACTTAGCGTATCTGCGGCGGCAGGGTGTGTCGTATGTGTTCGGTGGCGCCCAGGAACTGGACTTTGCGCTGGTGCTTGATAAGTTGGGCAAGCTATTTCCCATCCAAACCCTCTTGCTGGAAGGCGGTGGGCACCTGAATGGCTCGTTGCTCAAGGCCGGGCTGGTAGACGAGCTAAGCTTACTGCACTACCCCGTAGTGGATGGCGCGGCCACCTCCCCCACTATCTTCGAGCAGGGCCAGGAACCAGGACCGCCCGTATCGTTTACGCTGCAAAATGTAGAGCAGCGCCCCGGTGGAATTCTGTGGCTGCGCTATCAAGTGACGACAAGCTAGCTAGGAAGCCACGCTGAGTGAACTGTCGAAAATGTGGCATATGAAGAACTGTGGAAGAAATAGCGAAACCTATATCTTCGCTACTCATCCATTCCTTCCGCATGCGTCTGTTTCTTTACTCTGGGCTTGTTTCTTTGGCTGGCTTGCTCGGCTGTACCGCTACCAAAAATCAACCCACAACCGGCACCGCTGGCAATTCCGCTCCTATTGCCGTTATGATGGTGGGCGGCCCCCACTTGGCTCAGGTCTACAAACCCGACAATCCCAATACCGACGTACTCACCCCGAAGCGGCAGGCAGAGCTTTCTGTGGTCTGCGACCAAATCCAGCGGTTTAAGCCCGATGCCATCATGGTGGAGGAACTGCCCGAACGGCAGGGCCGCATCGATAGTCTGTACAGCCTTTATCGGCTAGGTAAGCTCGACTTAGCTGCAATACCAAACGGGCGGTCCGAGACTTACCAGCTGGGCTTTGTGCTAGGCAAGCGCCTCGGGTTAGAGCGTATTTACTGCATCAACGCGCCGGGCGGCACTTCCCAAAGCATTCTGCACGAAGGCACCAACATCAAGCTTTATCAGGATGCCACAACCGAACACCGGGCGTACTACACGCCTACGTCTCGGAGATGGGAAAAAGACAGCGTGACAATGGCCGGCCTGCTGAGCTTCGCAAACAGCCCGACACTTCTCCGTCAACTGCACACCCTCGTGTACCGCACCGCCGCCCGCGTAACCGATGGCACCTTGAAGCCCGACCCCATGGTAGATGCGTCCTTCATCACGCCGCATTACGTGGGAGCCGAGTTTATTTCAGTTCTCTACAACCGCGACCTGAAGATCTATTCCAACATGGTCACGACGCAAATGGCCACCGGTAGCAAGCGCATCCTGACGATTATTGGGGCCCGCCACATAGGCTCACTGCAAGGTATATTTGGCACCGACCCGGCTTACCAGGTGGTAGAAGCTTCCAAGTACCTGAAGCCGTAAGCTTAGGGCTTTACTATGCCTTCGATAAAAGTTCTTTTAGAATAGTAGGCTTATGCCACTTAGTCTCTTCTTCAGGAGCACCCCTCGAATTGACAACTTATATCGGTTCTGCTGAGCACGTGACGCCTCAAGCAAGGGAGGCAACGAAGCCGCAGCATCTCACGCGCTGACATCGCCAAAGTATACCCGTCCTGCTGAGCGCAGTCGAAGCATCTCGCGTGCTGACATTGTGGTGCTAATTCAACGATTCGAGCGAGATGCTTCGGCTCCGCTCAGCAGGACAATACCACCATAACGTGAGTAGGCGAGATGCTGCGGCAAGCTCAGCAGGACTGAGCTAAGTGTTTTGGTTTTGCTTGAAGCTATTACCACTATAGCAACGATATAGGCTAAAACCTTCAGCAGAAATAGCTTATAGGTTTTAGCTTAAAATTGCTCGTAGCAAGGATAGCGCCGCTGCCGGTAGATCTTGCCGTCTTTGAATTCAAAGATCAAACAGAGTTGAGAGCTTAAGCGCTGCCCCCGAGTTAGGGCCCGTACGTCGCTTACGGTGGTAGCTTGCCACTCTCCTTCTACCAACACGACGCCGTCGGCGCTGACGTGGGTATGCTGTACTTCAAATGACGGATCGCGCAGTAGTTCCCGCCCTGCCCGAAGGTTATCTAGGATATCATCGAAGGACCGACGCTGGATGGTTCGGTTGAGTAGGTTTGGAAACTCGATCTGCTCTATCTCGGGGTGTAGTACCGCAGCGTAGGCAGTCGGGTCCACGTTAAAGGACTGGACCAAATCGAAGTAAGCGTTGATAACATCAAGCTGTTTGTTCATAACTCGGGAGTGGGATCAGATAGGTTGCAAGATACTAGAAAGAATATGCGTTTACCGCTTGACTTAATAGCTTGCAAATCAACTTTTCTGCCGTATCAGCCTCACCTATCCGATACCGTTGTTATTCAAGCTTGTTTGTAAGGCGAGGAACTGCACTACTTGCTGGCTTCCGCTATGCTTTACGCTTGTATAAGGCTTGTCAGTTTATGAGGCTAGATCGTCTCCGATGATAAACAATACATCGACACGCAAAGGCCACTAAAACTTCAGCCCCAACACCATGCCCCCGATAACGGGGAATTGGTGTTGGGGCTGACTGGCTAGGTTGGCTACTTGGTTATAAACTTCTGCTACTAGGGGCGTCTGGTTTGCGGCCGGGCCGGGGTAGTGGGGTTGCGCTTGGCGGGTTGCACCTGGCCCGAATCGACGGGGCCCGCGGTTACATCGCCTCGCGGAACGGCCGGTTGGGGTAGCACCCCGTTGGGGCGTACTTGCGTGGGCGCAGGCACCGGCTCAATCTTGTTCTGGTTTACGCCAGCGGGTAGCGTAACCCCGGGGACAGGGCTTACTCGCTCACCAGTGTTGCGCTGCGTGGGCGTAAGGGGCGCACCACCTTGAGCTTGGGCCGAAGCGGACGCCAAGCCAATCAGCAATAAGGAAAAGAAGGGAAGGCGGCACATAAGGCGGGAGGCAAAACAGGTGGAAAAGCAAACAAGCACTACCGCGGGGCATGCAGAATCTACCTGCGGGGTAGTACTAGTAGGCCTACGACTACTCTTCCGCGCAAGTTTAGGTAAGTACGGGTTGCATTAGCCCGCTGCTAGTTACTTGGTGCCTGTTAAGCTTGCTGCGGCTTGATATAGGACGCAGAGGCGCCACACTTTTCACTTACTTATTCTCGGATTCCGCTACCTTACTTGCGTGAAAACAATAGATAAAATTGCGTGGCTGCACCTACAGGAAGGCAAGCTCTTGAGCGCCCGCAGCCGAGGCAAAGACCGGTTCTATCTGCCTGGTGGCAAGCGCGAAGCAAACGAGACAGACGCCGAGGCCTTACGGCGCGAAATCAAAGAAGAGCTAACCGTTGACTTGGATGTGGCGAGTTTGCAGCATGTCGGCACGTTTGAAGCGCAGGCGCATGGCCACCCAACCGGCGTATCGGTGGTGATGATCTGCTACAGCGGCCGGTACTCGGGCACCCTGCAACCCGCGGCCGAGATAGAGGAAATGGCGTGGTTAAGCTATCAGGACCGGCCCCGGGTATCCGCCGTCGACCAAAAGATTTTCGATTGGCTACGAGAACAGCAGCTACTAGCTGACTGAACGCTCCAACCCCAGGTAGCTTGGGGCGCCAAGTCTTTCACCGGGCTCCGGGCTTGTAGCGTTTGTGTTTCAACCGAAGGGTTCAATAAGTTGCCCCCATGCTGCCGCCTGGAAAGAAAGCCGCTGCTCCGTCTGTGGCCTTGCTGGCCTTCTACAACGCAATACCGAGCCTATTCTGGTCGGTGCTGAGTTTGGTGCCGCTTTGCGTTTTCTGCTACCAGCACATGGCGCGGCCGTGGCTGTACGGGCTACTAGCTGTCAGCCTGCTGGCGTATGGGTTGTCAACTTCTTGGTTTCCATACTGGCAGCTTAGCACTAGGTCGGCCACTTACCGCAAGCTAGGGGTGCCCTTCGTCAACCGCTTCACCCAGAACGGCGACTTCGTCAATCGTCTTGTGCGGCGCCAGTACCCCAACTACCGGCGCGTACGCCACCGAGCCTCCGCCGCACCAGCTACCACCAAGAGCGGTTCCACCTGGTGTTGCTGCTCTTCTTTCTGTTCAGCAGTGTCTATGCGGCGGCCTACGGTTGCTGGAAGTGGGTACTGGTGCTTACGCTTATTAACGTGGGGTATAATCTCTACCCCGTGTGGCTGCAACAATACCTGCGGGTGCGCTTGCAGGTACAACGACCTGTTTACCAGGCTTCCACTGCGCAGTTCTGATTCAGCACTAGTCGTGTAGCCGCCGCTGCCTTATCGCTCCTATTTTGTTATGTGGGTTTCATAGGTAGCAAAGACTTCTGTAGATTCCGACTTACTACGCACTTCAAACCGACATCCAAGCTGCCGGTTGTGTACGTAAGCTTCTCTACATTCATGACTATGCAAACATCCGACACCCACGCTCAAGTACAGGATTACTACGGTTCGCAGCTGGAAACCAACCAAGACCTGCTCACCAATGCCTGCTGCACCGATGATATTCCGCTAGCCCACCGCCGCATTCTGTCCCAGCTAGCCCCCGAAGTACTAGAAAAGTATTACGGCTGCGGCGTGTGCGTGCCCGATGCCATTGAAGGATGCACGGTGCTCGACCTAGGCAGTGGTTCGGGTCGCGACGTGTATTTGCTTTCCAAGTTGGTGGGCGAAACGGGCCGGGTCATTGGCGTGGACATGACGGAAGAGCAACTCGACGTGGCTCGCCGCCACATCGATTTCCATACCACGCAGTTCGGTTATCGCCAGCCCAATGTGGAATTTCGCCACGGCTACATCGAAGACTTGCGCACGGCCGATCTGCCCGACAACAGCGTAGACCTGGTAGTAAGCAACTGCGTGCTCAACCTCAGCACCGATAAAGAAGCCACGTACCGCGAGATATTCCGGGTGCTAAAGCCCGGCGGCGAGCTGTTTATTGCCGACGTATTTGCCGACCGCCGCGTGCCCGAAGCACTGCGCCAGGACCCAGTGCTGTACGGCGAATGCCTGAGCGGCGCCCTCTACACCGAGGACTTCCGCCGGCTGCTTATGCGCCTGGGCGTATCGGATTATCGCCTCTTCGCCAGCCGTCGCCTTACCATTAACAACCCCGAAATAGAGGCCAAAGTCGGCAACATCGGGTTTTACTCGTTCACGGTCCGCGCCTTCAAGCTCGACTTAGAAGACCGCTGCGAAGACTACGGCCAAGTGGCCACCTACCTTGGCACAGTGCCTGGTCAGCCCCACCAGTTCGTGCTCGACGACCACCATACCTTTGAAACCGGCCGTCCCATGCTGGTGTGCGGCAACACGGCTGCTATGGTAGGTGAAACGCGTTACGCGTCTTACTTTCAGGTAGTAGGCAACAAAGACCGCCATTTCGGCCTATTCGACTGCGGTCCTGCCCTGGCAACTGCCGCTGCATCGGGCGAGGCTGCCGCGAGCTGCGGTTGCTAGGGCAAGTCAAGCAACTAAGCAGGAACTGAAACACGGTGCCGGGGTGCGAGATATGCGTCTCCGGCACCGTGTTTCAACATTTAAAGCAACTGTTCGAGAGAAGGGCCTTCTTGAGCGCAGCTTACGAAAAGCTGCGTTGCGACGGAGGTGAGCTAGACTGCTGCAACAGCCACTCCAAGGCTTCGGGCTCGGTTATAAAAGACCGATAAATCAGTGGCAGGTTATTCACTTGCGTGGTGATGTAGGCGGTAGCCAGACGCACCATCACGTCCTCCGATACCACCACCGCTCCGTAACGGTAGCCAGCCTGCACGGCCAATGGCAACCATTCTTGGGTTACCCATTGTTGTTCCTCCTGCGAGAAGGCCCGCATTCCTATCTGGTTGATCAAGATACAGCTCCAGTTGTTGCGCCGTAGCGCATACGCCATATGCGTAAACAGCGCCCGTACTTCCTCTGGCCGGTAGGCGTTGCTACTCCAACTGACCCGCAAAAACCCGGCGGCATCTTCCAATAATTGACCAGCAGCATTCCTGAAATATATAGCTGGCAGTAAGCTTCTGTTCATAGCTTACAAAGATACTGGGTACCCACACACAAGGTGGAGCTTGACGATAGATTTTGCGGTGTTGAGAACGGCAGGACAACAATTGGTTTCATCTGATTGATGGTGTTCGTATAGCTGTTATTGCCCTGGGCTCCGTAGAAGGCGATACACCTGTTTGACAGCCATTCGTCTCACTACACCTTTTGTGCCATGCATCGCTTCTTGTTTCTTCTGTTGCTGCTCTCATCAGCCGAATTGAGTGCGCCTGCCTCCGTTGCTGCTCAATCTGAATCGGCAGCAGCTTCAACGGCGGAGGGGCTACCAGCCCGGCCTTCCCCGTTCCGCTTCGTGACCGATGAGGCCAAGCTGCTCAGCCCCGCCGACGCTAAAACCCTGGAAAGTGGTTTGCGCCGCTACGCCGATAACACCGGGACCCAGATTGTAGTCGTGACGGTACCTACGCTAGGCGGCCGCACCGTAGCCGATTACGGCCGGGCCCTTGGCCAAGCGTGGGGTGTAGGGCAGCGCGAAAAAAACAACGGCATTGTGGTGCTGCTATCCGGGCAGGAGCGCAAAGTCACGATTCAGCCAGGTTCGGGACTGCAAAGCGTGATTACGCCGGAGGTAACGGCCCGTGTCATCAACGACCAGATGACGCCCAGCTTTAAACAGGGCAAGTACTTTGCGGGAATACGTACTGGCTTGAATACGCTGATGTTGGCGGCTAACCCCGAATCGAACCCCAACAAAAACCAGCCCGCCACAACTACCGCCCCCGCTACTGCTTCTGGAGCCGCCGCAGGTACGGGAGCCGCAGCCAGCAGTTCCAACTTGAACACTGACGGCTTAGCATCGACCGACAACACTCCTGCCTCTGAGCCGTTTACGCCCCAGTCCACTGTTCCAGCCCCGCAATCTTCGGGCCTTGGCATCGGGACACTGGCCATTGGTGCCTTGCTGATTGGTGGAGTGATATGGGTACTGGTGCGGCTGTTTCGGCGCAAATCGCAAGCGGCAGCAGTACCGGGCAATGCGCCCGATTTTTATGGTAACGGCAACCTCCCCAATAACCCCACCGGCAACTACAACCGGGGCAATGTGCCGCCCCAACAACAAGGGCCTGATTTCTACGGTAACCGCGGCCCCAATATGGGTGGCAATGGCTATGGCGGAGGTATGGGAAATAGCATGGGCGGTGGTATGGGCAGCGGTATGGGTGGTATTCTGGCAACGGGGGCTGCAGCGGCCGCCGGTGCTTATTTAGGCAACCGCATGGCCTCCGGAGGTCACGATGAGTCTGGCAACAGTATGATGGGCCATAACGGCGCACCTTCGTCTCTTGACCCAGGCGCAACGGGCCTTGCAGGTGCTGCCGGGACAGCAGGTGGCGCTTCATCGGCCGATGAGTTTCCAGCCTTCGGCGGGGCCAGCACCAACGATGCTGCTCCCGATTACTTTTCTCAAGACGACTCCAATAACTCGTCGCCCGATTATTTCTCTTCCGACGATAATTCTTCCTACGACGATATGTCGTCAGACGATACTGGCGGCGGCGGCTTCGACAGCGACGATGATAACAGTGGCTCGTGGTAGAACACCCCTCCGCTTTGCAGACAGCCGCCTCTATCAGGCGGCTGTTTTGTTTTAGAGCAAGTTTTCACAGACTTAAGACCTAAGGGCAGACTGCGTCGGTAGGTATAATCTTAAGCTGTTTGGGCATTGACTTTGCCGTTGCCAGCATGAAAGCATCGACGTTGAAACTAGTTGCTATTCGAGTGTTAACAGAAAGATTTTCGGTTGGCGCACTCCTTATACTTAATGTGTGCGTATGTGCACTGCATTGCCCACTTCGCTCTTTCTGGCCCACTTTTTCTTTCTATGCAAACTCTCTTAACTACCTCTTCACCGCAGCCCAAGGTTATCTTCTTTGATGTCAACGAGACCTTGCTGGATATGAGCAAGTTGAAGCGGGCAGTCGGTAAGGCTTTTGGCAACAAGTTCGCGTTTCAGCAGTGGTTTGGCTTGCTTCTTCACTATTCGTTGGTTGACACTGTTACGGGGTCCTACCACCCGTTCAGCGCCATTGCCGAAGCAGCCCTCGATATGGCCGCCGATAAGCTGGAAGAGAAGCACCTGAAACCCGCCAAAAAACGCGAGATAGTGCAGCTACTAACGGAATTGCCCGCGCACAAAGACGTTCCGAAAGGGCTAGCCATGCTCCTGGACATGGGTATTCGGCTGGTAGCCTTCACCAACTCCACGCGAGAAGTGCTCGACGAACAACTGCGCTATGCAGGCATCATCCACTACTTCGAGCAGGGTTTGAGCATCGATACCAGCCAGCGCTACAAGCCTCACCTCGACACCTACCTTGCCGCCGTCCAAACGGCGGGCGTACAACCCGCTGAAGCCGCGCTAATAGCTGCGCACGGCTGGGACGTAGCAGGCGCCTTGCATGCCGGTCTGGCTGCTGGCTTCATTGCCCGGCCCGGCCAGGAGCTCTATCCTTTAGCTCCACCGCCTACCTACCAAGGCAAGACGCTAGTGGAAGTAGCCAAGCAGATTATCAAGGCAGCACCTGTTGGGTAATAGCGAGTAACTCACTGGAAGGCGCTCAGAAGCAACACTCTAAGCTGCTTTAAACACCATTAAAAAAATTGTTTGCGCGTCTAAAAAAATCATGGTTTCCAGTGAAACCTGCGTTTTTTTCGAATCGTAAACGGCACCGTTGTTGGTTTCACCTAAGCTCTCAACGCCATGTCTATTCAAAAATTTCAAGATTCCTTCTCTGATATGGCATCGTCGAACTTCAGCACGATGCTCGACCGGTTCTTCAACGATTCGCTGGCCTCGCGGGGGCGTGTTAGCAGCTTTTCGCCCCACGTTGATGCCTACGAAACCGAGAAGAGTTATGAAATAGAAGCCGCTTTGCCTGGCATGAAGCGGGAAGACATTAAGGTGGACTTTCACCAAGGCCGCCTGACCATTGCCGGGGAGCGGCAGTTCCGCAACGAGCAGAATCAGCGGCGCTACCACATGGTGGAAAGTTCGTTCGGCTCGTTCCAGCGCTCGTTTCAGTTGCCCGACACGGTGGATGCTAGCGGCATACAAGCCTCTTTCGAGGACGGTATGCTGCGGGTAAGCGTACCGAAAGACGAACAGAAAACGATGCGCCACCAGATTCAAATTAAAGGTGGCCAGAGTTCTGCCGCTAACAACGGACAACTTTCCGAGCGCGCTGGCCAGCAAGCCACTGATGTAACCGTGCAACAGTCTACCAATGAGGCTAGCACTAATGGTAGCAACGGTGCGCAAAAGAAATCTAATGCAGCAGAGCGAGTAACTGAAATGAACGGCCGGCCACAAAGTTCTGGGGTTGGCTCATAAGCGTTTAGCTCGTACTCCTGTGTTTTACAAAAGCCTTTCCGCAAGCGGAAAGGCTTTTGTTTTATATAGAGGGGGCCAACTTATGGTGGCACTTCCCATCAGACCATAAAAGAAGCTCGCCCTTGATTGGCTTCCCTATCCGTTGTTGGGTATGCGGCCTCTTTGCAACCAAGACAACAATTTCTTTATCTGCTCTATAGCCTGTATCGGGACCATTATTGCCGACACCTATTACTTTAGCTCATCCGGAACCATCTACAGCCTCCGGCTCCCTTGCGCGTCCATGCTTAGCCAATCTGTACTTCAAGTTCCGGTTTTGGAAACCACCCGTCTGCTTTTGCGCGGTTACCAGCCCACTGATTTCCCCGAATACGTAACCATGTGGGCCGACCCCAAGGTCTACCGTTATTTGAGTCCCCGGCCTATGCTAGAAGAAGAGGTCTGGGCGACATTGCTTCGTAGCATTGGACACTGGACCCTGATGGGCTATGGCTTCTGGTCTGTGGAAGACAAAGAATCGGGCCGTTTCATTGGAGTAGTGGGTTTTGCCGACCCCAAGCGCAACATTGTGCCGCCTAGCAACGGTGCCCCAGAAATTGGGTGGGTGCTGGCTTCTGCTGCGCACGGCAAAGGCTACGCTACCGAAGCCGTGGAAGCTGCCATTGCCTGGGGCGACACCCATTTTGGACCGGTCCGTACCGTGTGCGTTATTCACCCCAAAAACGAAGCTTCTTTGCGGGTAGCCCGCAAATTTGGCTACCAGGAATACCACCGCACCACCTACCACGACCAGCCCACCGTGCTGCTAGAGCGCGTGCAGTAAGAACTGAAGCAGTGACAGGGATGCAGTAGCATCAACAAGTGCAACTCGCTTCAATACTTCACTTTCCCTGTCTCGCTTTCACTGGATAAAGTGCGGACGAATCAGGTTTTCAAACGTGAATATCTCGTCCCATTTGGCTTGCGAAAGCAGTTGGCGCTCCGTCACGGCAATATCGTACACGTTCTTGCCTGTGCGTAAAGCTTCTCTGGCAATGTCAGCAGACGTCTCGTAACCGAGCACCGGATTCAACTGCGTAACAATACCGATGCTGTTGCGAACCAACTGCTCCGCGTGTTGCGCGTTGGCCGTAATGCCCACTACACATTTTTCGCGTAGGGTATGGCACGCCCGCGTCAGGTAGGAAATACTGGTGAACAGGGCAAACGAAATTACAGGCTCCATCACGTTCAGCTGCAACTGCCCCGCTTCTGCGGCCATGGTTACGGTTAAGTCGGCACCTATGACGTAGAAAGCGGTTTGATTGACTACCTCCGGCACCACCGGGTTTACCTTGCCCGGCATAATGCTGGAACCCGGCTGCAGCGGCGGCAGATTGATTTCAAACAAGCCCGCCCGAGGTCCAGAAGAGAGAAGCCGTAGGTCGTTGCAAATCTTGGAAAGCTTTACAGCGGTGCGCTTTAGCACACCCGAGAGCTGCACGTAAGCACCCGTATCGTAGGTGGCTTCTATCAAGTCGCCGGCTAGCACCAGGTCTAGCCCTGTGATGTCGCGCAGATATTCGGTTACCTTTTCGCCGTAGCCAGCTGGGGCATTCACCCGGGTGCCAATAGCGGTAGCCCCCATGTTGATTTCGCTGATCAGGTTGCGGCTGTCTTTGATACGCAGCAGTTCCTCACGCAGATTGGTGGCAAAGGCATGAAACTCGTCGCCCATACTCATGGGTACGGCGTCTTGGAGTTGGGTGCGGCCCATCTTCAACACGTTCCGAAACTCTTCGCCTTTCTGAGCAAACGCATCGGCTAATTCGCCTAGGGCTTGGCTGTAGCTTTCTAGCTTGTTGTTGAGTGCTATACGAAAGGCCGTCGGGTAAGCATCGTTGGTAGACTGCGAACAGTTGACGTGGTTGTTAGGATGGCAGAACTCGTACTGGCCCTTGGCCTTGTCCATTAACTCCAGCGCCACGTTGGCAATAACCTCGTTGGCGTTCATATTCACGGAAGTACCAGCGCCACCCTGAATCATATCGGTCAAGAACTGTTCGTCCATCTCGCCGGCAATCACCCGGTCGCAGGCCTGAACAATGCAGTTGGCGATGCTAGGATCTAGCACGCCCATATCGCGGTTGGCCATGGCGGCAGCTTTCTTCACGTAGCCTAATGCCTGCACAAACAGTGGCTCCGACTTGAGCGGAATACCCGTAATGTTGAAATTTTCCAGCGCCCGGAGGGTTTGGATACCATAGTAGGCATTGGCCGGAATGGCCCGTTCGCCCAAGAAATCGTGTTCAAGTCGGGAGGTAAGCATGGGTGGGATTTGGGATGGTAGCTCTTCTACGGAAACTGTAGCGTAGAGGTAAGCTTCTTGCGTACAAGGAACCTACCTGGTCTGTTTGCCACGCTATTTAAAGAGGCTGCTGACACAGCAGTACCCTAACCTGATTCTCCTTTTAAACAACAAAACCGGCAGGCACAACTAGCATCGCTGCGTAGTCATGCCTGCCGGTTTTGTTGTTTTGCGCCTGCCTTAACAGTAAACTTATTTTTTGGGGTCTTCTGCTTTCTGGTCGTTTAGTCTCCAGTCGTAAGCGTAGTAATCCATAGCAAACCAGGTGGGAACGCGCTTGTCGGCACGGAACTGGTTGACGTACGCCACACCCGTTTTTCCGCTAGTACCAAAATCGGCTTCGTACCACTTGAAGATTTCGGGCAGCATCACGGTTTTACCTTCAGCATCTACTTTCACAAAAGCAGGGTCTTGCAACACGCGCCGAGTCTGGTCGTTGAGTTGCGTAAATAGATCTTTGCCCATATACGCCTCGCGGCTTAGGCGAGGGCAGCTAGCAGTGCCACACACCAAAGCAAAGTGCAGGCGCGGGTCGTCGTAGAGCTTGCGTAGCTTGTTATGCTCGAGTTCGTCGAGCGTCATTTTCTCACCGCCTACCAACATCTGCTTCTTGTCGAAGAAGCCTGGCATTTCGCGTACCGACGTCAGAGGATAATTGCTAACTATTTCCCCAATAACAAGCACATTGTAAGCATTCAAGTAAAAGGCATACAAGTCGGCTTGCGAGGCACCAGTCATGCTAAACGAAGCAATATCTTCCAGTAAAGCATCAAGCTGCTTAGGGTCACGCTGAATAGCTTTATAGTTGACCTCTCCATCTTTATTCACAAACCTTTTCAGAAAAGCCGTGGTCGAAGCGGTTACTTGGGCTGAGGAAGGAAGTGCAGCTTGCACCGACAGACAACCAAATAATAGAACAAAAAACAGTGCCGCACGTACCCAAACCGCCTGAGAATTATAGATGTGGTTCATGGATGAAAATAAGCTAGTTGTGATGTAGTAGTAACAATACAATTTAATTGCCAATATTATAAAGACCTCTACATTTAATATAAATACTTCAATATCAATTAGTTATGTATATAAGTAATTATCTATATTTTTCTTAATTCAGGAAAGGGCATTCATTGTGGGAAACCAATGTTTTTATGACTTTATCGATAACACATGAGACTTATTAACTAAAATATACGCTTGCTTTCTCATTGAACTTAAGCAGCATTTAAGCACGACAGTAATGAAAAATATTTCAGAACAACAACTATTTGATAATCAGCATTTTATCATATATTGTTTTAGCAACCCATTAGCAGTCTTGATTTAGGAATCCATAAGCCAAACAGTCTAATACTGAAACAAGAGATTTAAGAGTCTGCATCTCCCCAGCCACTAAATTCTTCGCAGGATACTAAGTCTAAAACCCGCTTAATACAATAGCCGCATTTGCTTTTTCAAGACAAATGCGGCTATTGTATTAAGCGGAATAATAAGGCTTTACTTATTCCCGGAGCACTTAGTTTTTCGGCATTACACCCTTCGGTTCATCTACCGAAATCACGCCTTTCCGTGGTGCTGGTTTAGCGACGTGGTTACGACGGGCTTTGCGCCGAGCAGCACGTCGACGGAAGAAACCTAAGCGTTTGCGTTTTGAGCGACTATTGCCCCGGTAGCGCTTATAGTTAGGGCGTGGCACTTTGGGATATGCGCTACTTTCCGCCTCAATGGTAGCGCTACTTGCCTCCCTCGCTTGCGAGGGCTCTACATCCAGCAAAAGGAAGAGAGCACAAAAAAACAGTAAAACTATTTTGTACATAAAAAAGATGTAAGAAGATTTTTGCCACTTTATTAAGCCCAAAGTAAAGGCTCATCATCCAAACCAACCGACTTTCGAAAGCAAATTACTGATAATCATAAAGAAAAAGTATAAAAAACTTTAATCGCCTTAAAATAAAGAGGTTTATCACATAAGCCACTTGGCAGCCCCCATTGCAACTAGTGTGCCACTCAGGTATTACACTTGTTTTTCGGCATTCCTTGGTAAGCAAAGCAATAGAGTAGACGCACGCTATTTTCTCTCTAACTGCTAGGTATCACTAGTCCCCTCTGTGAGTTGGCTTGACTTGTTTACAGATAGTGGCTCTCAAGCCAACTAGCTCTTTGCTGAAACAAACCCTGACTGATGGCGTTCGTATGGCCGGGCGCAATGAGCACATGCGCTATTTGGCATCAACAATTTTTCTTATGACGCAACGCTTCGACAGTGTAATTTTTGATCTGGATGGCACCCTTTGGAACGCCACCGAATCGGTAACCAAGGGTTTTCAAGCCGCTAGAAACAGCGTCGATTATATAGAGAATGATATTACCGTGGCCGATGTGCAGGCCGTAACAGGTCAGCCCTTTGAGATGGTGTACGACCGGCTCTTCCCGACCCTGCCGGCCGAGCGACGACAAGAGTTTAAAGCTCTTTGTGCCCAACACGAGTTAGGCGGTGTCGAGCAGTACGGCGGCAATTTGTATGCGGGACTAGAAGAGTCCCTGCGCTACCTAACCCACAAAGGCTATCGGCTGTTCATCGTTAGCAATTGTCAGCGAGGGTATATCGAAGCATTCTTTCAGCACAGCCAATTAGCGCAATACTTCGAAGGACATCAGTGCTTTGGCACCAAAAGCCTACCTAAGTTCCAGAATATACTGGAGGTTATCGAGCAGTACCATTTGCAAGCGCCCGTATACGTCGGTGACACCCGCAGCGACTTCGAGGCTAGCCAGAAGAGTGGTATCCCATTCATTTTTGCTACATACGGATTTGGGGAAGTGCCCGTAGAGGAAGCCCCTATGCGCATCAATTCATTGACCGATTTAGAGAACATACTGTAGTTGCGGGCTTCTTCCTCTTCTGTACTTCCTTTCTATTTCGCTACGCTATGGCAGCACGCCCTTATATTCTAGCTGAAACCAACTGGCAGCTGGTTAAAGACACCGGGTTTGAAGTTGTGGTACTGCCTTGGGGCGCGACGGAAGCCCACAACTACCACCTCCCCTACGCCACCGACAACTATCAGTGCGACTATGTGGCCGCCGAGGCAGCTCGCGTGGCGTGGGAGCAAGGTTCTAAAGTGATTGTACTGCCTACCATTCCATTTGGCGTCAACACTGGCCAGTTAGACATCACGCTCGACATGAACCTAAACCCGAGCACTCAGCTGGCCATTCTGCGCGACTTAGTGCAAGTACTAGCCCGGCAGGGCATTCCGAAGCTAGTGCTGCTCAACGGCCACGGTGGCAACGACTTTCGGCAAATCTTACGGGAGTTGCAGGCAGAATTTCCAAGTGTGTTTCTGTGCACCTTGAACTGGTTTAAAGCAGCCGACCGCAGTCAGTTTTTCAGTGCTTCCGGCGACCACGCCGACGAATTAGAAACCAGTGCCATGTTGCACATCGCACCCGAGCTAGTACGTCCGCTTACCGAAGCTGGCAACGGGGCCGCCCGGCAGTTCCGCATCAAGGCGCTGAGGGAGTGGGCCTGGGCCCAACGGGAGTGGAGCAAAGTAACGGCCGATACGGGTGTAGGCGACCCAACAGCGGCTACCGCCGAAAAAGGCGCCGCTTTCCTAGCTGCCGTCACGGCCAACATTGGGCAATTTCTGGTAGAACTAGCCGCTGCCGACCCCCAGGATTTGTACGAGTAGCCGTTCAGCTGGAGCCTATGCTACTGCCTGCACGGCGGGTTGGGCGCCCTGCGCCAGAAGCCAATGCACAGCAGCACCCTCATCAGTGAACTGACTTAGAGAGCAGTTATCCCCTTGGTTGCGGGGTAATGCTGGCACCGGAGCATCCTGCAAGTGGCATAGTTGATAAGGTGCCGCCAGAAAAGCCAAGAACACTACTCCGTGCATATGCCGCCGTAGCGTGGGATAAAATACATCGGTAAGCCAATACACGTCGCGGGTGTCCACTTCCAGCCGGCGGCGCGAATCAATCAGCCAGTAACGGCAATCGCTACAGGTAGCGGCGTATTGTAGGATGGATTGATAGCCAGCCCGCAACTCGTGCGAAGCAACCGGGCGCGTCCATCGGGCCGTCACTATGCCCAAATCGGAGCGGTAATTCAGGTCTAAGTAGTCGAGAGGAGGAAAAGTAGCCATATGGAAACAGAACCGCCTACGCGGAATGGATGCCTCCTACTTACGCGTCATGTGTGGTTAACGTTCTGTTACAGACACTTGTATATATAAATTCTAATTTATCAGATCGCTCCAATTTGCTCTCCAACTACTCGAATAATGCGTACACTTGAGCTTCTAGCAGCCCGTGAGTATACTATGAAGCACACCCGTATTTTACTTGTAAATAACTGACTGTTAATTGAGTAGGCAATAATCTATTTGCTACCAGGTGGCGCTTATACAAGGCAGTGATACTCAGCGGTTACGCTCCAGCTCCAACCACGCCAAAGCTTCGCCTTCATTACCGAAAAACGCAATTACATAAGGCTCGGTCACGTAAGCCTCAGGCTGCTTATAACCAGGTCCGTTCACGATAAGCTCCATGAGCATCGGGCTAGCCAGATATGCTACTGCTAAGCGACCTCTCAATTGCTGAGCCATTTGCGGGAAATAATCGCACAGCAGCCACTGCGTGGTTTGTGGATCGTTGAGCGTACGGCTGCGAATATCCTGAAGCCACAGCCGACACCCACACGCTAGCGCTTCTTGTGTAAGCAGCGAATACGCGTCAGGCAGTTGCGCCGGCTCGGGCTGATAACTCCAACGCCCTACCAAGATACCAAGGTCAGAACGATGAGTTATTGAGAGCAGTATTTCGGGGAAAGCAGCAGAGGGCATAATACAAAGTAAACCGACAAGATAGCCAGACGAGAATATTTTTCCTTTACTTTTTCTTATAGCAGGCCGTTTTTACAAGAGACAGAAAGTGAAGTTTAAAGGAAGTTTATAGGCCTCAAACAAGCGTATTGCCTTATTGCTCTTTCTTGACTGGCATCTGCTTTCTTACCTAGCAGCCCTCTTGATAAGTACCAAAGTAACTTAGGCTGCATCTGCCACTGCACTTAGCAAACCCACCAGCCTAGCTACCTTCAGTTACTAGCTAGATTATGCGTAACTAGCAGAATGACAGAAAATTATTTGCAAAGCATAGGCTTCGAGCCCTTTGCACGCACTGAAGGAAACAGTCGCCTTACCGCCGCCGACAGCATTGCATGGCGTTACCGCCATGCCCACGCTGCGCAGGATGGCACGCACCTTTACGCCGAGCACCCACTGGGCATAGCTCGCTGCCGCCTCAGCACTTTGCCCGCTCCCTTGGACCAGCACGACGTCCTCCTCGATACCGGCCTTGACGACCACGCCGCCCTCGAAGCTGCTATCAGCAGCTTCTTCACAACGCACGGCGGTATCGGCACGCTTATCGCCCAAAATTCCGCCAACACCTACCGGCCCTACCGCCGCCAAGAGTAAGGCATTCTACGCCTTCGTATACAAAGCAAAACGCCGCTCCTTGACTTATCAAGGAGCGGCGTTTTGCTTTAGGGAGTTAAAACTTAGCAACCTTTCTTCGTGATACCCATCACACCATTGTAGTCATAAAGTTGATTAATCATTCCCGTCCCTGCGGCGCCAGTGGTAACGATTATAACGCCGTTACGAGCTTTTGCTCCGTACTGCGCTTCAAACGCAGAACCCTTTAGCACGTGAATATCCTTAATGTTTTCCTGAGGTATCTCCTTGAGTGCTGCTTCACTAGCTTCTTTGCCATCAATAAGAATCAGAGCATTGGCGGTATTTGCGGTCGGGCTAAACTGCTTGTTGAACGCTACTACTGCCGACGACTTCTCGTTGGCTTTGGTGGTGACAACAATAGCGCCTGATGCTGCCGACTCCCCAAACAGCCGGCGTGCGCCTTCGCCTTTTAAAACGTTCATGCTGGCAATAGCATCAGCATTTTGCTGGAGCAACTCGACTGCTTCTTTCGTGGACTTTTCGCCGTCTACGAAGTAGAGGGCATTATCTACCATGTTCTGCACTGCTTTGGTAGCTGGTTTCACGGATTCTTCCTGCTCGGCTTTCGAGCAACTGCCCAGAAGCAAGGCGGCAACCAATGGCGCGATGAGTATATAGCGGGCCATGTGGATAATGGGCGTTTTCTGACTGTTCATCATCGTGATGCGACTTTTGAGGGTGTGAAATGTGAACGGGGTGACAAGCGCCGGGCCCAACGCCAGAGTGCTAAGCCGCACCAAGCTGTATTGATACATTTTGCTATCTACCTGACCCGCGCGCAGAACTGCTTGGTCGGCAATGAATTCCAGGTTTTCCTGCAACGCCCGCAGCAATAGCCACGCCGCCGGGTTGAACCAGCAGAACACGCGCTGCACTTGGCCGAGCAACACATCGAGCGTATGCCACTGCTGCACATGCACCTGCTCGTGTTGCAGAATCGCCGGCAACTCAGCGGCTTGGTGCTGCTCGGTATTGATGTAGATGGTTCGCCAAAAAGAGAATGGCGTGACGGCCTCCGAAATCTGGCGGAAATGTAGGCTCTCGATAGGCGTTGAAGCGCGGTGCAGCCGGCGCAACGACAATGCTTGCACAAGCAATTGTGCCCCTAATACCAGCACGCCAGCCCAATACAAAGCCAGCACCCAACCATAATAGTCAATGGAGTTGGTCTTGGTAGCAGCTGAGGGTTGCCAGCTTGACTGCCAGATAATTAAGTCGCCACCCAATTCTACCGGGCGCGGCCACAGGGCGGCTAGGTCTGCCAAAGGATAAAGCGCCGAAAACAGAACGGCCCCGACCAAGTACCAACGGTTCAGGGTGTGGAATGTGAGTTGGCGCAGCAGCGCGTAGTACGCCGCCACGAAGAGCAGCAGCGCCCCGTTCACTTTCAGCAGATACACGAGCAGGTCCGGCATCATGGCTTCGGCTTTTGATTTTCAATCATGTCGAGGATTTCCTTCAGCTCTTGGGCGCTGATGTTCTGCTCCTGTGCGAAAAACGAGACCAAGTCTTTGTAGGAGTTGCGGAAGTAGTTGCCCACCAATGACTGCATGGACTGCTTGCGGTACTCCTCGGCGGCAATAGCGGGCGTGAAGCGGTAGGTGTTGCCAAGCTTCTCGCTGCGGAGGTAGCCTTTGCGCTCTAGATTGCGGACAGTGGAAGCCAAGGTGGTGTAAGGCGGCCGCGGTTCGGGCAGTTGCTCCAGCACTTCCTTGATAAAACCACCGTTGAGCTGCCACAGCACCTGCATGGCTTCTTCCTCGGGTTCGGTGAGACGTTCCATAGTTTCTACGATGTTTTCGTAATACTACGAATATTTCGTAAACAAGGATTAAACTCTTTGAATTTATTTTACACGTCACCCAACTCTAACGCCTGCTGACCGCCACAACCGTTTGCTGGCACCACGCCGGAAGCCATTCGCAGTTGACAGCAGGCAGCCTGATGTGGTTGTTATCCGTAGGAAAGGCTATACCCAGATCTATATGACCAAGACTGTCTTTATTGCATCCGCTGAACCGCATAGCGGCAAGTCCTTGATTGCTTTAGGCTTAGTGGATATGCTGCTTGGCAAGGCCCAAAAGATCGGCTACTTCAAGCCCATCATCAACGCCACGGAAAGCAAGAAGAAGGACGTGCACATCGACACGGTACTCAGCTACTTCAACCTCCCGATTGCCTACGAGGAAACCTACGCTTACACCCGGCCCCAAGCCATGCGCCTGATGGAAGCCGACCGGCAGGGCGACATCATCGACACCGTTATCCACAAGTTCAAAATGCAGGAAAACCGCTACGACTTCACAGTCGTGGAAGGCAGCGACTTTGTGGGCGAAGGCACGGCGTTCGAATTCGATGCCAACCTTTCCATCGCCAAAAATCTTGGCGCACCGGTTATTATGGTGATATCGGGGGCGGGCAAAACCACGGCGCAATTGGTGAATACGGCCCTCACGGTGTGGCGCAACGTGGAAGCCCGCGAAGTGCAGATGCTGGCCCTGATTGCCAACAAAATCAGCCCCGAGCAGGTGGAGGACGTGCGCGGTTTGCTGCGGGCGCAGCTCCCCGAGGAAATCATCCTGACGGTTATTCCGGCCGACAAAGACCTGCAAAACCCGTCGATGAAGGAGATTCAGGAGCAGCTAGGCGGCAAGCTCTTGTTTGGGGAGCAGCACCTCACCAACCAGGTCGACCACTTCATTACGGGGGCCATGCAGGTGCCCAACTTTCTGACTCGCATTGCCGAGAACGTATTGATTGTCACGCCCGGCGACCGGGCCGATATTCTACTAATTGCGCTACAAGCCAATGCCTCGGCCAACTACCCGCGGGTGGCCGGATTGGTGCTCACGGGCGGCCTGGAGCCCGACCCGCCGATTCTGCGACTTATCGAGGGTCTGCAAACGGTGGTGCCTATCCTGGCCGTGCAGACGGGTACGTTCCTCACCACCACCACCATCGGGGCTATCCAGTCGCGCATCACGGCCGACAACCCCAAGAAAATTCGTTTGGCTATCGACACATTCAATCGGTACGTGGATGTGACGGCGTTGCAGGAGCGCATCGTGACTTTCGAGCCCGAGGGCCTTACGCCGCATATGTTTCAGTACCGGCTGCTGCAATGGGCCAAAAGCCAGCGCAAGCACATCGTACTGCCCGAAGGCGACGACGATCGGATTTTGCGGGCAGCAGCCCGTTTGCTCAGCGAAGATGTAGTGGACCTAACCATTCTCGGTGACCCCGCAGCCATTGCCGCCTCCGTCAAGCGCCTCGGTCTGAACCTGGATTTGAACCGCGTGCAGCTCATCGACCCGGCCCACGCCGAGCACTACGACAACTACGTGGAGACGCTTTATGAGCTGCGTAAAACCAAGAACGTGAACTACGATATGGCTCGCGACATGATGCGCGACGTGTCGTACTTCGGGAGCATGATGGTGTACAAGGGCCACGCCGACGGTATGGTATCGGGGGCGGTACACACCACGCAACACACCATCCGTCCGGCTTTGCAGTTCATCAAAACCAAGCCGGGCGTGTCGGTAGTATCGTCGGTGTTCTTTATGTGCTTGCCTGATCGGGTAGCGGTGTTCGGCGACTGCGCCGTGAACCCCAACCCGACGGCCGAGCAGCTGGCCGAAATTGCGGTTTCGTCGGCCGAGAGCAGCCAGCGCTTTGGCATCGAGCCGCGGATTGCTATGCTGTCGTATTCATCAGGCACTTCGGGCGAAGGTGCTGATGTGGAGAAGGTTCGGCAGGCTACCCAAATCGTGAAGCAGCGCCATCCCGAGCTAAAAGTGGAAGGCCCGATTCAGTACGATGCCGCCGTTGACCCCATGGTAGGGCGGCAGAAACTGCCGGGCTCGGAGGTAGCAGGCCAAGCCAGCGTGCTCATCTTCCCCGACTTGAATACCGGCAACAATACCTACAAGGCGGTGCAGCGCGAAACCGGTGCCTTGGCTATCGGCCCGGTCTTGCAAGGCCTAAACAAGCCCGTCAACGACTTGAGCCGCGGCTGCACCGTGGAAGATATTTTCAACACCGTCATCATCACCGCTATTCAAAGCCAAGGGTAGATTGACTTCTATAAAAGTCATCAAGATGATATCAAAAACATCCTGCTGAAGTTGTCGAAGCGTCTCGAGTACTGGCGTTATACAGAAGACGTCGCCAAAGTACCCGTCATGCTGAGCGCAGCCGAAGCATCTCGCTCGTACCGTTGCAACGGTAAAGGGTTTACCACACTAGCGAGATGCTTCGGCTGCGCTCAGCATGACGGATACTTTGGCAATGGCCACCCATGAAAGTGCAGCACGCTAGTCCGTCCTATTCTGGCCAGTAAGATGGCCGGTCCTGCTTGAACATTAGCCTTACTTTTTCCTCATGAATTTACTTGTCCTGAATTCCGGTAGCAGCTCTATTAAATACCAGTTCTTCCGGTGGCCTACGGAAACGCCAGCTTGCAGCGGTTTGGTGGAGCGCATCGGGCTCGATAATGCCGTGGTGACGCATAAGGTGTTGGCCGGAGAACAGGAAACTACTACTGTGCTGAGCGTGGAGCTACCCGACCACGAAGCCGGCCTGCGCGAAGTGGCCCGCTTGCTGGCCGACCCACAACTCGGCGTACTTCAGGACCCCGGTGAAGTGGAAGCAGTGGGACACCGCGTAGTGCACGGTGGCGAGGAATTTGCAGCTACAGTGCTGATTATTCCCGCCGTGAAAGAGGCTATCCGCCAGCTATTTCCGCTGGCACCGCTGCACAATCCGGCCAACTACCGGGGTATAGAAGTGGCGGGGAAAACGTTTCCGCAGGCCAAGCAAATAGCCGTGTTCGACACTGCGTTTCACCAGACCATGCCCGAGCAAGCGTACCGCTACGCCATCCCGACGGAGCTGTACGCCGAGCAAGGCATCCGGGTGTACGGGTTTCACGGCACCAGCCACAAGTACGTCACCGAACAGGCGGCGCAGTACCTCGGCAATTCTGATGCGCGCCTCGTAAGCGTGCACTTAGGTAACGGCTGTAGTATCACGGCTGTGCGCGGCGGCCAGTCCCTGGATACGAGCATGGGCTTCGGGCCGCTGGCTGGCTTGGTAATGGGCACCCGCTCCGGCGACATCGACCCGTCGGTGGTGTTTCACCTCATCAGCCAGCTGAGTTATACGCCCGAGCAAGTGAGTGCCCTGCTCAACAAGCAAAGCGGCATGCTGGCTCTCACCGGCCTGAGCGACATGCGCGACATCACCGCCGCCATAGAAGCCGGCGACGCCAACGCTAAACTTGCCTACGACCTTTATGCCTACCGCATCAAGAAATACATTGGGGCCTACGCCGCTGCTCTCAACGGCCTCGATGCCATCATATTCACGGCCGGCGTCGGCGAAAATGACGCGCTGGTGCGTAAGCTGGTGTGCCAGAACATGGACTACTTGGGCGTACAGTTAGACGAAGAAAAGAACACTCAACGAGTGAAAGGAATCCGAGAAATCAGCCAGGAAAACAGCCCCGTGAAAGTGTTGATTGTGCCCACCAATGAAGAGTTGGAAATTGCTCGGCAGTGCGTAGAGTTGTTGGAAACGGCGGAGTAATCCCACCCCTGCCCCCTCCAAGAGAGGGATGCTTCTTGAAGCAGAATAACAGACGACTGGCACACCTCTGCCGGAGGATTCTGCGCATCAAGCAGCGGAGGCCGGGGGTGGGGGCACGCTAAAAAGCAAAAAGGCGGCCTGCATAATGCAGGTCGCCTTTTTGCTTTTTGGTTATTTACGCTTCTACCAAATCTTGGCGCGCTCGTTTTGGGCGCGTACCATTTTGGCGTCTTCCTTGCAGCCGAAGGCTTCGTAGAACTCGGGCATGTTCATGAGAGGCCCGTTGGTGCGGTACTGCGAAGGAGAGTGCGGATCGGTTAGCACTTGCTGGCGCAGTGCCTCCGGGCGGGCGTTAGTACGCCATACTTGGGCCCAACCTAAGAAGAAGCGCTGCTCGGGCTTGAGGCCGTCATAGTTGGGACGGGGGCCGTTGCCGTATTGCTTAACCAGTTGCTTTTGCAGAGCCGAGTAGGCTAGGGCCAAGCCACCGAAGTCAGCCAGGTTTTCGCCCATGGTCAGTTTGCCGTTCACGAACACCGAATCGAGGGGCTGGAAGGCCGAGTATTGCGCACCCACCATGTCGGCGCGCTTCGTGAACTCCGTGGCGTCTTCCTTGGTCCACCAGTCGCGCAGGTTGCCCTCGGCGTCCGACTGGCGGCCTTGGTCATCAAACCCGTGGGTGATTTCGTGGCCGATAACGGCACCCATACCGCCGTAGTTTACCGCGTCGTCGGCCTTCGGGTCGAAGAAGGGCGGCTGCATAATGCCGGCCGGGAACACGATTTCGTTGAGCGACGAGTTGTAGTAGGCATTCACCGTCGGCGGTGTCATACCCCACACCGACCGATCGATGGGCTTGCCGTAGCGGCTGAGCCGGTCGTTGGCTTCCCATTCGCGCGCAGCAATTACGTTTTTCAGGTACGATTCGCGCGTGATGTTGAGCGCCGAATAGTCCTTCCACTTATCAGGGTAACCGATTTTGACGCTGAACGCATTCAGCTTTTTGAGGGCTTCCTTCTTAGTAACCTCGCTCATCCAAGAAAGCTGTTGGATATGCTCGCCCATGGCTTCCTTGATGTTCGCCACCATCTCCTGCGCTTTCGCCTTGGTTTCGGGGGTGAAGGCTTTTTCCACGTATAGTTGGCCGAAAGCTTCGCCCAACGCGGCGTCCGTAGCTAGGTTCATGCGCTTCCAGCGGGGCTGCTGCTGCTTGGCGCCGCTCAGCACCTGCGTGAAGCGGAATTCCTCATCGACATAGGCTTTTGGTAGGGCCGACGCCATAGAATTAACCAAGTGGGCGCGCAGGTAGGTTTTCCAATCAGCTATTGGCTCTTGCTTGAGTGCAGCGTTGGCTTCTTGGAAGAAAGCGGGCTGACCCACAATCACTTCCTTGGCCGACGACAAGCCCAACTGCGGCAGCATGACGGGGAGGCCAAGGTTAGGATACTGCGCATTGGCCTGCGCCACAGTCATCTTGTTGTAGTTGGCGTAGGGGTCGCGCAGGGCCACCCGCTCTTTGCTGGCTTTCGCGAGACGGGTTTCCAGACGCAGTACCGTTTCAGCGCCTTTCTTGGCCGTGGCCTCGTTGTCGCCGAGCAGTTTGAACAGGTTGGTTAGGTAGGTAACGTAGGCCGTGCGGACAGTTTTCGAACGGGCGTCGTCCTTGAGGTAATAGTCCCGGTCGGGCATGGTGATGCCGCCTTGCGAGATGTACAGCGCATACTCGGTGCTTTTCTTGCGGTCCTGATTGACGCCTAGGCCAAATACCGAGCGGGTTTGCAGCTTTTGCTGGCGCACCAAAGCATTCTGCAAGCTCTTCAAATCCTTTACAGCCTGAATGCGCGCTAGCTCGGGCTGCAAATATTTCAAGCCAGCTTTTTCGATGGCCATTGAGTCCATAGCGGAAGCGTAGAAGTCGCCAACCTTCTGAAGGTTAGAGCCTTTCGTCGCGGACGTATTGGCAGCGGCTCCTTCCAGAATGCTGCGCAGGGCGGCGTTGTTCTGGTCGCGGAGGATGTTGAAAGAGCCCCACGAGGTTTGGGCGGCTGGAATGGGGGTGTTCTTCAACCACGTGCCGCCAGCATAATGGAAAAAGTCGTCGCAGGGGGAAACCGATAGGTCCCGACCGGCTAGGTCTAGCCCAACGCCGGGTACGGCCGGTGCGGCGGCAGCAGTTTCGGTGGTAGCAACAGTGGAAGCCGGCGCAGCATCAGCGCGGTCGGGCGCGGTGGTAGGGGTGGAAGAGGCGCAGCCAGCTAGTGCAAAGCCAGCGGCCGTGCCGAGCGTGAGGAGTAAGTTTCTGTTCGAAATCATAGAAGGGAAAGAGGGGTTGGGAATTTGTTACTGCTGGTATGGAGCGGTCGTTCTTGCTGTGGCATTTGCCAGCAGCAGGTTTCACTACATCAAAATAAACTAGGGTTAGGTTCCTTGCCTAGGTGACCAACGCCCGGTGCAAGTGACTGTAAAGCCAAGGTTTACGATGAAAAACACTTACCAAATCTTGGCTCGGTCGCTTTCGGTGCGAACCATCTTCTGGCCTTCTTTGCAGCCGAAGGCTTCGTAGAACTGCGGCATGTTCATGAGCGGGCCGATGGTACGGTACTGGCCAGGCGAGTGCGGGTCGGTGAGGATTTGCTGGCGCAGCGCTTCGGGCCGAATGTTCTGGCGGCGGAGTTGGGCCCAACTCAAAAAGAAGCGCTGCTCAGGCGTGAAACCGTCGATGACGGGGCGAGGCTTATCGCCGTACTGCTTCTGGAGTTGCTTTTGCAGCGCGCCGTACACGATGGTGAGGCCCGCGAAGTCGGCCAGGTTTTCGCCCATGGTCAGCTTGCCGTTCACGTGCACCGAGTCGAGGGGTGAGAAGGCGTCGTATTGGCGGCCTACCACGGCGGCGCGCTTCGTGAACTCGGCCGCATCGGTAGGCGTCCACCAGTCGCGCAGGTTGCCCTGTGAGTCGTATTGGCGGCCTTGGTCGTCGAAGCCGTGGGTCATTTCGTGGCCCATCACGCCGCCAATGGCCCCGTAATTCACGGCGTCGTCGGCGTTGGGGTCGAAGAACGGGGGTTGCAGATAGCCAGCCGGAAACACGATTTCGTTCATCGGCGGGCTGTAGTAGGCGTTGATGGTGGGCGGCGTCATGCCCCACTCGTTGCGGTCAATGGGCCCGCCGTACTTCTTCACGTTTTGGGCGTAGTTCCATTGCCGGGCCGCCAGCACGTTTTTCAGGTACGACTCGCGCGAAATGGTCAGCGCCGAGTAGTCTTTCCACACGTCGGGGTAACCGATTTTCACCCGCAGCGCGTTCAGCTTTTTCAAGGCTTCGGCTTTGGTGGCGTCGCTCATCCAGGTGTTGGTTTGGATGTGCTCGGTCATGGACGCCCGGATGTTGGCTACCATTTCCAGCGCCTTTTGCTTGGCGGCGGGCGGAAATGCCTTGTCCACATAGAGTTGCCCAAACGCCTCGCCGAGCGTGGCATCGGTGGCGGCCAGCATCCGCTTCCAGCGGACGGGCTGCTGCTTGGTACCGCTCTGCACCTGCTGAAACCGGAACGCCTCGTCGCTGTACGCCTTGGGCAGCGCCGACGGCACCGAGCTAACCAGTTGCCAGGTTAGGTAGGTTTTAGCATCGGCAAGCGGCGTGGCTTTCATCACGGCACTTAGCTCCTGGAAGAAAGCCGGCTGACCTACTATTACTTCCTTGGCCGCACCTAACCCGTTGGCAGTCAGTAGCACCGGCAGCCCCACGTTGGGATACTGGCGCTGGAAGTCGGCCACCGTCATTTTGTTGTAGTTGGCTTGCGGGTCGCGCAGAGCTACCCGGTCTTTGCTGGCTTCCGCAAGCTTCTTTTCCAACGCCAACACTGCTTGCGCTTTCTGCTTGGCGGTGGCTTCCGAGTCGCCCATGAGCCGGAAGGTGTTGGTCATGTACGTGACGTAGGCCGTCCGGATGGTGGTGGAGCGAGCATCGTCCTTGAGGTAGTAATCCCGGTCGGGCATGCCGAGGCCGCCTTGGTTGAGGTTGACGGCATACACGGAACTGTTCTTCCGGTCGGGGGCAACGCCGGCCCGGAAGAAGGCGCCAGTGCCAAGCATCTGCTGGCGGGCCAAGCTGGCATGTAGGCTCTTCAGATCGTTGATGGCCGCAATGCGCTTCAACTCGGGCTGCAAGTACGTGAGGCCTGCCCTATCCAAGGCCACCGAATCCATGCCCGACGCGTAGAAGTCGCCGACCTTCTGCAAGTTGGAGCCTTTGGTTGCGGATGTGTTGGCCGCGGCTTCCTCCAAAATCTGGCGCAGCATGGCCTGCGTCCGGTCGCCGAGCAGGTTGCGGGGTCCCCAACTAGAAGCATAGGACGGAACAGGATTAGCCTTCAGCCAATTGCCTCCCGAATACTGAAAGAAGTCGTCGCAGGGCGACACCGAGGGGTCGATGTCGGCGGGGTTGATGCCCACTCCTTTTATGAATGGGGCCGCTGCGGTGGTGGTTGCGGCCGGGGTAGTGGATGCCGCGGGGCCGGTGGTTTTGCCGGTGGCACAGCCAGTTAAAGCAATCACCGAGGCCGCCGTCAGGGCACGTAGGTAGTACTGGTTTTGCATCAAGAAGTGAGTCGGTGGAGAAGAAAGGAGCGGCTTGAAAAGCAATTAGCAGCAAGATAAGGGGTGGAAAAAACCTGTTCTTCATCTTGCCTTAACGGCAAGGACACACGACATGGGCTTAGCGTTGCGGGGTTGGCGCTATTTCGGGTGCTAATCTTTATTGGAAACAGATAAACATCTTTGCATGAAGCAGCGCCGCGCTTCTTGTTTTTGCCATCAACCTCCTCCCTTATCCTATGAACAAAGTTCTTCTCTTGCTGCTGCTGTGGTGCAGTGCCGTGAGCGGCTTCGCCCAATCGGCGCAGTCGCCGCAACGCTTCTTCCCCAAGGAAAAGCTCACGCAGATTGGCGTGTACTACTACCCCGAGCACTGGGACGAAAGCCAATGGGACCGGGACATCAAGAAGATAGCCGACCTGGGGTTCGAGTACATCCACGTGGGCGAGTTTGCCTGGGCGTTTATGGAGCCCAAGGAAGGCAAGTACGACTTCCGGTGGCTCGATAAAGTGGTGGACCTGGCCGATAAGAACAAGATGCGGGTGATTATGTGCACCCCGACACCGACGCCCCCGGTTTGGCTCACGCAGAAGCACCCCGAGATATTCCAGCGCAACAGCGAAGGCCAAGCCGCCGAGCACGGTTCGCGCAACAACTACTCCACCTCCAGCGACATATACCGCAAGTACACCGAGCAAATCGTGACCGAGCTGGGCAAGCGCTACGGCAAAGACAAGCGCATCATGGGCTGGCAGCTCGACAACGAACCCGCCCGCGGCGTCGACTTCAGCCCGGCCGCCCAACAGAAATTTCGGGAGTGGCTGAAGAAGAAATACAACACCATCGAGGCGCTGAACAAGGCTTGGGGCGCGGCCTTCTGGAGCATCATGTACAACGATTTCGAACAGATCAACATCCCGAACCAGCGGCTGCTCTACGGTCCGAGCCCCCACGCCGTGCTGGATTCCAAGCGTTTTGTGGCCGACCAGATGGCGGGCTTCCTGGACTTCCAGGCCGCCACGCTGCGCAAGCATCTGTCGCCGGATCAGTGGATTATGACCAACTACATGGTGATGGAAAACGCGCCCGGCTTCGACCCGACCCGCACCAAGAACCTGGACTTTACTTGCTACACGAAGTACCCCGTGCACGGCGCCGACGAGATGCTCGGCGACAAAGGATTCCGGGTGGGTTCAATGTCGGGCTTGGCCTTCCTCAACGACTACCACCATGCTCTTAACAAAGGGGTGTTCGGGGTGATGGAATTGCAGCCGGGCCAAGTGAACTGGGGTGCCATCAATCCGCAGCCCGAGCCGGGTGCAGTGCGCATGTGGCTGTGGCACACCTTTGCGGGCGGCACGGCCCTCAACTGCACCTACCGCTTCCGACAGCCGCTGTACGGCTCCGAGATGTACCACTACGGCATCGTGGGTTCCGATGGCGTGACGACTACGCCGGGCGGCCTGGAGTTTGCCAAGTACATCACAGAAGTAAAGGCGCTCCGCAAACAATACAAGCCCGCCACGCCGCCCGCTGAATTCACTACGCGGCGCACCGCCATCCTGACCAGCATGGACAACTTATGGGACCAGGACATTCAGAAGCAGACCACGCAGTGGAATCCATTTGGTCACCAAATGAAGTACTTCCTGGCCGCCAAAGCCTTGGGGGCTCCCGTTGATTTCGTGTCGGAGCAGATGGATTGGAGTATGTATAAGATGCTGGTCGTGCCGGCGTATCAGTTGGTTGATGAGGCCCTGATTGCCAAGCTGCAAGCCTACGCCAGCAACGGTGGCCAGTTGGTGGTAACTTGTCGCACCGGGCAGAAAGACCGGGACAGCCACCTGTGGCAGGCCACCTGGGCGGCGCCCATCTATAAGCTGATTGGGGCCCAAGTGCAGTTCTTCGATATGATGATGCCTGACACTGACGGCCAAGTGAGCTTTGCGGGCAAAAACTACCGCTGGAACAATTGGGGTGACGTGCTCAAGCCGACGGCTGGCACCCAAACCCTCGGCACCTACGCCAACCAATATTACGCCGGTCAAGCGGCCGTCACCCAAGTCAAGCAGGGCAAAGGCACCGTCACATACATCGGCGTCGATACGGATGGAGGCGAATTGGAAAAGAACATCATGCGGTCCGTGTACCAGCAAGCCGGCATCAAAACCGCCGACTACCCGGCCGGTGTGAACGTAGAGTACCGCGACGGATTCTGGGTGGCCGTCAACTATTCCTCGAAGCCCTACACGCTGCCTCTATCAGCTAGCAGCAAAATCGTGGTAGGTGAGAAAGTGCTGCCTTGCCCCGGCGTCACAGTCTGGACTGACAAGTAACGCTAGGTTTCTGTCTCACTTGCCCAACAGTTTACCCGCACGTCAGCTTAAGCTAGTATCAGCATTCCATAGCTTCCGGCATACTGACCTTGTACAAGTAACATTGCAATGCTAATCGTCATGCTGAGCGCAGTCGAAGCATCTCGCTCGACTCGTAACAAGGTATTGTCATGCTGAGCGGAGTGCAACGAAGCCGAAGCATCTCGCTCGACTCGTTGGACAAGCGTCAGGGTTTACCACACTAGCGAGATGCTTCGGCTGCGCTCAGCATGACGATTAGCATTGCAACCTCAGCACGGGAGAGGCACCCTTTACTTCAGGTTTGCTCCGCGTGACTGGTTTAGTTTGACTCACCAAGCCCTGCCTGATAGAGTTTGAAACAGCTATTACCTAGCGAAACGCATCGATAAACCTGGCGCTACGTTCTAGGTTTTGCGTTGAATACAGTAGAGCGTTCATTCACAATTCCTCCCATGCGCACCATTAAGCAGCAACACCAAGCCGTTAGTTCGCCCATAGCCGACTTGGTTACCTACCGGGCGTTGCCCACCCATTCGGTGGACCACCTCGACCCGTTCTTGTTTTTGAACCACCACGGTCCGCAGGTGTACCGGCCCAACAACCGGGGATTACCGTTTGGCCCGCACCCGCACCGCGGCTTCGAGACGGTGACCTTTATCCTAGAAGGTGACATCATGCACCAAGACACGGGCGGGCACCAAAGCATTATCGGGGCCGGCGGTATCCAGTGGATGACGGCCGGCAGCGGCCTGATTCATGCCGAGGTATCGTCGCTCGAGTTCAAGCGCACCGGCGGGCCGCTGGAGATTTTGCAGCTGTGGGTGAACCTACCGGCCAAAGACAAGATGACGGCGCCTGCGTACACCGGTTTGCAACAGCCAGAAATTCCGACCGTTACGCTAGACGAAGGCCGCGTAAACATCCATGCGGTATCGGGAGAGTGGGCTGGCACTGCGGGTGCTATGCAGCCGCTCTCCGACATACAGCTAGCGACCATTAACTTCCAGGCGGGCGGTAAATTGCAGCTACCCATTCCTGCCGAGCGCACCCTCTTCTTTTATACCATCCGGGGCAAGCTGCGCGTGAACGGCCAGGAAACGGAAGCACTCCGCCTCACCGAATTCAACTACGACGGCGACGAACTGCACATCGAAGCCCTGACCGACGCCGTGCTGCTGCTCGGCCACGCGTTGCCGTTTCAGGAGCCCATTGTGGCGGCTGGCCCCTTCGTGATGAACACAGAAAAACAAATCCAGGAAGCCTACCAAGATTATCAAGCCGGCAAGTTCGGTCGGTGGCAATAAACGAATACTAGATTGCCGTGGCAGGGCAAAACACCATCTTCCCTAAATCGACAAGCCCTTGACGCTAGTAGCATCAAGGGCTTGTTTTATTTGGCTATTGTTTTCTTACTGACCGCAAAGAGAACCTTGTCGGCACGCCTTACTGCCTTAGCGTTTCTCAGGTCGGGGTTGGGCGCGCTCGTATTGAACGGGCCACTTCACCTCGGCGCCTAGCTCGTGGGCGGCGTGCAGCGGGAAGTACGGGTCGCGCAGCAATTCGCGGGCAAGCAGCACGAGGTCGGCTTGGCCTTTGGCAACAATTTCTTCGGCTTGCGCAGCCGTGGTAATCATGCCCACGGCACCAGTCGGCAGGCCGGTTTCTTCCCGAACGCGGGTGGCGAAGGGCACTTGGTAGCCCGGGCCAACGGGAATGTCGGCCTTGGGCACGTTGCCGCCGGTGGAGCAGTCGATTAAGTCAACGCCTCGCTCTTTCAATAAGTTAGCTAGGACAATGGAGTCATCGATGGTCCAGCCGCCTTCGGTCCAATCGGTGGCCGAGATACGCACGAGCAGCGGCAAGTGGTCGGGCAGGACGGCGCGGGTGTCTTCGGTTACTTCCAACAACAAGCGGCAGCGGTTCTCGAACGAGCCGCCGTACTCGTCGGTGCGGTGGTTGCTGAGCGGCGACAAAAACTCATGGAACAAGTAGCCATGCGCGGCGTGCAACTCAATCACCTGGAAACCGGCCTCCAGTGAACGGCGAGTAGCTTCCCGAAAATCAACTCGCACCTTCTCGATGCCCGCTTTATCGAGTTCCAGCGGCGCGGCTTCGGTATCTATAAAAGGCTCGGCGCTCGGTGCCACTGTCGGCCAGCCCCCGGCAGTTTCGGGTACCAGGGCACCTCCTTTCCAAGGACTGGCGTGGCTGGCTTTGCGGCCGGCGTGGGCCAACTGAATACCGGCCACGGAACCTTGGCTGGCAATGAAGTCGGTGATGCGGCGCAGGCCCACTATGTGGTCGTCTTTCCAGATGCCGAGGTCGTCGGGCGTGATGCGGCCCTCCGGCGAGACGGCCGCGGCCTCACTTATAATCAGGCCGGCGCCTCCCACGGCGCGGCTGCCGAGGTGCACGAGGTGCCAATCGTTGGCAAAACCATCTTGGCTGCTGTATTCGCACATCGGCGACACAGTGATGCGGTTGCGAAACGTAACCCCTCGCAAGGTGAAGGGCGTGAAGAGCGTGGAAGCAGACATATAAACAGACTGAAAATGCAAATAGGGTGATCTGCATTAACTGCTCCTGTCGCGCAAGGTTTTGCTTACCTCAGGCTTGCACTAGCTCGGTGTCGAGCTTTGTTGGCAGCCATAGGGCTGATACTTAACTGTCTACTGGCCGTTTGTGCGTCCTGTTGCGGGCACTGCTTTGGGCTTCGCCTTTTTCTGCTCTGTTTTGGACTTGCTGGTTTTTAGTTCTGATTTCTGCTGGGTTGCTTTTTGAGCAGAGGCGTCGACATCCAGCGTCACTCTGTGCGCGGAGGGTTGCGGAGTGGCTCGCGGACTGGCAGGTGGCGGTGGTACGGTGAGGGTGCCCTGTGCCTGTAGTGCGGGCACGATTCCAATCAAACCACTTAGTACCATCAAGGAAAACAACAGCTTTTTCATAGCAGGAAATTTAGATACGCATAACATGCACTCTTTTAGGGGCAACAGAAAAGAGCAAGTGCACTAAAAGAATAGCAAAGACTCTACAATTAGTAGCCTGTTGCATTACCTACCCATTTTCTTGCTGTTTGCTTGTTGATTGTCAAATCGTTACTAAAGCGGACAGTAAGTTGCCAATACCTTCTGCACAGCAACTTTTTGCTAGTACTTGCTACCCCGACATGCACGAGCCGCTAATGTTGAGTTGCGGGCATATCGGCAACCTTTCGCATTAAAATATTTTTAATTCTATGTATATGTGTTACTATCTTACTCCGGTTCATGTCTGACTCCGCTCCTTATGTTTGCTTTTTCCAACGAGGTGCATCATATCATGACGGAGGCGGGCTGGTTTCCAGGGCGTAGCGTCGACACGCAGTTGTATCGGCAGCAGGCCAGACGATTGCGGTTACCTTGGCTGCCTGCCGCCGACAAGTTCCTACGAGAATTTGGCGGCCTCTCCTGCTATTTCACCCGTCATGATCATAGCACCAGCCAAGCTTTCTTTGAGGTGGAAAGAGGCGCCGCATTTCCTGAATTGCCGCACCTACTGCACGAGTATAGTCCGCGCGTCCCGCACCAAACATTAAGCGTAGTAGGCTTGGCTTATTCTGATCCACTGTGCTTGCTCATGGACCAAGGAGGTGCTCTTTACGGTGCTTTCGCCGGCGGATTTTATCACATTGCTCAAGAAGGTGTGGCAGGCATAGAAGCTATTGTATTGGATTGGCCTTTCAAGGAGATTCCGCCTTTATTCGCCAAAGAAGGGTAGTGAACTACCTCTTGGTTGTACCCGAGAGTTGAGTGATTTGCCTAGACGGTAGTGGCAATTATGTCAGTGTGTTAGGCGGCAAGCACAGGCCTCGTCCTGCCACAACTACTACCTAGCCGGCCAGTACGCGTATATTCCGGCATGATTCCGCTTATCCATCAAACGCCCCGCCTTACACTGCTAGCCGCTAGCCGAGCCCTGCTTACCGCCGAACTGCACAAGCCGCGTTACTTTCCCGTCTTGCTTGGCGCGGTACTACCCACCGATTGGCCTCCCGGCGAATACGACGAGGATGCTATGCGCTTTTTCCTTGATCAACTCACGGCTGGGGGCCGCACCGCTGCTGGCTGGTATGGGTGGTATGCCATCCGCAAGGCCACACCTACCTCACCCAAAACGCTTGTTGGGGCTGGTGGCTTCATGGGCCCACCAGATGCCAGCGGCACTGCTGAAATCGGCTACTCCATAGCCGCCGACTGGCGTGGTCAAGGCTTGGCCACCGAACTAGTAACCGGCTTGATCGAGCAGGCGGAACGCACGGGCATGGTGCGCCGCCTAATAGCCCATACCCTCCCCGACAATCCGGCTTCACAGCAAGTCTTGCTAGCCAATGGTTTTCAGACCATGGGGCTTGATCCCGAAGGACGCGTGCGCTTCGAGCGAATCGTGGAGCCGCAAGCTTTGTAGCCTGCCACGTTTCGCCGCTCAGGGCAGCTCGAATTTACCGCATCGCCTTAGCCTTCGGACGTTCTTCTTTTGAATGAGGGTATTGCGGATCGAGTTTGGCTAACGTATCGCGCAGGGCATTAGCAACGGCGTAGGCTTTGTACCAGTTTTGGTCGGCAGGAATTATCTGCCATGGGCAACTGCTTGGATTGCAGTACTCGAACACGTCTTCATACACCGCACGGTATTCCGGCCACTGTTTGGCTTTGTTTTCGTCGCCAGCTTCGTATTTCCACTGCTTCTCAGGGTCAGTGATACGCTCTTGTAAGCGCTGCTGCTGCTCTTTTTCCGATACGTGCAAGTAGAATTTAAGGATAGTGGTGCCCGCCTGTTGCAACAGCTTCTCGAAGTTGTTGATGGCCACAAACCGGCGCCGAGCTTCTTCGGTCGTTACCTGCCCCGACACTCTCGTTACAAGCACGTCTTCGTAATGGGAGCGGTTGAACACATGAATCATGCCCTTGGGCGGCACTTGCTGATGCACCCGCCACAGAAAGTCGTGGGACAGTTCCAACTCGGTGGGCTCCTTAAACGAGTGTATCCGTACGCCCTGCGGATTGAGGCCGCTGAATACCCGCCGAATCAGGCCGTCTTTGCCGCTGGCATCCATTCCTTGCAACACCACCAATATGCTGCGCGTGTTCTCGGCGTAGAGGCGGTCTTGCAACGCAATCAACTCCTGCTTGATGCTCTTCATCTGCCGCAGGGTAGCAGTTTTGTGGAAGTTGGCGGGGGCATGGCTGGGCAGTTCAACCAAGTTGAATTCGTCGGAAGTTTTCATGGCGAAGGGCAGAGGTAGTACGCAAGATTACCTTTGAACGTAGCTTGACGCACGAAGGGTGGCTCCAAAACCAATAATGAGTCTGCTCGGATACGAATTCCAAGTGCATAATCCTGCATGTATGCCTCCAGAGCAGCTTTTCAGGCTGCCTGACAAGATTATCACAGGATTCTGTCTACTTGCAAAAGACGTCTTTTTCTCCGCCACAATGGCCGATGAAGTCCAATTGCTGGCCCATAAGGTCTGCCTTTCTGTCTGAAACAGGGTCTCCTGCTTACCCCTGAATTGTTGGTACACAGTTTGTATTATCCCTTCCGTAACTACGAAAGGAAACACAACCAATGAACTTGATAAGCAGAGAATTCATCCGCAATATGGCTCCGCAACTCGACCTGCTCAACACGTTGGGCGGTGGTATTGCACAAGCCCAAATGCGGGTTGATAAGCTAAAGAAAGGCGTGGTTATTCGGGTAGCAGCTCCTTCAGTTAGCCCCGAGAACGTCCACGTCGTACTCAACAACAACCGGATGACGGTATATGGCGAATTCCGCCACCAGCCTGAAGACCAGTTGGGCGCGCCCCTCTTTACGCGCATCCTCGACTTGCCCGCTAACCTGGACTTGTCGCGTATTGATGCCATTCACGAGAACAACGAGCTGCAAGTGCGCATTCCTTATCTGGACCCAAGCAGCCAACAGCGCGAAATCGAAATCAAGCAGCGTTAGTCTTTATCAGCGCTTGCCTATAACGCCGGGACCGACCGGTACCCTTTCTCAACAGCCACTGCCTCCCGCGGTGGCTTTTTTTTGCCCTTCCTTTTCTGGTTCTGGCGCTAGACTGGTTCTCTCCCCAGAGGGGAAGGAACCAGAGTTTACGGTCTGCTAACTGAACAACGGAATCAGCAGCACAAATCCCATGAGCAGCGACAAATAAAACCAGCCCATTACTTGCCCCCGATACCGACGTGGCAGTTGGTTGCTGAGCGTTAACACTGCTACCACGACCAAGGCGAGATACAGCAGCAGAAATACCACTGTTTTCACCCAATTAGGCACGATGGTATTTTCGGGTTGGAGCTGGTTGGCCATCCCAAGCGGCGACGTTGCCCACCGGAGCAGGTGGTAAGCTGCTGTTTCAAAAACAACGAAGAACACGAAACCCACCAACAACGCCAGCGGACCAGATTTTTCAGTGATATCGGCCATAGGTGGCAACTAAGGGAGTGAACGAGAACAAGCCTGTAATAAGCTGCTAGTAAAGCAGTTTCACCTAGCCCTTACTTGTGCTTGGCGTTTACTTCGGCAGTGCGGGTATCAATGTACAATGCTTCCACTTTAGCGCGAGCCCAAGGCGTGCGGCGCAGAAAAGTGAGGGTTGATTTCACGCTTGGGTTTTCCGCAAAACAGTTCATGCGCAGCCGCTGATCCAGTCCCGACCAGCCGTAGTGCGCTTGCAAATACTCGACGATAGAGGCCAGCGTAACACCGTGTAGTTCACGGATGAGGTGCCCATTTTCGTCGCGGGCATCGGAAGCAGAAGAGGTAGATACAGACATAGCAAGCAAGAAAATAAAACGTGGGACAAGGTCGTAAAAAAGCGGCCACTAACTGGTAGTTTACGCTAGTAAGACACTAGTCAACGCGCTGCGGCGTTACTTTTGCCATGACCACTCTCATGAAACGTCGCCTTGCCCCTCCTGCGTCTCCCGCCCCGTGGCGTCCGCTGCTTCGCTGGATGGGGTTGCTGTTGTTGGTGGCGACGCTGGTTTTTTATGGGCATTATCGGCGCCAGTTGCACCGCCACGTACGCCGGGCATGGGCCTCTTTCGCGAGCGGACGCCTGACTGGCCGCGAGAAAACGCCGTTGCTAGCGGGCTACGCCGTGCACGGCATTGATGTGTCGTCGTACCAAGGGCGTATCGACTGGAAGGAAGTATCGCGCAACCACGTGAAGTTTGCTTTCATCAAAGCTACGGAAGGCGTCACGATGCGTGACTCTCGCTTTCAGCGCAACTGGAATGCCGCCCGCCAAGCCGGTATCTACCGCGGCGCCTACCACTACTTTCAGCCCACCTACGACGGCGCCCGGCAAGCCAACCTTTTCACCCGCACCGTGCCCCTGGCCCCCGGCGACCTGCCTCCGGTGCTCGATGTCGAACACGCCGAATTCCACGATGTATCCGTCATGCGCCGTAATGTGGCCGTGTGGCTACGGCTGGTTGAGCGCCACTACGGCGTGCGCCCTATCCTATACTCCAACTACAGCTTCTACAAGCGCTACCTCGCCGGCCACTTCGACAAGTACCCGCTGTGGCTGGCGCACTACGAGGTCGACCAACCGCGCTTGCCGCGTGAGAAGTGGATTATCTGGCAGCATTCCGACGAGTCCTACATTCCAGGTATCCGCGGCACCGTGGATTTCAACGTCTTTCAGGGCAGTTTTCAAAGCTTGCTAGCGTTGCGCATTCCGGCTAAGGTAGTTACCACGCAGCCCGCCAAGTAAGGTGCCCCTATGTAACTGGACTGTATATTTTTGAGCTACTACCTTATGAAGATTCTTTCCTTTTCCGCTCGCATAATGTGCCAGAAATGCCTCTGTGCTTGGCGCTTCTCTGTCTCCTCTCGGGTAGCCATGGTTATGCTAACCAGCTTGCTAGGAGCGTGTTCTGGCGGCAAATCGGCTTTCACCCAAAGTGGGCAGGGTTCCTACTACGCCGACAAGTTTGAAGGACGCAAAACGGCCAGCGGCACTACCTACCGGGGCAGCAAGCGCACCGCGGCACACAACACCTTACCGTTCGGCACTGTGATTCGCGTGACGAATCCGCGCAACCACCGCTCCGTAAAAGTTACCGTCACGGACCGGGGCCCGCACGCCAAGGGCCGCATCGTGGACCTTTCCCGAAAAGCCGCCCGCAAAATCGGCATTATCGACGCCGGTGTGGCTCCCGTACAACTGAAAGTGGTGAAGAAGAAAAGATAGCCTGCTCAAGCAAGCAACTGTTGGCCAGTCACAACGCGTAAGAGCATCAACCGCCATTCAATTAAATCTCATGCGCATCCGCAAAAAAGTAGCTTGGCAAGCGCCGGTTAAGCCGGGCCGTTTCCTTGCTCTTGAGGCTTTCATAAAAGCCGCCGAAGCCCAAAGCTGGACCGAGGCCGAAGTACAGTTCGTAATTGATGAGGTAGTGGAAGCCAAAGATGACACCGAGGCCCTGGAAATTTTGCAGGACTATTCGCAACGCTAAAGCCTTAGCAGCTGCCAAGCAAAAGCGGCCCGGACCACATTGGTCCGGGCCGCTTTTGCTTGGATGAAGTACCACCGGGCTTACCGGCCCTTTTTCTTTTTCGATTTCGACTTGCTGTTGTCTCTAGTGGCTTGAATCAAGCTGTCTTGCTGCGCTTTGGCGGCGGCCGTAGTCAAGCGGCCCGACAAAGACAGATAGTCACCTTCCTTCAGAGTGGCGGTAGTGCCATCGGCCATCGTTACGGTGCCGTCGGGCTTGATCTTGGTGCCGTTCACGAGGGCTGCTTCCTGGGTAACCGGATTCGTGATACCGCTTTGCGTCATCAGCACCTTGCCCTCCTTCATTGTCACTCCATCCTTGATGCTAGCTCCTGTGCTGGCAACTCGGGCCTTGGGCTGCACCGGCTTGCGGGGCGGCACCTTCGTTTGCGCCTGCGCGGCTACGCTGCCCAATCCCAGCAGCAAAGCCAAAACAAAAGTGGAAGTTTTATTCATAGAAGCTTAGAGAAAGAAAAGGAGATGGGGAAGTAATAACAGCGTAACATACAAAAGAAGGGCCAGTTCCACTTCAACAACCCACCTCAGCACTATTTCGTTTGCCAACATACCACGGCCTGTTTGCTGGAGGATATTTCTCACTATTACAGCTTCCTACGTATGAGTTCAGCGCCCAAAACCGACGACAATATTTACGCCCAATTCAAAGCGGATGTGAACATGACCGCTGCTGAGCTAGAGAAATGGCTGAAAACCGACGAGTCGAACTCGGTGGGTCAAGACAGCGGCGACGGTCAGAGCATCGGGCACAAATCCGGTGAGCATATCATCCGTATCCTTCAGAAAAAGCAAGCCGACCTCACCCCCGACGATGAAGCCCACATGCACAAAGTGCATAGCTACGTTAGCCGCCATTCGGCCCAGAAGCCCGACTCCGATATTGAACACTCCCGCTGGCGCTATTCACTTATGAACTGGGGCCACGACCCTACGAAAAAGTAAAAGCCCTACAACTTACAGCATTGCCGCGGCCCCGGTTTGTCTTGCCCAGACGAGCCGGGGCCGCGTGTTTTACATTCGGCCTAGAGTGCTTTTTCGTGGGTTGCCTTGGCATGGCGCAACATATATTCGTAAAGTTGTCGTAGGCAGCATGTCGTTTTTCGCTTCTGTCTTTATTGCCTCTATTTTGCCAGCATGGAATACAAGGATTATTACAAGGCGCTGGGCGTAGATAAAAACGCCACCACCGACCAGATCAAGAAAGCCTACCGCAAACTGGCCCGCCAATATCACCCCGACGTGAACCCCAACAATCCGGAGGCGGAGCGTAAGTTCAAGGAAGTGAACGAGGCCAACGAAGTGCTTTCGGACGAGGAAAAGCGTCGCAAGTACGACGAACTAGGAACCGATTGGCAACGGTATCAGCAAGCGGGCGCGGGCCGCGGCCAAGCGCAAGGCGGCTTCGACTGGTCACAGTATGCGCAACAAGGTGGGTTCAGCGGTGCCGACTTCGGCGACGGCGCCGACTTCTCGGACTTTTTCGGCTCTATCTTCGGCAACATGGGTGGCCGCTCTGGTGGTACCCGCGCCGGAGCTGGCTCCGACTATCAGGCCGAATTAGAACTGACGCTGGAAGATGCTTACCGCGGCGGTCCGCGCACCCTCAACGTGAGCGGTAAAAGCCTACGCATCACTATCCATCCGGGCGTCGAGGATGGCCAAACCATCCGGCTGCGCGACCAAGGAGCCCCCGGCCGCAACGGAGGCCCCAATGGCTCGCTCTACATCACGCTGCGCGTACTGCCCGACCCACGCTTTGCCCGCAACGGCAACGACCTCACGCAGGAAGTGCAAGTACCACTCTACCGCGCCTTGCTAGGTGGCGAGCAGGTGGTCGATACCTTGTCGGGGCCAGTGAAAATCAACATCAAGCCCGAAACGCAAAACGGCACCCGTCTACGGCTGCGGGGCAAAGGCTTTCCGGTGTACCGGAAAGAAGGGCAGTTTGGCGACTTATACCTCCGCCTGACAGTACAGCTTCCGCAGCAGCTCACTGACAAAGAGAAAGAGTTGATTCGGCAATTAGCCGCCCTGCGCAATGACTAACCCCGTGACCCAAACGCTATGAAAACCCACATTATCAGCATCACCTACCACGACTGCGCCTTGCGCTATGGTTTGAGTGAAAATGACTTGCGCGAATTCGCAGATCTTGGTTTGCTTGGCATTGATTCCGCTACCGGCACTATCCACGACGAGCCCGAGCACTTGGCCCGCCTGTCCCGCTTGCGGCACGAGCTAGGCTTAAGCAAAGAAGGCATCGACATCGTGCTGGCCATGCGGCAGCGGCTTCTTTCTCTCCAGCATGAACTTATGCTCCAGCGTGCGCGTGCCCGGCAGTTCGAGCACCTGCTAGGCAGCACCGGACCCACCCTCGACGCCGACGACTGGCTTTAGAGCAATGGAGTAGCAGAGCAACCAAGCAAGTTGCTCGCTTATTGAATGTCATCACCTAGTTGCTCCGCTACTTTCTTATTCTACAGTAGCTCCACACCGAGCGCTAAAGCCGTGCCGGCCAAGGTAGCGGCTAGCTTGGGAAGGTTAAGACGATGCTCGGGACTAGTTTCGAACAGAATAGTGGTAGATACATGAAGGAAGTTGCCGGCCACAAAGCCAAGTAGCGCCGCATACAGTCCTCCAGTCAAAAGCTGGTCCAGTACCACGTAGTTACTGATGACGATACCTATCGGAGCGGCCAGCGCGAAAAGCACCAGAAACGGCAACGCCCGCCGGAAACTACCCAGCCGGAGCATCAGGGCGGCTACCAGCGCAAAAGCGGCCGGAATGTGGTGCAGAGCCACCCCCGTCAGAATAGCGTAAAAATTGTCGCTCACGGTGCCGGCGGCAGGCGCCTTTACCAAGATGCTGCCCTCCAGAAAGGAGTGAACCAAAAGCGAAAACAACAGCAGAAAAGGTACGTGCCCGGCGTGTGAAGTATGATGATGTACATGCCCATGCTCTACACCCTGCGAAAATACCTCCAGCACCAACTGCCCAAAAAACCCGGCCAACACAAAGTAGCCAATGCGGTGCATATCGCCAGGCACCAGCAGGAGGGCTTCGGGCAGCAAGTGGGTGATAGTGAGTGTGAATAGATAAGCGCCGCTAAAAGCGAGCAGCGGCTTCATCCAAGTAGTACTGGCTGTTGGCACCAGTTGAGTAGCCCAGCCGGCTCCCAACACAGTACAGAACAACAGCAGAACGGCAAACCACATAGAAGAACGAGAAAGTTGTTTTAGAATTTGATAGCTGTGCTTGGCATCCCAGCCTATCGGTCACGCATCGAGTAGTTCAGCCACCTACTTCTTCAAGATGAAAATCATGCGCGGGCTGCTTTCTACGTCGTAAAGGTTGAGGTGGTAGTCGCCTAGCACTTCAGCCACCCGCAACCCAGCCAAGTAGAAGTACTCCTCGAACCGTTCGAGGGTGAGGGCCCGCACTCGTTCTGCATAGTGGTACTCTTGACCACTAAGGGTTTGGAAGCTGATTTCCTTTACAATGAAGTCCCGGTCTAGATGGCGATGCATGCGGAAGGTAACGCCTTCCACTACTTTCTGTTCGTGCGCTACCAATTCCCGAATAGTTCGTTCCGTGTTCAGGAAATCGATAACCATTTTGCCGCTAGGTCGCAGAGCCGCCGTAGCATTGCGCAGGGCCACCACGTTTTCGCTCTCGTCCTGAAAATAACCGAAGCTAGTGAACAGGTTCAGCACTAGATCGAAGGGACCGTACGGCAGCGGGTCGCGCATGTCGTGCACATGAAAGTGCAGCCGCGCGTGCCTTTGCTGCCGGGCCGCCGCAATACTTTCCGCCGACAAATCCACCCCGGTTACCTCATAGCCTCGCTCGCTTAACTGCAGCGCATGCCGTCCTTTGCCGCACGCCAAATCCAGCAGATGCGCGTTAGGTTTGGGGTGCAGGTGCTTTAGCAGCGTATCAATGAATGTACCTGCCTCGGTGTAGTCCCGGTTGCGGTACAGCAGATGGTAGTACGGCGAATCAAACCAGGTGCTAAACCACTCGGGCTCAGGCGCAGCAACTTGTGACATAAGCAAACAAAAGCAGGCACAGAGACCATGTGGTCAGCCTGCATAACCCGGGAAATTTCTTTAGCTGCAAGCCAAATAATCTCTCGCTTGAACTAGATAGAAGTCCGATACCGCTGTTGCAGCTAGTAGGCGTTAGCTCACCGTACGGGCTTATTATGCAACAATGTTACAAAATAGTTACAATATCAGTACGCTCTTGAAAGAGAAAGAGGAACCCAAGTAGCGCGTCTGCTACTCGGATTCCTCTTCAATTACGGTTAAGCAGCTAGCTACTGTGCCGCCGGCTTATGGTCAGGGTTTGGTTCCAAGGCCATATCGCACACCGGGCATTTGCCAGGTTCGTTGCTAGCACTGCCTTCGCAGCCCATCGGGCAGATATAGGCAGCTGCTACAGCCGGAGCTGCGCCAGTACCATCTGCTGCCGGAGCAGTTGCAGAAGTAGCTGGTTTGCTCTCACACCCCATTGATAAGCCGGTACCAGCAGTTAGTAACACGGCTATTGCAGCCCGCGTCCAGGAAAATCCTTTCATGCTTCGCAACGCCTATTCGTGAGGCTGGGCCTTATTTACAGCGGGAGCTGGCTCGTCTTCAGACTTTACTGGCTTCGCGCCCGCCGCCGCACGGTCTTCGGCTCGCTTGGTTACTTCTGCTTTTTTAGCATCTGCCGATACGTTAGCATCAGCACTAGGCCGCTCCCGGCCTTCTAGGTCTACGTGCGAGCTAATTGGGCGCTCAATGGCGCCGCCTTTGCTTTGGTCGGCAGCGGCAGCCGTATGCTGGTCGAAGTTGTCGGAGGAGCGGGAACCGGGCTCCACCATATCCACCGATACTTTATTCTCGGGCCGCCAATCGGAAGGCTCGCTGCTGCAAGCGGCTAGGGAAAGCGTGGCTACGGCCAGGGCGGAAAGCACAAGTTGCTTGGTCATATTCTTGGTTTATGGATTGTTAAGTGATTAGCCTACGACGCTTTTTCTTCGGCGGGCAGCAAGTTCTTGCGGCGCAGCATCGATTCGAATAGCTTCTGGTCGTTGGGCGAGTTGAATACCTTGAACGGAACGTGCAGGAACATGGGCGTCTCAAAAGTACGAGCCACCCAGGCACGCCACCCAGTAAGTTCAGCCGGTGGATCTTGGTTGCGGAACCACAGCAAATACCCGTCGGGCTCACGCTTTACGTGGCCAATCATTTCCCAGTTCACGCCCATGCCTTTGCCTTCCTTCTCGTTCTGCATCAAACCAATTTGCCGTTGATCGATAACGTAGCTCATCCGCTCAAACAACGGCTTGGTTTGTTCCATCTGCGTGACAGCCGTAATCTGCGAAGAGCGCAGCAATACGTAGAGCAAGGTCAGCACCAAGCCAGATACCAGCCACCACCACGAGGGCCAAATAGCAGCAGGTAGTACGCCCACCACAAACGGAATCAAAGCAAACCACCACTCCTTGCGCCACACGTGGCCCATGGCAACGCGGGTGTAAAGGTTGGAGTCGAGCTGATGTTTTTTAGTGCGAATAGCCAACGGCGAGCCAGCTTGTACCTGCTGTTGCTGCCGATAGCCTCCGCGTTGATTAGGTTGTTGCATTTTCTTGGATGGTTGAATTGCTGAAAAATTCAATGGTTGGATGTTGTAATGGCTCGATGAACGGTCAACCATTTAACCATTCAGCAATTCAACCACTTAATAAGCTTTTAAACTAAGGTCGAGACTTTTAGTTGAGTGTGTAAGGGCTCCCACCGAAATAAAATCGACACCTGATGCGGCCACTTCGGCAATGGTATGCTCGGTGATGCCGCCACTGGCTTCGGTTGGGTAGCGACCATCAATAAGTTGGACGGCCTCACGCAGCTGGGCCGGTGACATATTGTCGAGCATAATGCGGCTAATTCCCCCAGTGTCGAGTGCTTGCTGCACTTCCGCCAGGCTGCGGGTTTCCACTTCGATAGGCAGTTGCCGACCTGTTTGGCGGAGGTAGGCCTGGGTGGCTTCTATGGCCTGCCGGATACCGCCCGCATAATCGACGTGGTTGTCCTTGAGGATAATCATGTCGAAAAGGCCGTAGCGGTGATTAACTCCGCCCCCAATGAGCACCGCCCACTTTTCACACAGCCGAAAGTTGGGTGTGGTTTTGCGGGTATCGAGCAAGCGGGCTTTGGTGCCAGCTAGCAGCGTGGAGATGTGTGCTGTGTTAGTGGCAATACCGCTCATGCGCTGCATGCAGTTGAGCACCAGCCGTTCCGCTGTCAGGATGCTTTGAGCGCGGCCCTCCACAGTCAGTACCACGTCGCCGTGCTTTACGCGGGCTCCGTCGGCCAGCAGCTGATTTACTTGCAGGGCTGGGTCTACTTCCCGAAAAATCAGGTGTGCTAGCTCCACCCCGGCCAATACACCTTCGTCTTTCACCAGCAACCGGGCCCGTTTTTGCGCGTCGGCCGGGATTGAGGCTAGGGAAGAATGGTCACCGTCGCCTACATCTTCTGCAAGAGCCGTGCGGATGAAAGTAGTTAATGCTTCGGGGGTGAGGTAGGAGGGTTTTTGCACGGCGCAAAAATAGTGAAAAGGGCTCATTACGCGGTTATCCTATACAAGCTCAACCTTTAAGCCGTTACCAACCCGAACCCCATTATAGTTGCGCAAAGGCTCTAAACGCACTAAGCCCCTGACAACTATAGCAGTGCCAGGGGCTTGGTTAAAAGAAAACTTAACTGCGAGGCAAGTCGCAAAGCTGATTTAGCGCTTCAAAGAGAAGTTTATGTGAGTATGCTGACCAATTATTCTTTGGTGAAAGCCATATTTTCAATTCGCAAAGCACCATTGGCGTTTTGCATCTTCACAATTACGCGGTACATGGCGTCTTTGCTTTTGTATTTACCTACTGCGTAGGGAATCCCACCATCACTGCCACCTTGGTGTACTATTTCGAAACTGGCAGGTGCCGTTTTGGCAAAAAAGTCTTTCATCACAAATTCAGCCTGAGTGGCACTGTAGCTCTGCCGGTCCCCATCAATGCTAATTTCGACGGTTGCGCCAAAGTATTGCGACAGTTCTTTGGAAGAAGCATTACGCAAAGCGCCACCAATAGAGCCAAATACGTCGCCCTGCGCCTGCCCCACCGCCGAAAGCAATAGTAGCCATCCGCACACGAGAGCTTGAAAAAGAATGCGTTTCATTTTAGAGTATAGAATGCATCATGCGGTACGCGAAAATTATGCCAACCCCTGCTACGTAGCCCAAACGCCTCGGGTTATTTACACCGAACGTAGGTTAAACAATAAAATACCGTTGGTACGGCGCTGACAGCCTATCTTTGTGCCCATGAACAAGCAGGTATTGTTGGTGATTCTCGATGGCTGGGGTCTGGCCAAGAACAAAGAGGTTTCGGCAGTTGATAAAGCGCAAACCCCTTTCGTTGATTCGCTGTTTCAGCGGTTTCCGCACAGCAAGTTGCAAGCATCCGGCGAAGCCGTAGGGCTTCCTGATGGACAGATGGGCAATTCCGAGGTCGGACACATGAATATTGGCGCCGGCCGCGTGGTGTACCAGGAATTGGTCCGCATCAACAAAGCCATTCGGGAGCGGAAGCTAGCTTCTATTCCGGCCCTGGAAAAGGCATTTGAGTATGCTCGCACCAGCGGCAAAACCATGCACTTCATGGGCTTGCTTTCGGATGGTGGCGTGCACTCCCACATCGAGCACCTAAAAGCTCTCTGCACCCTGGCCCACGACGCCGACGTGCACAAGGTGTTCATCCATGCCTTCACCGACGGCCGCGACACCGACCCGAAAGGCGGCGTAGCGTATGTCAATGACTTAGAGCAGCACTTGCAGCACGGTGCCAGTGGTAAGATTGCCTCGATTGTAGGCCGCTACTACGCCATGGACCGCGACAACCGTTGGGAACGGGTGAAAGTGGCATACGACCTGCTGGTGAACGGCAAAGGCACCCCTTCGCAGAACCTGATTCAAAGCATGCAGGACTCCTATAAGGAAGGAGTTACAGACGAGTTTCTGAAGCCAATCGTGAAGGTGGGTGCAGATGGGACGCCGCTGGCTACCATCCAGGAAGGCGACGTGGTTATCTGCTTCAACTTCCGCACCGACCGGGGCCGCGAAATCACGCAGGCCCTGACGCAGCAGGATTTCAACGCCTTCCAGATGCACCGGCTGAACCTGCATTACCTCACCATGACCAACTACGACGCCACATTCACGGGCGTAACCCCCATCTTCGAGAAAGATAACCTCGACAATACGTTGGGTGCGGTACTGGAGGCTCATGGCAAGAAACAGATTCGCATTGCCGAAACTGAGAAGTACCCGCACGTCACGTTCTTCTTCTCGGGAGGCCGCGAAACTGAATTCAATGGCGAAACTCGCCTTATGCGTCCTTCGCCCAAAGTAGCCACCTACGACTTGCAACCCGAAATGAGCGCCGCCGACCTGCGCGACGCACTAGTGCCGGAGTTGCAAGCCAAGTCAGCCGACTTCATTGTCCTCAATTTCGCCAATCCCGACATGGTGGGTCACACCGGTGTATTCGATGCCGTAGTGAAAGCCGTGGAGACCGTGGATGCCTGCGCCAAAGCCGTTATAGAGACTGCCTTGGCTAGCAATTACGCGTGCATCGTTATTGCCGACCACGGTAATGCCGAATACATGATCAATCCGGACGGCTCACCCAATACGGCGCATACCACCAATCTGGTGCCCTGCATCTTAGCCGATAACGATTACCACGGTACCCTCGCCGACGGCAAGCTCGGTGATATTGCGCCTACGGTACTTGCGCTCATGGGCCTGCCGCAACCCACCGACATGACGGGTGTGAGTTTGTTGCAGCCCCAAGGAACCTCAACTCGTGCGTAAAGGCAATTGGCGGCTAGGGGTGCTGTTGGCACTTGCGGCCTGTGGGCCGGGTGAAGATGCAACCGTGCGCCCTGTACCCACCAACCGCAAGCCTAACTACTTCGACGTTAAAGGCTTTCTAGATAGTCAAGTAGCTGAACTCAACCGCCAGCAGCCCGTGGTGGAAAAACAAGTGCGCCTGCGCGACGGCAACGTGGAAACCACCCGCGTTACCAAAACGGATTGGAGCAAAGAGTTGCAAATCTTCTACCAAGCGGACATCAACAAGCCTGCTTTACGCGGCGCGTATGAGATAGAGCCGGTCAACCAACAGAATAGCCCGAGCACTGCGTACAAAAGAAAGTCTGGTATTGAGGGGTCAGTACAAGAGTTAGTTGTCACCAAAGCTGCTGACCGTCCCGAATCTATCATAGCTACCATCATTCAAGACAACCCGCTGTTCTACTCTGAGAAGAAGCTCCGACTTCAGGCAAATAACCGTGGTTTGCAGAGCTATAGCGTAGAAGGCATTCAGAAGTTGGTCATGTTTGATACCGTGCGCTACACCGTACGGACGCGCATAGTAGAGTAAACAAGTGCTATTCCGGCATGGTAAGAGGGGAGGCCTTAATCCAGGTACGGCTGCACGCGGGCCAAGCTAGGCTGTCCGGCGGTGAAGGTGGCAGAAACCATGTTGGCATGGTCGGTGTCGCGGAGGCGAAGCTGGCCGCAGGGGCCGCCACTCTGCCGCGCCGACTCGTTGAGCGTCAGGCGCAGACGCTGCCCGTATGCGGGTTTGAAGTTGGTAATGACGGCTTGCCGAAGCAGATCCTTTTCGGGCGAGTGATAAAACTCAAATAAATTGCCCTGGTGCTGTAGGGTAATAATGGTGTCCGTTTGCCCGGCTTCGTGCAGGTTTTCAAACGCCTTGCGGCTTACTATTTTCGCTCCAGAGTTCAGTAACTCTTCCACAGTTGGCTCCATCCCGAAAGGCTGCCCCGCCAATGTATCGTTGGTGAGGGTACAAGACGCTTTCGGAGCCACGGGCTGCGGCGCGGCAACTGGCTGGCGGCGTTCCTGCTTGGGCTTAGCAACAACGGTAGCGGGCGGGCCTTTAGCCTCGCAGCTTACTAATCCTAAGGCCGCGTAGAGCAGCAGGACCGCAAGGGCAGGTTTACGGAAAGACAGCAGAGCAGACTCCATGAGATGCGAAAAGCTAGTGCTTTTTTACCTCATACGAGAAACAATGACGGCCGGGCTTGATAACCGAAAATTTATACTGTCCGGCTAGAAGAATAGCCTGTTACCTGAATTTATTCTGTGCCCATCAGCGTCGCAACTACCCAGCGCCGGCCTCCCTGGTTGCGGTGCTCGCCCAAGTACACGCCTTGCCACGTACCAAGGGCCAACTCCCCGTTTGTAATGGGCATGCTCACGGCGTGGCCGAGCATCGCTGCTTTGAGATGGGCTGGCATATCGTCGGGGCCTTCTAGTGTATGACGGAAGTACGGGGCATTTTCGGGTACCGCTTGGTTGAAATACGACTCGAAATCAACGCGCACCGTAGGATCAGCGTTTTCGTTGATGCTCAAGCTGGCAGAGGTATGCTGAATGAAAAAATGCGCAGTACCCATACGGATACGCTCTAGCTCTGGCAGTTCTGCAACTAGTAAGTCCGTAACTAAATGAAAGCCACGCCGCAAGGCCGGTAAGCGCAAACGCTTTTGGATGTAGATCATCAGCTCTAAGGATTCACCCGTTCATACGCCCCGAGGTCGGGCGCCGTTATGCTCCGGGGTTTATTGAGGAGGTCGCGCGGTATTGCCGAGTTAAACACCCCTTTGTTGCTGGCCGGAGAAAGGGTATCGAGACGATAGTCGAACTTATTGCCGAAGCTTCGGAGCGGAGTGCTCTTGAACTTCGGATCAGTGTCAATTTGATTGCGACGGTTGTCAAAACCTAGCTTGTCGCCAACATCTGTAGTGCCAGCATAGTCATCAGTCTGCAAAATGCTATTCTGAATGTTCAGATTTGGCCGATATGTATCGCCGTTTTTAAAGAACAACTCGTCTTTGATTGAGCCCCATATAATGGAGTTATCAACGGTTACTCGAACTGTGTTTGGAACAGCAGTTTGCTTGTCAGTTACCTCATTGGTGAACCAGAGAGAAGCTGATTCGCGTCGGAACTGTGGGGTGTAATTGGCAATCGTGCAATAGTTCAGAGTGTACGTTCCGCCGATACCGCGCACGGCATATTCGCCACAGTTGGTGAACAGGCAATTGCGCAGATCAAAGTCGCCGGAGAAACCGAATACTCCTGCTCCTTCAAAACTACTACCATCATCACCACCACCACCGAAGGAGCGGGCTTCCCCAGAAATATTGCGCAGGATCGTATTCTCGGCCGTTACCCGTGGGTGAGGGCCGTTGAGCCGGTTCAAGATCAGCAGACCATATGAGGCGTTTTTGATTTCAGTGAAACGCACCAGATTGTTACGGCTACTACTCGGGTCGAACTGAATACCCCGCCATTGCCCCGGAATATCAGCATAGAAAGGCTCTAGCCGGTCACCCTGAAAGCGCACAAACGTGGCAGTATCCGTAGGCGTAAGCTCCGCCGATGGGTTGGTATTTTCGTTGACACGCAAAGTGCCCTGCACCACGATGGCCGAGCCGGCATGCGAGTAAATCCGGGTACCGGGTTGAATGCGGAGCGTCGCGCCGGCATCGACTACTACCACGCCATAGATAACGTGCGGACGGTTTTTGGGCCACGTGGTGTTGCGGGTAATATGTTCTTCGGGGCCGTGGAAGTAGGCGTTCTGCCCGTACGACACCAGCTTCACGTCCTGCTCGTTGCCGTTGGTTTTGAACAGCAGCTGGTCGTCCACCAGAAAAGGTTTATTATCGGTAGCGCTTGGCCCAAGCTTGGCTTTCACCAACACAAGCAAGCTGTCTTTACCCCGGATTTCCAGGTCATTGGCCACGCGCATTTCGTCACCGTTGATGAGCAGCGAATAGGTACCGGGATACGTATCCGCCAGCCGAATCTCACTGACTTTCACGGCCAGGGAGTTGCGGTTGTACACCCACAGGCGCTTGCTCACGGTGCCCACCTGCGCAAAGACCGTATCGAAGAGCACGGTATCGGCCGAAAATTCCAGCTTGGCGCTAGCGTCCTTGGTGACTAAGTCTTCCTTCGGCTCGCAGCTCGGCAGCAGGCAAAGTAGTGCCGAGAAAACAAGTAGCAGCGGGAGTAGAAAGCGCATAGAAAATCTGGTTGCCAATATGACGTTCTTTTAAGGGCTAACGAGCTTACGGCATCTTTATTACGATACGCCTTCCTTCAGGCGCTCAGCACTTTCAGCGAGGCGCAACTGCTCCACGAAGTCGTCGATGTTGCCTTCCATTACGCTGGCTAGGTTGTACACCGTGAACCCGATGCGGTGGTCGGTTACCCGACCTTGGGGGTAATTGTAAGTACGAATCTTGTCGGACCGGTCGCCGCCGCCAATCATGCTCTTGCGGGCTGCGCCTTCCACTTCATTTTTCTTGGCCAACTCGATTTCGTAGAGGCGCGAGCGAAGTACTTGCAGTGCCTTGTCGAAATTCTTGAGCTGCGACTTCTGGTCCTGGCACTGTGCTACGAGGCCCGTAGGTAAGTGCGTGAGGCGCACGGCCGAGTACGTCGTGTTTACCGACTGCCCACCGGGGCCCGACGACATAAAGAGGTCCTTGCGCACATCGTTCATGTCGATCTGCACGTCCAGTTCCTCGGCTTCCGGCATTACCACAATCGAAGCTACCGAGGTGTGAATCCGGCCCTGCGTTTCGGTGGCGGGTACGCGCTGCACGCGGTGCACCCCCGACTCGAACTTGAGCTTGCCATACACGTCTTCGCCTTTCACGGCCAAGATAATTTCCTTGTAGCCGCCCGAAGTGCCTTCAGTGGCATCAATCAAATCCATTTTGAGGCCATGCCGTTCGGCGTAGCGCATGTACATCCGCTGCAAGTCGCCGGCAAAAATGGCCGCTTCGTCGCCACCTGCACCAGCCCGGATTTCCATGATGACGTCTTTCGAGTCGTTGGGGTCCTTGGGCAGCAACAGGTCTTTGATAACCGTTTCGAGGCGCTCTTGCTCGGGGTAGAGTGCTTCTAGCTCGTCTTTCGCCATTTGGCGGAAGTCTTCGTCTTTCTCGTTGGCAATGACCTCCTTGGCGCTGTCGATGTTGGCCAGCACGTTCTGGTAGGCCTTGTATTCAACAACAATCTTGTTTAGGTCTTTATATTCTTTATTAAGCGTCTTGTAGCGTTTCATGTCGCTCATGGCGTCGGGCTGCGTGAGCTGCTCGGCCACGTCGTTGAATCGCTGTTGGATAGCTTCTAGTTTGTCTAGCATCTTACCTTCTGAGAATTGTATTGGGAGTGCAAAGGTACTGAAAACAAACACGTCCTGTGCGTGGCACGGTTCCTCTTGCGCGCAAGAGAAGCACGGCCGTTAGGCGTTTTCTCAGTTCTTTTTTCAGAATAGATAGGTAGATAGATATTGTGCTTATCAGAAAATGCCTACTTTACGGCCAGAAGTACGCACGCATGGCCTCACTTTCTTTTTCAACTTTCCTTATTTCCGCTCCCACCGGCGTCTGTTTGACGACCGGCACCGGCATTATTACAGGTATTACAACCCGCTAGACGGGCTGCGCTACCTCTCCTTGCTTTGATGTTTCGCAGCCCGTCGCCGGCCGCTTCCTAACCAGAAGCCAAGCCGGATCCGACGGGCTTTTTCGTGTCCTCACATCTCTTTATGCTCATGCAGGTTCTGAAATTCGGTGGTTCGTCGGTGGCTACGGCCCCCAACCTCCAACGTGTGGCGCAGCTCGTGGAAACGGCTGCCCGGCAAGCTCCCACCGTGGTAGTGGTATCGGCCCTCGGGGGCACCACCGACGCGCTGATTGAAGCCGGCCGCCTAGCTGCCACCGGTTCCGACGAATACCGCGCCCGACTCAAGTACTTGGAAGAGCGCCATTTAGAAGCCGTGCGCGGCTTGCTTCCCATTCCCGATCAAAGCGCCGTGTTGAGCTTGGTGAAAACCTACTGCAACGAGCTAGACAGTGTGTGCGACGGGATATATTCGTTGGGTGAGTTGTCGAACCGGACGCTAGACCGGCTGGTGAGCTTCGGGGAATTGCTGTCGTCGCGGCTGCTGGCGGCTTGCTTGAAAGCACACGGCGTGGCCCACATTTGGCAAGACAGCCGGCAACTGATCCGCACCAACTCGCATTACGGCTTTGCGGCGGTGGATACGGCCGTTACCAATCAGCAGATTCAGGAGTTTGTGGCCGCGCAGCCAAGTTCGGTGTACGTGGTGCCGGGCTTTATCGGGAGCGATGCGCAAGGCACTACCACCACCCTCGGCCGCGGTGGCTCCGACTATACGGCGGCCATCTTCGCGGGAGCTTTGGCGGCGGAGCGGTTGGAAATCTGGACCGATGTAAGCGGGATGATGACCGCCGACCCTCGTCTCGTGACGCTGGCCCGCCCGATTCCGCGCATCTCGTATCAAGAAGCCATGGAGTTGTCGCACTTCGGGGCCAAGGTGCTGTATCCGCCTACTATTCAGCCGGTCATGAGTCAGGGAATCCCACTCTGGATCAAGAATACCTTCGCGCCGGAAGATGAAGGTACACTAGTAGAAATAAATCCGCCGGCCAACCGCGACGTGGTGCGGGGCCTTTCGAGCATCGGGCAGCTAGCGTTGCTAAACCTGGAAGGCAGCGGCATGGTAGGCATTCCGGGCTTCTCGCGGCGGTTGTTTGGGGCGCTGGCACTGTTGCGCATCAACGTAATTCTCATCACCCAAAGCTCGTCGGAGCACTCGATCTGCGTGGCCGTGCGGGCCGCCGATGCTGGCTCGGCGCAAGCCGCCGTTGACGAGGAATTCAGTGTTGAAATAGCCGCCGGCAAAGTAGCGCCACTGCGTTGTGAGATGGACCTAGCTATTGTGGCATTGGTGGGTGAGCAGATGCGCAACCACCCGGGCATCAGTGGGCGAATGTTTGGGGCGCTCGGCCAGAACGGCGTGAACATCCGGGCCATTGCGCAGGGCTCGTCGGAGCGAAATATATCCGCCGTGATTCGGACCGCCGACGTGCGCAAGGCCATCAACGTGCTGCACGAGGAGTTCTTCGAGGAGACCACCAAGCAGGTGAACATCTTTGTAGCGGGAGTGGGCAACGTGGGCAAGAAACTGCTCGAACAAATGGCTCGGCAACAGCAGTGGCTGCGCGAAAAGCTGCGCCTTAATTTGCGCGTAGTGGGCCTAGCCAACAGCCAACGCTTCGTACTGACAGAAGACGGTGGCATCGAGCTGAACGACTGGCAAACGGCGCTAGAGCAAGGACAACCGCTGAATTTAACGGAATTGGTCGAGCAGCTGCACGCTCGCAATCTACGCAACACGGTGTTTGTGGACGTGACGGCCAGCGCCGACGTAGCAAAAACCTATGCCTCGTTGCTCGAGAAAAGTATGGCCGTGGTAGCCTGCAACAAGGTGGCCTGCTCGTCGGAATACGTGAATTATGCCCGCTTGAAATCATTGGCACGCGAGTTCAATGCCGAATTTCTGTTTGAAACCAACGTGGGGGCCGGCCTACCCGTCATCGGTTCGCTCAACGACCTATTGCGCAGCGGCGACGAGGTACACCGCATTGAGGCCGTACTCTCGGGCACGCTCAATTTTGTGTTCAACCACTACGATGGCACCGTGCCCTTCGCCGACGTGGTGCGCCAAGCCCAAGCCGAAGGCTACACCGAACCCGATCCACGCCTGGACTTGAGTGGCACCGACGTAGCCCGCAAAATCCTAATTTTGGCGCGGGAAGCTGGTCAGGAAATGGAGCTAAGTGACATTCACAACGAATCCTTCCTGCCCGCCTCTTGTCTGGAAGGCGACGTGGAAGCTTTCTACAAGCAATTGGCCGTGCACGAATCCCACTTCCGCAGCCTCTATGATGCGGCCGCCGCTCAAGGTCAACGCCTCAAATTCGTGGCGCGCTACGCCAACGGCAAAGCTAGCGTCGGGCTGCAAGGCGTAGCACCAGGTCATGATTTCTACGTGTTGCAGGGCAAAGACAATGCTGTGCTCTTCTTCACCAACCGCTACCCCGAGCAACCTTTAGTAGTGAAAGGTGCGGGCGCCGGCGCCGATGTCACGGCCTCCGGTGTTTTCGCCGATGTAATCCGTGCCGCTCGGGCGTAATGCGCTTAGGAAGTGTACAGTCTAATCGGTTCGTTTATCATATGTACTCTGGCGTCTGACGTTGCCCTACGAACGGTCATGCTGAGCGGAGTCGAAGCATCTCGCGTGCTGACGTTGTGGTGCTAATTCAACGATTCGAGCGAGATGCTTCGGCTGCGCTCAGCAGGACGATAGTATTACGGAGTCAGCATGTGTAATGCTTGGACAAACGGACGACAGACCAAACATGATAGACGATCAATAAGAAGCTGTACACTGACTTAGCCAACAACTTTACAAAGGCTACTATTCATCTCCTCATCTCCGCAACTACTAGCAGCGAGGCATAAGCTTCGGGCTACATTTTCCACTTATGCCTACTTCCAACTTTCTGACGCTGTATTCACCGGCTACCGTGGCCAATGTAGTCTGCGGGTTTGACGTGCTGGGCTTTGCGCTGGAAGCCCCTTGCGACACCATGCATCTGCGCCTGACTGAACAGCCGGGAGTTGTGATTACGCATGAGGACGACTTCGACCTGCCTACCGAGCCTGCACGCAACGTGGCGGGGGCGGCACTGCTAGCGTTGCTACGGGCCGCCCCGGCCGGTACGGGCTTCGAGATGCGCATCAACAAAGCCATTCTGCCGGGCAGCGGTATTGGTAGCAGCGCGGCCAGCGCGGCGGGTGCCGTAGTGGGAGCCAATCTGTTGCTAGGCAACATCTTCTCTAAAGAGGAACTGGTACGCTTTGCCATGTTCGGGGAAGAGGTAGCATCCGGCGCGCAGCATGCCGACAATATTGCCCCGGCTATCTACGGCGGCGTCACGCTTATCCGTTCGGCCGAACCGCTGGATATTGTGCCTTTGTCGGCGCCGCCGCTGCACGTGACGGTAGTGCACCCGCAGATAGAAGTGCGCACCGCCGATGCCCGCCAGATTCTGAAACAGCAAGTGCCGCTAAAATCTGCCATCCGGCAGTGGGCCAACGTGGCCGGACTGGTGGCGGGCTTGTTGAAGTCAGATTACCAGCTTATTGGCCGCTCGCTGGAAGACGTGATTGTGGAGCCAGTACGTAGCATTCTGATTCCGGGCTTTGCTGCCGTGAAGGCGCGCAGTTTAGAAGCCGGTGCACTGGGCGGGGGTATCTCGGGTTCTGGCCCATCCATCTTCATGCTGAGTGAAAACGAAGCGACGGCGCAGGCGGTAGCCAGTGCTATGCGAGCAGTATATGAGCAGCTAGGAGTAGACTTCCACATCCACGTCAGCACCATCAATTCCACCGGAGTACGATTTGAGCTGTAGCGCTAAGTTTCTCTTCCCGCTACACTGCACCATTCATCAGAAGGGCCGCAACTGGCCGCACACGTAATCTTATGCGCTACTATAGCCTCAAACAGCAAGCTCCTACCGTTGATTTTCAAGCCGCTACCATCGCCGGACAGGCGCCGGATGGCGGGCTATACTTTCCGGAACGGATTCCGAAGTTCTCTCCAGAACTGTTGCGGAACTTCCGCACTATGTCGCGGGCTGAGGTGGCGTTTGAAGTCATCCAGCCCTATGTCGGCGACACAATTCCGGAAGAGGTACTGCGCGGCATCTGCGCCGAGACAGTGGACTTCGAGTTTCCGTTGGTGCCCGTGACTAGTCAGATAGCAGCGCTGGAACTGTTTCATGGTCCGACGTTGGCGTTCAAAGACGTGGGTGCACGGTTCATGAGCCGCTGCTTGGGCTACTTCTCACGGCAGCAAACGGCGCCGGTTACGGTATTGGTAGCGACTTCCGGCGACACGGGCGGGGCCGTCGCCGACGGTTTCTTGGGTGTTGAAGGGGTCGAGGTGGTAATTCTGTATCCATCGGGCAAGGTCAGTCCGTTGCAGGAATTGCAGCTGACCACGCTAGGCCAGAACATCACGGCCCTGGAAGTGCGCGGCAACTTCGACGACTGCCAGCGGCTGGTAAAGCAAGCTTTCCTCGACCCGCGCGTAACCGAGCATCGGCAACTCACTTCTGCTAACTCCATCAACGTGGCCCGCTGGTTGCCGCAACAGTTCTACTATTGCTACGCTCTGCAACAGTGGGCACACGAAACCCCACCGGTGGTGGCAGTACCGAGCGGCAACTTCGGCAACATTTGCGCCGGGCTCATGGCGCACGCCTCGGGCTTGCCCATCGGGCACTTTGTGGCGGCCTGCAATGCCAACTCAGCCGTAGCCGACTACCTCCGCACCGGCGTTTTCGAGGCCCGTCCTGCTGTCGTTACGCTTTCCAATGCCATGGACGTAGGCAACCCGAGCAACTTTGGGCGCATCCTGGAGCTATTCGAACAGCGCCACGCCGATGTAAGCCGAATGGTTAGCGGTGCCATCGTTTCCGACGCGGAAACTACAGCCACCATCAAGCGGGTACACCAGGAAACCGGCTACTTGCTCGATCCACACGGCGCCGTGGCGCTTCGGGCCTTGGAAGACTACCTGAGCGAACATCCAACTGAACACGGCATTTTTCTGGAAACGGCGCACCCGGTAAAATTTCCGGAAGTGGTGGAGCCTGTTATTGGCGCAGAGGTGCCTGTACCCACGGCAGTGCGCGGCCTCCTGACCCGGGCAAAAAAGAGTGTACTACTCGAACCTGAGTATAAGGCGCTACAAGAGTTTTTGCTGCAATAACATTGCTGGGGCTAGCATCCTGCGGCCACTAAAAAGGTCGGCAGGATGCTGGCCTAACAGGTGTTCACAAAACCTGAACGCAGGGTAGCGGGTAGTTGGGGAAGTGCGGCGGTTGTCGTCTCTTTGTTGCGTTGATTTGTTGTTTCGCTATGGCCCATCTTTTTCGCTCCCTCCTTGGGTTCTTGCTGCTGTCTGAACTGCTAGTTGCTTGTCGTCCCGACCAAATCGAGCACATCAAAGACGGTAAGAAAATCGCGACTACCCTGGAGAACATGGCAGTAAAGCGCATTCTTCCCGTAGACCTGCTCCGCGCCACCCGCTGGGCCGGCGACTCGCTCACGCGCCACGCCGACCGGGAGCTAAAGCGTGTCCTCACTGAAAAGCTGCAAGCCGGTGGCGTAGCTGCCGCCCTTCCCTACTGCCGCCCCGAAACGTTTGCCTCCGTCGATACGCTGGAAAGGATAATGCAAGCCATAGCACAGCGCCGAAGCGCCCGCCCACGCAACCCTGCCAACCAAGCTTCCCTGGCCTTAGCTGACCTACAGCCCGATACCACTCGCCGCGTTGCTCGCCTCAACGGGGACGCTTTCACCTACAAGCGCCCGATAACTCTTGATGATGCGTTGTGTTTGCGCTGCCACGGTGAAATCGGCAAAGATATTTCAGCCACTGACTACGCTCTTATTAAGAAAGAGTACCCACAAGACCAAGCTACTGGCTACCGTTTAGGCCAAGCAATGGGCGTCTGGCAAGTAACGCTTCAGCGTGCCGGGGTAGCCGAGTTTTACACCATGAAAACCCGCAAGATGATGAAGCCGCGCAAGCCGCTTTTCTAGAATATTCCCTATAAACTATGCCCTGTATACTCTATGCTACTATCTTTTAGGCACTTGTGGCTGATGCTGCTTGTGATCTTGTCATTTGTGAACAACAATGCGTGGGCACAGAAGCCTCTTCAGAAGGAGGAAAAAGCTAAGCTAGATGACTGCTACCGGATAGTGGGCAGAGACAGTGTAGTCTTCTATTATTCTGTTGATTACGTGCTTACCCCGCCGGGTTGTGCTGCTATCCGCCGCCACATTCGCTTGGACAGCGCGGGCCACTTCTGGGGCTACGTGCGCGACTACAAGCTTAGCAACAATCAGCTTTTACTGCAGGGTGCTTATCGTGAGGGCCTTATGGAAGGCCTGTTCGAAGTATATCACGATACGGGCGAGTTGGCAGCCCGTGGCAATTATCGCAAAGGTCAGCAAGTTGGAGACTGGGGCTATTGGTATCCGTCGGGAAGGAAACGGCAGGTGCTTAGTTTTCGCAATGGCTTAGACCCGTTGGTGCAGCAATTTTGGGATGAAGCAGGCCAGCAATTGGTTAAGGACGGCAACGGCACGTGGTATCGGCAGGAGGATGGAATGCAGTTGTCTGGCACCGTTGTGGGTGGCATACCTGACGGGCGCTGGCAACTTCGCCGGATAGACGATGAACACTTGGTGGCGCGGGAAAACTTTGTGAAAGGAAACTTCCGAAATGGCGTGCTCGTCGACCAAATGTATGCTTACCGGGACCAGTCGCGCTTCAGTGTAGCTGATTGGGAGCAGTACCGGGCAGCTGAAAAGTATAGCATAGGAACCCCTTGCCCCTCAGGCAAATAGGCTTGTTTCCGCGCACAAGCCTAACCTTAAAGCAAATTTTACAGTTTCGGGAGAATATGAATGTTCCTGTTTCCGCACAGTTGCCCATCGTTATTGTGGGGGCCGGCATGGCTGGCCTTACCTGCGCCAACTACCTGCATCGCGCGGGCTGCCCGGTAGTGGTGCTCGAAGCCGCCGAAGCCGTAGGGGCCGCGTGCGCACCGACGTCACATCCGAAGGCTTCCGCCTCGACTATGGCTTTCAGGTGCTCCTGACCAAGTACCCCGAAGTGCAGCGCATGATTGATTACGGAGCCCTCAACCTCAAGGCTTTTCGCTCTGGCGCCGTCATTCGGATGCCTGATGGCCGCGAAACCACCCTGCGCAATCCGCTACAGCAACCTCTCGCCGCTTTCCCGGCTCTTACGTCGCCCATTGGCACGCTGACCGACAAGCTGCGTATTCTTAGCTTGGTGCAGCACGTGCGTAGCCACAGCGCCGAAGAACTACTGGCGCATCCGTCCACAGACACGCTCACTTTTCTGCGGCGCTACGGGTGGAGCGAACAAATCATTGACACATTTTTCCGGCCTTTCTTCGGCGGGGTGTTTCTAGATCGTACGCTGACCACGGCTAGCAACTTTTTTGAGTTCGTGTTTCAGCAGTTTGTGATAGGTGAAGCCGCGGTGCCCGCTCTCGGCATGCAGCAGATTCCCGAGCAATTGGCCAACCGTCTCCCGGCTGGAACGGTCCGCCTCAACACCCCTGTCGAGTCAGTAGAAGGCAATAAAGTGCACTTACGCGGTGGCGAAACGCTAACCGCTGCTACCGTTGTGGTGGCTACCAACGGCGATACCACGGCCCGCCTGTTACCGCACTTGCCTCAGCTGCACGCTACCGCTTGGCGTCGTACTACTTGCACTTACTTTTCGGCTCCGGCATCGCCTGGTAGGCAGGATAAGTTGTTGCGCCTGAATGCAGCACATGGCCAAATGGCGCACAATGTGTCCTTCCCCTCCGATGTCTCGCCAGACTACGCTCCGCCCGGACGCACCCTCGTATCGGTTAGCACTCACGGTGAGCATCACTTACCCGAAACCACCCTGGTGGCTTTATTACACGCTGAGTTGATGGTCTGGTTTGGCGACGAAGTGGCACAGTGGAAGCACTTGCGCACTTACCATTTACCTCATGCTTTGCCTGTCTATGCAAACGGCCAAGCGCAACACCAGGATCTGAAGCTAACTAATACCCTTTACCGCTGCGGCGACTACACTTCTTACCCTTCCCTAAATGCCGCCATGGCCTCGGGTCGGGAAGTAGCAGAGATGATCCTACAGTCTTAACAGCTTCGCATTCAGCTAGATGGTAAGATAAGCCGGGCAATGGTCGGAGTGAACTACGTCGGGTAGCAAACCGGCTTCCTGAATGCGTGACTCTAGCTCTTTATCAACTAATAGGTGGTCGAGGCGCCAGCCCACGTTGCGTTTCCGTGAGCCCGCTCGGTAGCTCCACCACGAGTAGTGGCCAGGCGCATCGCCGTGGTGGTGGCGGAAAGAATCAGTATAGCCATCAGCCAGGAAATCTTTGAACCACTGCCGTTCTTCTGGCGTGTACCCCGGGCTATTTTGGTTGGCTTTGGGATTGTGCAAGTCAATGGGCGTTTGGCAGCAATTATAGTCCCCACCAATAATGAGCCGTCGCCCCTCGGCCCGTAGTTGACTTACATACTTGCGGAAGAAGTGCAGCCACTCCACCTTGAAGGCCTGCCGCTCTGCGCCACTAGTACCGGAGGGCATGTACACATTCAGCACCGAAAAATCGTCGTAATCCAACCGCAGCACGCGGCCTTCTGTATCGTAAAGGTCGGTGCCGCAACCTGTTTCTACGTGCTTAGGCAATTGCTTAGTGAAAGTAGCCACACCGCTATAACCGGGCTTAGTGGCCGGGTGCAGATAGGCATGGTAACCTAGCGCCGTAAAACCCGAAATGTCGAGCTCTTCCCGACCGGCTTTTATTTCCTGTAGGCATAATACGTCGGGCTGCGCCTCGCGTACCCACTCCAGCAGCCCCTTGCTCAGTGCTGAGCGAAAGCCATTGACGTTGTAACTAACGATATTCATTTGATCTTCTGACGATTATTAGGAAGATAATTGCTGGCCCGTCACCATTAGTGCAATAGACCAACCATCACCTTCCTAACCTTACACCGCTTTAATTATCTGCATCAAAATACTCTAGCATGTGCCATTTCAGCATCCGCTCCTGCTCTTTCAAGCTTGCAAATGGCACAGGTTGTACTAGGCGGTAATGAGGCCAGCCCTCCTCGTCAATCCGCTCTAACTCGTAATGCCCCGACAGGCTAAAGAGCTTACAGGTAGCAATATGCATCAGGTCTTGCTTCTGCTCTTTCGTGAAAGGACCAGCACCCTGGCCAAGCTCTTGCACACCGATGAGCAGCAGCAGAGCATTCAGGTCGGGCTTTTTACCGAAACGCTCCCGCATCTCGTTCATTAGTTGCCACCAACGGGCCTCAAATTCGGCCTCCGTTTCCTGTGGATCTAGGTAGCTCATGCGTCGTGGCTGTGCAGCGGAGCAGGCGTCGTGGCTTCTTCTTTCAAGATTTCCCAATACTCCACGGCGCGCCGAAAATGCGGAATCACGATGCTGCCCCCAATGAGGTTGGCTATGGCAAACACCTCGTAGATTTCCTCGTCGGTTAGCTTTTCCTCGTAGCACTTACCAAGATGGTACTTGATGCAGTCGTCGCAGCGCAGTACCATGCTACACGCTAGGCCCAGCATTTCCTTGGTTTTCACGTCTAGCGCACCCGCTTGGTACGTGTTGGTATCGAGGTTGAAAAACCGCTTAATAACCTTGTTATCAGCTGCCATGATCTTCTCGTTCATGCGCTGGCGGTACTCGTTGAATTCAGTTACTTGAGACATATAGAAAACACACTAGAAAGTCTGGAATGAAAGAAACACGAAAGTAGGCACAAATGATCCGGCTACTTGTATTACCCATATTCTGAAGCTACTTTACCAACACTCTATCCCTTTTATTTTATTGTTTACTATGCGCTTTGTTCGGTTTTGGCGCACAGCGCTGGCTTTATTTCTAGGCCTTACTTTCTTCACCTCTGGCATGGCCAAGCTCTATTACCAGCACCAATTTTGGGGCTGGATTGGCCCTGTATGGCTAGCCGAGAAATTGCAACCCTTTCAGCTTGGGCTCTATGTTGCCTTTGTTGCAGCTAGCCAAATAGTAACCGGCTTCTTACTGATTACGCGTCGGTTCTGGTTGCTAGGTGCGGTATTCCTAGTGCCTATGTTAGCTAACATTCTGTTCGTCACAATTTCGCTGCAATGGGCAGGCACGCCTTATGTGGTGTCGGTACTACTTTCAATGAACGTAGCTCTCTTGCTTTCTGAATACCGACGGCTGCGGGTACTGTGGTCGGAAGCGGCGTACGTGCCGCCGCCAACGCAGCCCGTGCGGACCATTAAAGGTCATATAGTTTGGGGGACTGGTCTTTTGCTAACGCTTTCGGCGGTTCCCGTTTCGTATGTAGCGCTGCCTTTGAGCTATTGGTTGGCTTTGGGCGGCATAGTGCTAGCGTGGTGCAGCCCTTTCGCTGACAGTTATAGCCTGTCTCGTCTTAAAACCACCACGTCATGATACCTAGCTTTCTGTCTGACTTTGTTGGCCTGATATTTCCGCAAGTATGCTTAGCATGCGAGCAAGCATTGAGACGAGGCGAAGAGCACCTATGTACCAGTTGCCGCATGCAATTGCCTTACACAGATTATCATTTGCTGTCAGTGGAAGCGAATCCGCTGAGCCGTCGTTTCTGGGGCGCACACCCATATGCCACACGCTCAGCTACCTGCGCTTCCTCCGTCGGGGCCGGGTACAGCACTTGTTGCACCAGCTCAAATACCGAGGGCAGCGCGACGTAGGTCAAGTGCTGGGCCGTTGGTACGGGCACGAGCTAGCGCAGCAAAATTTTCAGTTTGACTTGATAGTACCCGTACCGCTGCATCCTAGCAAACTAGCCAAACGTGGCTACAACCAGTCCGACCCATTTGCCGAAGGCATGGCTGAAAGCTTACGCACCCCCTGGCACGCCGCAGGCCTACGCCGCATCGAACATACCGATTCGCAAACGCGCAAAAATCGACTTGAGCGGTGGGAGAATGTGGCTAACGTCTTTGAAGTTACTGATCCAGCCATGATCCAAGGCAAACACGTCTTAGTGGTCGATGATGTGCTAACCACCGGCGCTACACTCGAAGCATGTGCGTCTGTTCTGCTGGCTGCTGGAGCTACCGAAGTCAGTATCGCCACCATTGCGTGCGCCGACCGATAAACAGGCGCTAAGTCTATTAACTTGTACCGCTCTAAAACAAGAAAGGCTTGCCGTATGGCAAGCCTTTCTTGTTTCGCTGAAGGGTTCTGTAATTACTTGTTGGAACCAGCGTTGATCATGGCGCAGCGGAAACCGATAGTTGCCGTAGCAGAGTCTTCGCCCATGAAGCGGCGAGTACCAGGCGAGAGCCAATAGGCTACGTCGCGCCAAGAGCCACCTTTGTACACGCGCACGTGGTCGTCGATGAGTGACTGGTAGCCTTTCTTGTCGTACTTCTCAGCTGGGTCGAGGAAACCGTTCCGACGGAAGGGGTTCAAGTCTTCCACATCTTCAAACGACAGCGGACGGTAGATGTCCTGCACCCATTCGTTTACGTTGCCGGCCATGTTGTACAGACCGTAATCGTTCGGCGGATAAGCGTAAACGTATTCGGTAATCATAGCACCGTCATTCAAAGCGCCAGCAATACCAGCATAGTCACCGCGGCCACGCTTGAAGTTAGCTAAGAACTGACCCATCTTGCCACCATATGGGTTCCGTACCTGGCGGCCATCCCACGGGTAGATGCGCTTGTTCTCTTGGTTTTCGTTGCCAGTTTCCTGCGTACCAACGAGAGCTTGCGCAGCATACTCCCATTCAGCCTCGGTGGGCAGACGGTAGTTTGGCAAGGTATTGCCGTTCTCGATGGCAATAGCAGCACCGCCTGCATCTTCTGTAGCCCCTTCAGCAGCGGCAGCTCCTTTTTTCTTCTTTTTGAACAAGCCGCCACCGCCGCCACCGCCATCAGCGTTGCCAGCAAGCGTCTCGTTCACCTTCGACGTACGCCATGTGCAGTAGTCGTTGGCTTGTAGCCAGCTTACCCCTACCACTGGGAAATAGCGGAAGCCAGGGTAACGCAAGTAATAATCTACGTAAGGGTCGTTGAACGACAGCTCGCGAGCCCATACCGTGGTGTCGGGCAAAGCCGACTGATAAAACTCTTCGGACGAGTCTTTGCGCACGAAGTGCAAATACTCCAGCCAGTGAATGTTGGCTACCTCGGCTTCGTCCATGTAGAAAGAAGCAATAGTAACGGTACGCTCGATGTTGTCGTGCGTCATCGTTACGTCTTCTTCCTGCGAACCCAGCACAGTGCGGCCACCTTCGATGAAGACGAGGCCTGGGCCTTCGGGAATGCCCTGATAATCGGCAACCTTCATGCCTTCTTCGGTATTGTACTCGATGCCCGTAGTAGAGCTGTACTTACCGGGTTTAGTAGCGGTGGGCGGGCCACCCTTACAGGCAGCCAGGGCGCAGGCTCCTACAACCGCAAAACGCAGGTACTTGGAAAAATTCATGATTAAGTTTAAAACTACCCGTTAGAAAAGACGTTGGACAAGGTAAGCTGCTGCAATAATACAAAAAATCAAAATGCGGGACAAGGCGCGACCGGGTAATTCCGACGTTTTAACCGGCGCCATGCTGCATCGAGCGAATCAAACGCACGAAGGGCCAAAGAAATTTCGTGTGCGCCACCTAATTCTGCACTTAATGCGCTCAGGCCGATATCATAAGCATATCCGACCCGAAAACTACCGAGGCTAAGGCCGGCAATAGCAGTTAGGATTTGCTGCGGGCGAGGCGCGCCAGGCAACGGTACGCCACGATATACGGCTCCAAATGTGAGAGGCGTAATAGTACCATAAAGTCCAGCTTCAGCCCGCTCAGAACCGCCTTGCCGCACATAGTGTACCGTGGGCGTCAAGCTGATTTCGCGGTATTGCTGCTTTTCGGTGCTTCGCACAAAATAGTGCTTGTAACCTGTGCTTAACTCGAGGCGCAACGGTAGCTTGGCTTGTGCACGAAAGCCTAAGTCGGGCTGGTTTAAGTGCTGGCCTGCTGCCGACACCCAAAACCGCTCACTATACAGCAGCAAGCCAACTCCCACACTAGCATAATTGACAGGCGTGAAGTCAACAACTTCGCGGGTGGGCATGCTGGTCGAGCCATCTTCGGCAAGCTGATCACCGAAAACGAGGTTGTCGTAGCTGATGCGCTGGTTGCCGTAACTCGCACGCACGCCGCCGCTGAAGGCTAGGTCTTTGGTAAGGCGAGTGTGGTAGGCATAAATACCCCCTACTTCCACGCGGGTATAGCCAAGGCCACCGGTGCGGTCATGGTTGATGAGCAAGCCCACGGCGTTGCGCTGATCTTTAAATCGATAATCAGCGGCGAGCTGGCTGGTTTGAAAGGTGCCAGCCAGTGTAGGAAACTGGTTGCGGTAGCTGAGCGTTACGCTGGCGTCGTCGAGCAAGCCAGCGTAGGCAGGATTCTGGTTTAGACGCGTGGCATAGGGTTGGGCAAAATACAAATCTTGCGCGGCGGCTGGCAATGCCAGGGCCATAGCTCCGGCCAGCAATGGCTGTCGCAGCTTGCGCTTCTTTGTAAGTCTCCGTCCGATTTGCCCCTTCATCAGTGTAATAAACGCACGACCGGCGGCGCATAGTGCGTCGCCGGACTTGTTTGCAGAAACTAAATTGCTGAATTCCTTACGCATTAGGTGAAAATCTCAACCACAAATCGATGAGTGAGCCCGTTTTCTGGCCCAGCGCCCCGGGCAGACAAGATAGGGGCTGCTACTTTTGTACGTTTACCAAGGCCTGGTACCTCGTACTTGGCACTTAGGTTGTTTAGGCAAATGATCTTCTTGATTTTAAGCCTTGACCATTGCCTTGAGCTGCACCATAAGGGAGTAGTGTACTTCGTTGTACGATAGGATTGTACAGCTTTTCCGAAACGGCACCAAGTCTTCACAACAAAGCCTTCAAGCACATTATATATGCGTAAATTCTGGATTGGATTGCTGATTTTTCTGGTCGTGCTAGTGGCGGGTATCGCCCTTACGCCCATCCTCTTCAAAGACAAAATCAAGCAAGCCCTCGACAAGCAACTAGCTGAGCGAGTAGATGCAAAGGTACAGTACGACCCTAACAATGTTAGCTTAAGCTTATTTAGCAGCTTCCCTGACTTGGCATTGGGCATTGACGAGCTGCGCGTGATTGGGCAAGATTCGTTTGCGCGTGACACGCTGGCGTATTTGCCTTCGTTCCGGGTAGGATTGGATCTGATGAGCGTGGTGAGCGGCGACCAAATCAAAATCAAGAGCATCGTGCTTGATCGGCCCGACATCAGCGCGAAGGTGCTAAAGAGTGGCAAAGCCAACTGGGACGTGATGTTGTCGGACTCGGCGGCCGCGGCCAAGGGGCAGGATACTACGGCCCTGAACCTAGCCATCAGCAAGTGGGAAGTAACCGATGGCCACGTCCGCTACGAAGACCGCACCTTGCCTTTTAGCATGGAGTTGCGGGGCCTCAACCATACCGGCTCCGGCGACTTCGCCAGCAACATCTTCGATTTGGTGAGTGAAACCACCGCCGACCAATTCTCGATGACTTACGATGGCACGGAATACGTGAGCAAAAAGAAGCTGGCGGCCGATGTAACCATGGCCATGGACCTGGGTAAGATGCTGTTCACCTTCAAAGACAACAAGGTGCAGCTCAACGATTTCCCGGCCACCTTCCAAGGCTCGATCGGACTACCCAATGCTACGGACATCACCTATGACCTAACTTTTAAGGCACTAGAAACTGACTTCAAGAACATTCTGAGCTTGGTGCCAGGCGTGTATACAGCGCAGTTCAAGGATGTGGAAGCCGGTGGTAAAGTAGCTTTTGATGGCTACTTCAAAGGCGTACAGAACGACGTGAAGATGCCTGGCTACGGTGTGAACCTGCAAATTAATAATGGTACGTTCCACTATCCGCAGTTGCCGCAAGCGGCCAAGAACATCAACGTAAACATGGTGGTGGACAACCCGTCGGGCTTCACCAACAACGTAAAGGTGAACGTTAAGCAGTTTCACCTAGACCTTGGCGCCAACCCAATTGATGGCAACGTGGCTATTGATGGGCTGGAACCGATGAAGGTGGATGGCCGCGTGAAAGCCAATGTGGACTTGGCGGAAATGATGAAGGTGTATCCGGTGCAGGACCTGGCCTTGCGCGGCAAGCTATTCGTGGACGGGACGGCCAAAGGCACCTATTCCAGCACGCAGATGCCGGTGGTACAGGCCAAAATGAACCTGACAAATGGCTACGTGAAATCCAAGCAGTTCCCGGCGCCTATCGAGAATCTTGTGGTGACAGGCACCGTGCTTAACCCCACCGGGCAGTTGAACGACACGCGGGTTGATATTTCCAATTTCCGAATGCTGCTGGAAGGCGAGCCGCTGGAAGGCCGCGTGGCCACCCAAGGCGTTGACAAGCTGCGCTTCGATGCCGATGTGAAAGGCGTAGTTGATTTGACCAAGCTCACCAAGATTTTCCCGCTCGAAGGCATGACCGTAACTGGCCGCCTCAACGGCAACGTGGCCGCCAAAGGCAACATGGCCGACATCGAGGCGGGCCGTTACCAGACGGTAGTAGCCTCGGGCACGGTGAACGCACAGAACATCACCTATAAAAGCGCCGACCTGCCGCAAGGCATGAAAGTGACCAAGGCCACGGCTACTTTCAACAACAACCAGATTACACTTCAGAACATGAGTGGTTTCGTAGGCTCGTCGGACATTGCGGCTTCGGGTACCATTTCCAACTACATGGGTATCTGTTTGTGCCAGGCCAGCCCCTGCGTGGCAACCTCACGGTAAACTCGCAGCGTTTCAACATGAACGAGTGGATGGTGGACGAAGTAAGCGCGAAGCCCACTACCGGCGCCACGGCGGCTACCAAAGCTTCTGCCACTGCTACGAAGGCGGACGGTGTGCTACAAATCCCGAAGGAGTTTGACCTGACACTGAACACCAATGTGGGACAGGTTATCTACGACAACCTGAAGCTGGACAATGTAAAAGGTACAGTGGGCGTGCGCGACGAAACGGCCACCTTGCAGGGCCTCACCTTCAACACACTCGGGGTACGTTTGGCACCAACGGCTCGTACAGCAGCAAAAACCTAGCGCATCCCAAGTTCAACTTCGGGCTCAACATCAAGAACCTAGACTTCCAGAACGCCTTCAACACCTTTAATTCGGTGCGCGCCATGGTGCCTCTGGCCGATAATCTGGAAGGCATCTTCTCCACCAACTTCAACGTGAGTGGCGAACTAGGCCCCGACATGATGCCCAACTACAGCACGCTCACCGGCAAAGGCATATTCGAGGTAGTTCGGGCGGCTGTTAGTGGCTCGCCGGTCATCAACAAAATCAGTAGCCTCACGCAGTTTCAGGAGTTGAAAAGCTTCGCCGTAAACAACAAGGACGTAGCCGCCGAAATCATCAACGGTAACTTCATTGTGAAACCGTTCGATTTGACGGTGGGGCAAATCAAGTTGACGGTGGGCGGATCCAACAACATTGGGAGCGGCGGCTTGGAGTACGTAACGGCACTAAACGTACCGACTGGCAAGCTTGGCAACCAACTCAACAGCCAGCTCACGCGCCTAACCGGTGTGCAAAACCTGCAAGGCACCGAACGAGTAACCCTCGGCCTCAATATCGGTGGTACGGTCGCCAACCCACAAGTCAAACTCGCTACTGGCAGCGTGAAGGCGCAAGCCAAAGACCTAGTAGGCAATATTGTACAAGCTAAGGTTGACGGGGCAAAGCTTCAATTACAGGCTAAAGCCAAGGTTGCCCAAGACAGCCTCCAACGCGAAGTGCAGCGCAAGCAGCAAGAATTGCAAGCTAAGGCGCAACAGGAAGTTGAAAAGAAACGGCTGGAGCTCGAGTCGAAAGCAAAGCAGGGCCTGAATAACCTAATTTTTGGTAGACCCAAGTCGAAGCCCGCTCCTCAAGATGCGCCAAAACCAACTGAAACACCCGATAGTACAAAATCAAGTCAATAGAACTTTTTTTTGAGGATTTGAGCGTGTTCGGCACGCTTGTTGCGAGTAACGGAGTAGTTCGACTGCAAAGCGCATCGAACTGCTCCGTTCTCTTTTGTTACTTACTCTATCTGGTATCAGTGTATGAGGTTTGGTACTCTCCTTCCATTAGCATTATTGACAACAGCGGTAGCCTTCACTAGCTGCAGCAAAGACGAAGAATCCAGTTCTTCAAAGCTGCAAGTAAAGCTGATGGACGCTCCTGGCGACTTCCAAAGCGTATTTCTAGCTGTGCAAAAGATAGAAGTACATCTTAAAGAAGAAACTAACCCTGATGGCTGGAAACTCCTTCCTTTTCAGGCCCAAACTATCAATGTGCTTGAGTATGTGAACGGCCGCTCGGCACTGCTGGTAGATACCGATTTCGAGCCCGGCGACCTAAAGGAGATTCGCCTGATACTTGGTCCCGACAGCTATGTTATAGGCAAGGACGGTCAGCGTTACGATCTGAAAACGCCAAGCGGACAAAGCTCAGGCGTGAAGCTGAAACTCGAAAAAGCAGCCGTACAGGAACGCGCAACATTCCAGTTGTTGCTTGACTTCGACGTAGCCAAGTCAATTGTGGAGCGCGGCTCTTGGCGCCCAGGCAACGACAAAAAAGAGCGGTATTTACTGAAACCAGTTATTCGGGTAGTAGCGCAGGACTTGCGTGCTGGCCTACGTGGCACCGTCACTCCCGCGGCGGCCCGGCCCCAAGTATTGGCTATTCGTTCCTCGGTAACGGTTGCCGATACTTTCAGCACCGCAGCTGATGCAGCCGGCGCTTATCAATTAAGCGGCTTGCCTTCTGGCACGTACCGCGTCGAGTTTTTCCCAACGGTTACCGCTCCAACTGGTCAGCCTGCTTACAAGAACGTGGTGAAGTCCAACATCAGTGTTGTGAATGATCAAGTTACTGATCTAGGCTCAACCTCACTGACCCAATAAGCTCCTCTTACTCACCACACTTAACTAAACAGTACCTATAATTATTGAGTTATTATTACTCCTATAAATACTTGACTACCAAATATATTATCTCATACAATCCATTACTTATATCTGCCTCTTGGTTACAGGCTTCAAGAACGGCTAATAACTTAGAGCTTGAAAGCGAAAAAACCTCTCCCTTACTTAAGGGAAGAGGTTTTTCGATTTTCAGTGGTAGTACAATTACTCTAAGCCCTGTATCAGTGCCAGTAGTTCTTGCTGCGTAGCCTGAGTTTTATTCTGGGCATACCAACCGTGTATTTTCTCGGCGTATTCTTCATGAGTGGCACCTTGAGCTTTCAGATCTAGTAGCAGCGTTTGGGCTGGAGCCGGACGCGGGCCCCAATTTGCTACTTCTGTAAGCGTATCAGCGCGCAGTACAACCAGCTTTGGAATAGAGCGCGTACCATTGGTGAGATACTGGTCCATCAGGTCAAGATTGTCGTCGCGGAGAAGGTAGCGAGTACTGAGCTTGCCAGCACTGGCTTGCGCTACAGCCTCTATCACCGGCACAATCTGCGCTGCATCGCCGCACCATCCTTCCGTGATAACTAAACCAATATACTTCTGGCGTAGGTTGGCTACTGCTTCTTGCAATTCAGATTGCACCCGCACCATTTTGTCGATGCGCTGCATGCGCTGCACATTCAGGCGCGTATACTCCGTGAGCTTGTCGGACTGTTGAGGACCAGTGGTTAGATTTTGAGCCAGTAGCGTATCGATTAGCTGGCGATAACTACTGTAGGTATGACCCGCCTGTAAGCGCTCTGCGGTGAGAACAGGGGCAACTAGTGGATTCGGCATGAGTAGGTTGAAGTTAGTCGAGTATAGATGCCCCTATAACAAAGAAAAGCTCATTTCGGTGACCAAAATTGCCGCCAAAATGAGCTTCTATTTCTTCAGGCGTTTTACAAACTTGGTGCGTCGGCCATAGCCGCCTTGGCCGATAGTTCGCGGCAGTACGTAATAAAGTCGGTGTTGATAGGCTCTAGACCAGCGGCCCGTAGTTCCTTGGCTACTTGGGCCCGGTGGTAATTGGCGTGCACGGGTACGTGCGTGAAGATGTCGGACACTTGGCTGGTGTAGGTTTCGCCAATAGAGTTGGTGTACGAAATCAAGCGCTGCAATTCCGCTTCATCAGCGTTGGTAACGTACTGATGAAACCGTTCGGAAGTTTGCTCGTGCCAGTGGTGCAGGGTGGCTAAGTCATGCTCTTGCCACACTTTTACAGGGCTAGGAGTAGCCGTGAGGCGGCCCAACCAGATAGCTTGGGCATTGAGTACGTGGCTGAAAATACGGAGCCCTCCGGCTGGAAGCGTAGCACCACCGGCTACAAGCTTATCGAGGTGGTTAAGCAGAGTAGTATTGGCCCATACATTATAGGCACCCAGCTTTTCGTTGGTATTGATCATGAGGTTGATTTTGAATTTTGCCTGAAAAGTAAGGAGAGAAAAGCGCTTCGATAATGAAGTTGTGCGCCTATCAGTCGGAACCTTCGCGAAACTACTTCTCAGTTCGGTTGCCTAAGAAGCGCAACGAATTGCTTTTTTCGTCTTGCTTGGTTAGCGCGAATCCTGCCAAACCAATCTTTCTTCGGTCCGGCGCTTGGTAAAATAGCGGCAGTTTCCGTCGCCTTTGCCGGTGATTCCGCCCTCCGGATGGCAGATTATTTTTCCTTTTTGGTCGTAGAGGTTGGAATACTGGTCGCCGCCACCTAGGGTTTCATAATATACCACCTGCCCCTCGAAACGGTAGCGCATAATGCGAGCCGGCGGGTTTTGCCGCGGCTCCGTCGATAGGTTTTGAATGCGGGTTTCTAACCAGCCGGGCCGGGCAGTAGTATCAAACTGCACCATGGTGCCATCGGGCACGGGGTGGTGGTATTTTGGGAGGTTGGGGCAGGTGTAGAGACACTGCCCGTGTTGCCCGTGGCAGGAGTGTCCGTTGGGGTAGTGACAACCACATTGCGCTGGCAGGCCACGCCAAGGAAAAACAATGCTGCCACCGGAACCGACCGAAAAAGAGAGGAACGCATAAGGCGAAGAAAAGAGGACGCGAGGAGTAGCGGGCCCATTTAAGGTGCGAGCCCAACGGTCAGCTTACGCCCACCAAAGCGCAGGGTTCTATGACAGCGGCACAAGGTTCAGCTTAGGTTGAGAAGCGCAAGAAGAAGCACAGACATACATGCTTAATAATCTGCAATATACCTTAGCCAGTTGGGGCTACTAAGGGCTTGCTCAGACAAGCAGAAGATCAGGCGACGAACAATGCCCACATCCGCGGCCCAAATATTAGTAGCCCTACAACTAGAGCGGCCACAGCTCCCACCAACACGGCGCCAGCGGCCACGTCTTTGGCTCGTCCGGCCAGTGGGTGATACTCCGGTGACACTAAATTCACGACGGCTTCCACGGCCGTGTTCATTAACTCTAGCCCCAAAACCACTCCTACTGCTAGTGCCACAAGCGCCCATTCCAGCCAACTCAATCGAAAATAAAAGCCAAGTCCAATGACTACCACCGTAGCCACGGCGTGAAACTGCAAGTGAATTTCCGAGCGCAAGGCGGCGGCTACGCCCCGAAACGCGTAGCCAAAACTAGCTGCGCGGCGGCGCATGATGGCCGGAAACCGGCGGGGCGGCAACTCAGGCTGATTCACGAGCGTCGAATTCGCGGAATGCACCTTGGCGCAACACATTCCACTCGGGCTTGATTACGCTGAAAATCACGGTGTCGCGGCGGCGGCCGCCTTGGGTGTAGCGGTGGCTACGCAGGATGCCTTCCTCGGTAGCCCCCATGCGCTGCATGGCGTCCCTCGATTTTTGGTTGTGCGCATCGGTTTCCAGTTCTACCCGTTCGCAACCAAGCACCTCGAACGCGTGCCGAAACAGTAGATACTTTGCGGCTCGGTTCAAGCCAGTGCGTTGAAAATCACTGCCTATCCAGGTGTAGCCAATGGATAGACGCGCCTCTTCTTGGTCAATATTGTAGTAGCTAGTGCTGCCGGCCACCCGGTCGGTATCCTTGTCAATGATGAGAAAAGGATAGCGCCGTTGCTGTTCCCGGCCCTGCATGGCCGCGGCGATATACGCGGCTAAGCTAATCCGGTCGTCGGCGCGGGTGAGGGTGTACTGCCACAGTTCGGGCTCGAAGGCAACGGCTTGCAGATCTTCAAAATCCGTGGCTGCCAAGGGTCGCAACAGAACACGGTTGTTTTCGAGAATGATGTCCTGGGTGAAATCCATAGCGTCAGCAACTGAAGTAAGGCAATACCAAATATGCCTAAAAAAGATTCAGTAGTAAGTATTTGACAAGACCCACTAAAATCCGAGGCCCTGCAAGAGCAATTCGTACTGCGCCAAAGGCAGATGCCCACCACTTGCCTGCGGATGGCCATGCGCAAAATTGGCGGGTGGTTCGGCACCCGTGCGAGCAAAAGCCTCGCGCAACATATTGGGAATGTGTAAGTCGCGGCTGGCGGCCCGCCCGGATACGGCTACCACTCCATCAGGGAGATAACCGAGGTTGGCACACAGCACTACCCGGTCGGGCAGGCGCTGAATCCATTGCTGTGCAACGAGCGGATGAATCTGGCATGGCGAGTCGATAGTGATTACTGCTACCGGTGATGCAGCAGGACCAGCGGGCGGAAACTTAGGTGGCATCTTGCGCGCCACGGCAAGATCCGCGGCTACTTCGGCCCGGTAGCCAGCCAGTGTGGCATCCTGCGCTAGGCCGCGGGGGTTGTCGTCGTGGAGTAGGTAGCGCAGGGGCAACTCAAGGTCGAATGAGCCGGCACGACGGGCGGCATTACACATAGCTACGGCTTCCTTCAACCACTTGGCCGTATGTTGCTTTTTGGTTTCGGCCAAAGGCAGCCACGGAGCTTGGTCGCCGAGGTCGGAGAGGATACCGATGGCGGCTACCCACCGTAGGTCGGCTATGTCGGCTTCGGCGGCCAACAACTCGTAAGCCAACCACGCTGAACACGGCACCGGGTCGAGTCCGTAGCCGGTAAGTACGGTGCTGCCAGTGGGCGGCATGCCTTCCGGGATGTGGTGGTCGACGTAAAGCACTGGCACTCCGGTTGTTTCTAGCGTGCCGTGCTCATGCACCCCTAAGTCGGTGACAATGAGCGCATCGAGTTTGCGTGCCAGCAGCATTTCGTGGACGCTCGGGGTCAGGAAGGCATTTTCTCCCTTGCCTGACGGCAATACGTCTACTTGCCACTCGGGATTGATGCGGTTCAACCCGCGTCCAAATAAAGCGCCGGCCGCCAGTCCGTCTGCATCGAAATGGCAATACACCACCACATGACCCGCCGCCGGAATCTGGTCTAGAAAGGCACGAAAAGGAGCTACGAACTGAGGATAGGCCGACATGAAAACGAGCAGCCGGCCTAGTAGCCAGCTGCTCGTTGTTCGTGAAGTATGCCGTTAAGGTTGTAGACCGGGGGTTAGAATGCCCAACAACCAGAGGAAACCAGCTACTTCTTAATCTCGCCTACCATGTCCTCGGGCTTGAGCCACTCGTTGAACTGCTCTTCGGTGAGGTAGCCGAGTTGCAGAGCGGTTTCTTTGAGGGTCGAGCCGTTTTTGTGAGCGGTTTGGGCAATTTCGGCGGCTTTGTAGTAGCCGATATGCGGGTTCAGAGCCGTTACCAGCATCAGGCTGCTGTCGACGTGCTTCTTGATGTTGGCTTCGATGGGCTCGATGCCGGTGGCACACTTATCGTTGAAGCTCACGCACACGTCGCCGATCAGGCGAGCAGAGTGCAGGAAGTTGTAGATCATGACCGGCTTGAACACGTTCAGCTCGAAGTGGCCGTTCATGCCGCCGATGTTGATGGCGACGTCGTTGCCCATCACCTGCGCGGCCACCATGGTCATGGCTTCGGCTTGGGTGGGGTTTACTTTGCCGGGCATGATGCTGGAGCCGGGCTCGTTGTCAGGGATGTGCAGCTCACCGATGCCCGCACGCGGGCCCGAAGCCAACAGGCGGGTGTCGTTGGCAATCTTCATCAGGCTGGCAGCCACCGTTTTGAGGGCACCGTGGGCTTCCACAATGGCGTCGTGGGCGGCTAATGCCTCGAACTTGTTTTCAGCCGTAATGAAGGGCAAGCCCGTTAGGTCGGCAATGTGCTTGGCTACGTTTTCGGAGTAGCCGGGAGGTGTATTGATGCCGGTACCGACGGCAGTTCCACCCAAAGCCAGTTCCGAGAGGTGCGCCAGCGTGTTTTTGATAGCGCGTAAGCCATGGTCGAGCTGCGACACGTAACCGGAAAACTCCTGCCCTACCGTCAGCGGAGTGGCATCCATGAGGTGGGTGCGCCCGATTTTCACGATGTGCATGAACTGCTCGCTCTTCGCTTTCAGCGTGTCGCGCAGCTTCTCGATGCCCGGAATCGTGGTTTCCACCAGAATTTTGTAGGCCGCAATGTGCATGGCCGTGGGGAAGGTGTCGTTGCTGCTCTGGCTCTTGTTTACGTCGTCGTTGGGGGCCAGCACCTTCTTCTCATCCGAAAGCTGGCCGCCTTGCAGCACGTGGCCGCGGTAGGCCACCACCTCGTTCACATTCATGTTCGACTGCGTACCCGAACCCGTCTGCCACACCACCAACGGAAACTCCTTGTCGAGCTTGCCTTCCAGAATTTCGTCGCACACCCGGCCAATCAGCTCGGCTTTGTCGGCTGGTAAGATACCCGCGTCGCGGTTGGTGAAAGCGGCGGCTTTTTTGAGGTAGGCGAAGGCGCGAATAATTTCTTTGGGCATCCGGTTGATGTCCTGCGCAATCTGGAAGTTGTCGATGGAGCGCTGCGTTTGGGCGCCGTAGTAGGCGTCGGCGGGCACCTGTACGGTACCCATGGTGTCTTTCTCGGTGCGGAACTGCATGAAGTGGGTGATTAGGTGAGGAAGTGACTGTATTGAAATGACAGGCTCTAGCTGACGGGCGCAAAAGTACACACCGCGCCGGGCTCCGGGGCAGCTAGTTCAAAATTCTGTTATCGAGTAGCTCTTACTTTCCGGATATAGTCAAGCAGCATGGCTCTTGCGTACAACCACCTAACCACTCTTCATTTTTGCGTTATGAAAAAAACTTTTGAATCAGAATCCGACGCGCTAGCCACGCCTGCTACTACCCCAACTACTGCCCAAGCGCCAGCCACTACGCCCGAATCAGACGACAATTCCGCCGAGAAGAAGCCCGTGCCAGCCGGCAACGGCGCTCCTGACTATAGCGACGTGGAAATCAAAACCGAATCTGACCTACCTCAGCCCGAGAAGCCCGGTGGCAGCGCCACTGAGCCCGAAAGCGGCGGCGGCTACAGCGGCTAGAATTAGCTTGTAAAGCAACGAAACAGGGAGGTTGAGGTTCAGTTGGCGCCAGTAATGCCACTTGAACCTCAACCTCCCTGTTTTACGAATTTATCTATGGTCTTCTGGCCGGAACGGAACGTTTACTTCCACGGTGCGGGCGGTCCGCCGACCCTTCTGGACTGCAGGGTACCACTTCGGACCTTCTTTGAGTAAACGAATAGCTTCGGCATCGCATTCTTCGGAAATGCCGCGTACTACTTTGATATTCTGAAGGCTACCATCCTCGGCTACTGTGAAACTGAGTTTCACGTTTCCTTCCTTGCCTTCCTTGAGCGCCTGCTCCGGGTATTCGAGTTCGTCTTTCAAGTACGCTTGAAACGCTTTGTAGCCGCCCGCAGGCAGAGCACCGATGGACATAGGCGCAGGCGGCCGCTCCCGTCGCACCACTACCGTTTCATTGAGCGATTTTGTGTCGGGGGTAAGGGCCAAAGCCACCATGCTGTCTGCTGGAGCAAGGCGTTGCTCGGATGACGTGAAGCCAACATAGCTGAAAGTCAAGGCCCCTACCGATTCGGGTACTAGTAACGAAAACGACCCGTCAGCAGCTGTGCTAGTTCCGAGGTTAGTGCCCTTGGCTATCACTGTCACGCCGGGGAGCGCTGCGCCGCTAGTACGGTCCGTAACTTGGCCACGCACCACTCGCATACCCGCCGGAGCCACCACCGTCGATTCAATCCGACCTGCTAGACTATTACTAGCCATCGGCTTAGAATCCGATGCAGCTTGGGTGCTAGCCAGTTTGGATCTGCCCGCGAGTTTAGCTTTCGGAGCTGGTGCCATTCGGGCGTAGGCTGCACTCTGCTCCTCATTGGCTGATGCTTGTTTGCTTGAAGCCAACTGCGTAGTATCCGCAGCCACAGGATTAATGGCTTTGCTTTCTTCGGCAACCCTAGCTACATCTGCCGTTCCTTCCACCGCCGCATCTGCTAGCGTGACAGCAGGTATTTCTGTTGAAGTTTGTTGTTGCTGCTGGCGTTTTGGTTTTGCATTGGTGCGTTCCTGTTTTGAAAATGCTACCGCCTCATTTTTTTCTACCAGAACCGGCGCCGAGGCAATAGCCTTACCGGCGACCTCCGTTTCTGTTTGCGCCTCTGGCGCCGCCGGAGCAGCCTCCAATGAAGGCTTTGCTACCTCTGCTTTTTCAAGCTGCCTTTTGGGTTGGCGCATAGCTACTTGCGGCGCGGCAGCCGGACCTTCGGTGGTACGGCGCACGCCAAGCCATATGGCCGTACTTACAAGCAGCAAAACTATAGCCGCTACCATTTGCCGCCAGGGCCACATCGGCACAACGGGGGCCACATCGGGGTTCTCTTGGGCTAATCGGGCGCGCAGACGAATTTGCAGCTCACTTAGCGCTTGGTCGGTGGTGGCGAGGTCAGTTTGAGAAAGGCCTTCTAGTACGTCGGCGCAACGGGAGCAAGCCAGCGTGTGCGCTTCTACGCGGTGCTGCTCAGCCGCCGACAACGTACCGGCCACGTACTGCCGCAGCACTGCCATAGGCAAGTGCTGCCCACCCGATGCATCGGGCGACAGGAGAGCAGGAAGGTGATCAGCGGGCCGCATCAGAAGAGAAGGAGGTGGTAGGCGGTGAAGATTCGAGGTGGCGCTTGAGGTTGCGCTTTCCGTTTTGCAGATGGCTTTTTACCGTGTTTAGGTCGTAGCCGGTTTCTTGGCTGATGTCACGGTAACATTTCTTTTCCAGAAAGAACAGCTCCAGACATCGTCGTTGGCCTTCGGGAAGAATGCCCAAAGCGTGTTCGAGAGCTTGCAGGCGGGCTTCCATGAAAGTGGCTTCGTCGGGGTCGTCAGGTTCTAGATGCTCGGCCACTGCCGATTCCATACCGGCGGCATCCGGAAAATGCAGCACCAGCGCCCCGCCTCGGTCGGGACCGGGGCGCTGCCGGGCCCGCAGTGTCATCAAGCAGTGGTTGCGGGCAGTAGCGTGCAGCCAAGCGGGGAAGTTATCGACCTCGTGGCGCCGCAGCTTCTCCACTAGCACTTCAAAGAGTTGCATCACGGCGTCTTGCGCATCGGCCTCGCCGGGCCCTAAGTACCGCCTACAAATAGCAAATACCTCGGGCATGTGGCGCTCATACAATACACCCAAGTCGGTTACTACGCCCTGCTGGCGGTAACGGGCCAGCAACTCCTGGTCGGATAGCTCGGTCGGCGACTTAGGACGGCGTTTGAAAAACATAGCACAGCGCAAACCTAGCGTCGTCGGCTTTTCCTTAGCTCGCCAGCCGCCGGCTGCTCCGCCAAGATACGGCAGTTGTCGTTGCGACACTAGCAGCTAATTGCCGCCAGGGGAACCTATGAGGGTAGCACCCGAATTTTAAGCTCTAATTGTAGCAATCTGGTTGTTTAAGGTTGATTAAAAAGAGCTGCTTCCGATAAATAAGCTTCTCGTAATTGCACAGAGATTTTATTGAATTGTCTGCATCGGCGAATCTTGCAGTTTGATGCCGTAAGCGCCCCAAAAAGGCCATTCATTACTGCCTGCCTACCGTATTTGAGCACTATCTTGTTCAACTTTTGCCCGCGGCTGATTGGTGTGGGCGTTGATTTTGTCTTATTCCTGGTGCCGTGCCACAGCCTCTTGCCGATACGCTGACCCACCTGCGCGTGGGCAACCAGACTTTCCTGATCAACTTCTATCAGGACCACCGCGACGACTTCGCAGAGTGGGCGCGCCAGCACCACCAACTCGACCGTGCTGCGGCTCACGAGTTGCTGCGCTCCATCCTGGTCGAGTTCTACAACCAGGTGGCCGACGGCCGCCTGACCAAGCTACCGCCCGACCTGCGTGCTCACCTTTACGGCATGGCCGAGCAACTTCCTCAAGCGGCCACGACCACTGCGCTACCAGCCGCCGAAGCCCGTCGCCGGCGCCACTTACTCGGTTTGTTTGGGCAGCTTGGCCCCGATTGCCAGCAGGTATTGATGTTCTTTTATTTCCGGGGCTACAACTTCAAAAAGCTAGCCGGTAAGATGGGCTTTGCTAACGCCACAGTGGGTCGACTACAAAAGTCGAGCTGTCTGCGCCGTTTATATGAGCTGCATTTGCGAGCAGAGGAATAAGTACTTGAAGCCTGAATACTAGCACTGTACAAATTACTATTATACTCTACCTGACCGACCACAGCTACCACTTATCGATCCACTATAATCACTTACCTATCAATCAATAACCTCATGGATTTGCGCCCTTATTTAGATGAACTGGAACGCTTCGCTGACGGGCAACTGTCGGAGGCGGAGCAGGAAGCATTTGAGCTGCGGCTGGCGCAGGACGAAAAGCTAAACGCGGCGTACGAAGAGTACGAGCAGTTCACTGCTGACCTGCGTTGGGTGGCCGGCCACGAAACCCTGCAGCATCGCCTCCGCAACCTCGACAAGCGTCTCGACGAACGGCAAGTTGCTCTGACCAACATGCAGACCCGGACCACCGCTCCGCGCATCCGGTGGGGCCTAGTCGCTGCTGTTGTGGCCTTGGTTTTGAGCTTTGGACTGTGGCTGCTTTCGCGCCCTCGTCCCCTCAATTCCGAAGAAACCTGGACTCGCTATTATGTACCCGATCCTGGCCTGACCGAAGTGGCGGCCCAAGCCACCAAAAGCCCGCTTCTGATTGATGCGATGCGTCAGTACCGGGCGGGGCATTATCCGGCGGCGCTGCACTCAATGCGGCGCGTTTCCGCCGCCACCGTCGCCGATGATACGCTCCTCTATTACACTGGCGTAGTACTGCTGCGCCACGAGGAAGCGGGTGCGGCCCGCAACTACCTCACGCGCGCCAGTCAGCAACCCGCTTCGGCGCTGGCAGGCAAGGCTCGCTACCACTTAGCTATGGCTCAGTGGCGCACTGGCCAGTTGCCGCAAGCTAGAACCAACCTGGAAGCCGTCGCCACCGATCCACAAAATCCGTATCAATTGCACGCCCAGCAAGTGCTGCGTGCCAAGGTGCTGCTCCCCCGCGACTAGTGACGAGCCAGTTGCGGTGCTGCTGCGCTTGCGCAGCAGCCCAAACCGGCGGTTTCCTCTAGTCTCGAATACGTATGTGCCCTGCTCCTGCTCAAGCAGCTTCTGGTGCTCTGGCTTCCGTCAGTGTGATCATTCCTACCTACAAGGAAGCGGACGGCATTGGCTCATTGGTGCGCTACCTCTACGAAGGCAACGGCACGGATAACGCACTGGAAATCATAGTAGTCGATGCTGGCAGCCCTGATGATACAGCTGTGGTAGCGCAGCAGGCAGGCGCCCGGGTAGTGCAGTGCCCGCGCAAGGGACGGGCCGCTCAACTCAATTTCGGAGCCCGCCACGCCACCGGCAGCATTCTTTACTTTCTGCACGCCGATACGTATCCGCCCGTTGGTTTCAGCCAGGAAATAAGAGCGGCTGTGGAACAGGGCAGCGGGGCCGGCTGCTACCGCTTAGCGTTTGATCATCCAAGCTGGTTTTTGAAAGCTAATGCTTGGTTTACCCGCTTTCACTTTGAATTATTTCGCTTTGGCGACCAAAGTTTATTTGTGCGACGCGACGTATTCAGCCAGATTGGTGGGTACCGGGAAGACATGATGGTGCTGGAAGACCAGGAAATTACGCGCCGGCTTCGGCGTGCCGCCCCGTTTCAGATTCTGCCGGGGCCCATTGTCACATCGGCTCGTAAGTACCGCGAAAACGGTGTGTGGCGACTTCAGAGCATCTATTACCTGATTACCATAATGCACCACCTCGGCGCTTCTCAACAAAGACTGATAAACCTATACCGCAGCATGATCCGGCAGGACAAGGTGTGAGGTTAGCTATTGGCACAGGAGGCAAGCCCTCCTACCACTGTGTATTGTATTGATAGTGAATCAGTAATGGCAACTTATCTTAGCGCCGAGCAATTTCATAGGGCGGCTCCAAGTTGCGTTGCAGAGTTAGCTCGAAGGTATCGAGGTTGAGGGCTGCTAGGTGGGACAGTTCGGGATTGTGCCGGTACACACAGCCCGTATCGAGGCTGATGACTTGAGCTTGGGTGCGGGCTTGGCGCTGTACCTCCGCCGTGGGCGTGGGCACGTGACCATGTAGTAGGCGGCGGCCCTGCAGGCGAGCAGCATCGAAGGTGAACTGCTTGATATTGAGCATCGTGTGCCAGTCAGCGCGCATTCGGTCGGGGGGCAGTCGGAAGTTATAGCCCGCGTGCACTAGCGTGAAGCCTTCGATATCGAGTTGGTAGGGCAAGTTCTCAAGCCAAGTGAGATAGGGCGCCGGAATATCTTCGGCTCGCGTTACGCCGAAACTTTCTAGAGTAAGTTGCCGGTCGGCAGCCGAAGCCCATGTCAGGTCATTGAAGCCGCGGGCCGCATCGAGCAGTTCTTGGTCGTGGTTGCCGCGCAGGCAGTATACCCGCAACCCACGGCTTGGCATTGCCATCAGATAGTCGAGCACACCGCGGCTGTCGGGGCCCTTGTTTACGTAGTCGCCGAGCACAAACAGTTCATCCTCGGGTTGCAGCTGTAATTCTTGCTCCAGCAAGTGTCGGAAGGTTTGCAAACAGCCATGCAGATCGGTAGTAACGTATCGGGCCATAAGGAGCAGAACGGTGCAGAAGGTGAGAGTGAAAATACAGGCACAGAGACGGAGGCACTAGCGTAACTCCAAAGGTTCTACCTAGCAATGCTAAACTGTTTACAAAGAAAAAAGCACCTTCCGAAGTGAAAGGTGCTTTTCTGCTTATCAATTATTCTCAGCTATAAGATGGCTTATCGAGCTCTGGCTTGTCGAGGTTGCGGTTGGGGTGACGAACACCCGCATCATCGGCTTCCTGCTGAAGCCGCTCCTCTGTTTGCTCGTCTAAGTCGTTTACGGGCAAATTACCAGCGCCCTTGGGCTGCTCGGTTTGCGAGGGGCTACCGTGGTTTTCCTTGGACTGGTGGTTGGTATTATTGCTTTTGTAAGGCATGGCCGTGAGAATTTAAGGTGAAGGGTTGTTTTCGGTTGGTGGGGTAAGAGAACAAAGCACTTCTGAAACCAAGAGTAGCTTGGTGACTACTGATCGATGGCCGTATCGGTAGCGGTGGGGTCGGTGAGGTCGGCGTTGGTGCCTTGGCGGGCCAACACGTCGTTGTTGGGTTGCGGCTGTTCCATTTGGCCCATGCCTACCCGCGAATCGGGGTCTTCCATTTCATCGGGACCCGAGCGGGCGTCGTCGGCATCTAGCTCGTCAACGGGCCGGCGGGCTTCTATGGGCGTGTCGTCGTCGAGGAGGTCCGGATCAGGCATGTCCTCATTGGCTTGCCGGTCGCGGCCCTGGTCGTCGGAAAGAATATTATCGGGGGGAGAGTCGTGGAATCGGCGTTGCGGTTTTCACCAAGGGCCGTGATGCCATTGGCCGTATCGGTGCCGTAGCCTTCCCGGCCTTCCCGGTTGCCGAAACCACCGCGCGCATCTTCGTTCTTGGGTGGGTCGCCGCCGGGGATGATGTGCCCAGCCGCTAACTCCTGGTCGGTAGTATCGTCGTTGATAACACGAACGGGACGGTTCTTAGGGTCGATAGCCATAGGACTTGTGGAATCGTGATGGGAAGTAGGAAAGTGATGTTTACTGTGGTTTGCAGATTTGGGTTTAGGTTCAACAACTGATTTGCACCGGCCTAGGCCGTTCTGGTCCGTTTGCTGCCCCTAGCAAGTAGCTGTCCTTGAGTGCTTACCTTCGTTTTCAATCCTGATTCGCTGCTTTCATGTCCGCTACGCTACCTCCTATCCGTTCCGTCGAATCGTTGCGCCAGCACTTAGAAGCGGGCCACAACTTGAAATATGTGTTTTTCTGGGGCCATACCGGCCAGCCGGGCGGGGTCGTCGGCAAAGAGTGCTTCAGCCAATGGTATCCGGCTGCCTTCACCCTCGATGGCGACACCTACGCTACCACCGAGCACTACATGATGGCGGAAAAAGCCCGTTTGTTTGGTGATGAAGTCACCCGCACCGCCATTCTTACGGCCACTCATCCCAACGAAGCCAAAAAGCTAGGGCGCACCGTGCAAAATTTTGATGCGTCTCGTTGGGAAGCCGCTCGGTTTAACATCGTGGTACAGGGCAACGTCGCCAAGTTCAGTCAGCACCCGACGCTACGAGAGTTTCTTCGGCAAACTGGTTCCCGCGTCCTCGTCGAAGCTAGCCCGGTTGACGCTATTTGGGGCATTGGCTTGGCGCAAGACAGTCCGCATGCCAGCAACCCCGCCGAGTGGCAAGGACTCAATTTGCTAGGCTTTGCTTTGATGGAAGTACGAGAGCAACTAGCCGACTAAAGCGCTGTGGCAATACCGTGAGGTTTTACGTATCGGAGTAGTACTTTCTCACAATCCTTTCTACGTCTCTTATGTGGATTGAACAAGACAACGCCCTGACCCGCACCTTTCGCTTCCTCGACTTCAAGACGGCTTTTGCGTTCATGACGGACGTGGCTGCTGCCGCCGAACGGCTAGATCATCATCCGTGGTGGGCCAACGAGTACAGCACCGTCGAGTTTCGGCTGCGCACCCACGACGCCGGCAACACCGTAACCAAGCGCGACCATCGGCTAGCCGAAGCCATCGACCAATTAGCTGAACAACACGGTGCAAAGGTTGCCTAACTGGTGGCCACCTAGTCAATCCAGCGAACTGAACGGCAAGCTGAAACTTGCGTGCCTTTGCCAGGACGCTAGCCACTGCTGATGCTTCACGTCCTACCTTTGTCTTATGTCGGAACCTGCTACCACCCTTCTTTATCTAGTCCCTACTCCCATCGGCAACCTCGAGGACATCACGCTGCGGGCTATCCGAGTGCTAGGCGAGGTAGATACGGTACTGGCCGAAGACACCCGTACCAGCGGCCGCCTCATGCAACACTTGGGGTTGAAAAAGCCCATGCTCAGCTACCACCTTCACAACGAGCATCAGCAAGTGCAGCGCCTGCTAGAACGGCTAGAGAAAGGCGAAACTATGGCGCTGGTATCAGATGCCGGCACCCCCGGAATTTCCGACCCTGGCTTTTTGTTGGTGCGGGAGTGTTTGGCGCGAGGCCTGAAAGTGGAATGCTTGCCGGGTGCTACGGCGTTTGTGCCGGCATTGCTTAAGTCGGGATTCGGGGCGGAGCGGTTTTCGTTTGAAGGATTCTTGCCGGTGAAAAAAGGCCGCCAAACCCGCTTGCGCGAGCTAGCGCCTGAAACCCGGACCATGATTTTCTACGAGTCGCCGCACCGGATAGTGAAGACGCTGGAGCAACTGGCCGAAGTATTGGGGCCGGACCGGCAGGCGTCGGTGAGCCGGGAGTTAACCAAGCTGTTCGAGGAAACGGTGAACGGAACGCTAACGGAACTAGCCGCCAACTTCGCGGCCCGAGCTAGCATCAAAGGAGAAATTGTAGTAGTTGTTCAGGGCCAAAAAGACCTTAAAGAAGAGCGTCGTGCTGACTAAACCTTCTGTATCAGAAATACCCGTAGCAGCCCCCGTGGCAACTGACGCTTCGGCGCGCGCTGCGTATTGGCAGCCGAGCTTATTAGCCTTCCTTGGCGCCGGACTCTTGTGGCTAGGTTGGCCGGTTCACCCTAGTCCTTTCTCAGCATTGACAGCCGTGCTGCTGGTAGCTTGGGTGCCGTATCTGCGCATGGAGCAGGTGTTGGTAGCACGCGGGGCTAGCGGCTGGAAAGTGTTCCGCTACACGTATTTGCTGCTGGTGCTGTGGAACGCCTTTACTACGTGGTGGGTGAGTTTCAGCACCTTAGGTGGTGGCATTGCTGCCGTGGTGCTCAACGCGCTGCTGATGTGCATCCCCACCATGGCGTTCTACCACACCAAGCGGTTGGCGGGTCCAAAGCTCGGCTATATTTCCCTCCCTATCTACTGGATTGCTTTCGAGCAGTTGCACCTGCATTGGGACCTGACTTGGCCCTGGCTCACCCTTGGCAACGGTTTCGCACAAGCCAACCAGTGGGTGCAGTGGTACGAATACACCGGCTTTCTAGGCGGTTCGTTATGGATATGGGTGGTAAGTATCCTGGTGTTCCGTGCTTTGTTTGGTATTCAAACCCCTGCGCCTTCCTCTCGCAGCAATCAGGCTTCCATCGCACATCAACCCGATAATGCTCCGCTTGGGCGGCCAGTGGCTGCCCGGTGGTTGGCGCCCATCTTGGCTGTATTGTTGCCCATGCTTGCTTCCTATGGCATCGGGGCTACTTATCAGGAGAAGGGCGAAACGGCCGAGGTAGTGGTAGTGCAGCCCAACGTCGATCCGTTCCTGGAGAAGTTCAGCAGCAACCCCAACTTCATTCCCTACGACCAGCAACTGACCCGCTTGCTCGGCCTTACCGAGCAGCAGCTTACGCCGCAAACCCGGCTGGTGCTCTGGCCGGAAACAGCGCTCGAAGAATCTTACTTCGAGCAAAATTTCGAGACAAATTCCAAGGTGATGCGGTTACGCAGCTGGCTAGCGCAGCACCCTGGCGTCGAGCTGATTACGGGCATGACCACCATCAAGATGTATGGTAGCACCAAGGAAATGGCCACGCCCACGGCTCGCTTCCGCGACGACGTTGGGTATTATGATGTCTTCAACACGGCGGTTCACTTCCCGAGTGCTACCGCTCCGGCCACGTTCTACCACAAGTCGCGCCTAGTGCCGGGCGTAGAGAAAGTGCCGGTAGTGCTAACCAAGCTCATTGCCAATATTGATTTAGGTGGTGTTGTTGGTTCGTATGGTAGCCAAGATGAGCGAACCGTGTTCAACACCAATACGCCTGCTTTGCGCCTCGCGCCCTCCATTTGCTACGAGTCGGTGTACGGCGACTTCATGGCTCAATACATCAAGAACGGGGCTACGCTTATCGGCATTATCACCAATGACGGTTGGTGGAGCGACTCACCCGGTCACAAGCAGCACTTCCAGTACGCCACTCTCCGCGCCATCGAAACCCGCCGCGACATTGCCCGCTCCGCCAACACGGGCATTTCGGGCTTCATCAACCAAAAAGGCGAAGTCCTGACGCGCACGGCTTGGTGGGAACAAGCTGTCAGCCGCCACGCCGTTCATCTCAACAAAGAGCTAACGTTCTATGTGCAGCACGGCGACCTAATAGGTCCCGCTACGCAGGTGCTGGCAGTGCTACTATTGGTGTTGGTGCTAGCTCGACGATTCAGCAAGAGTGTGGCCTAGGCTCGGCTTGTGCCTTACTTGTCGGGTTGCTGCTTATTTTCGAGCTACGGGTAGAACACCCATACGGGTTATGGTATACCTGCTCATCATTTACTTAGTCTTGTGGTTCTTGTACGGCACAAGCGCATGCTTTTGCCACATTTCTCCTTATGGATTACAACCAACTTAGCTTTCAGCTAGCCGCCGTTACCCGCCATGCGGGCCAGTTTATTCGCCAAGAAGCTGCCACCTTCGACCGGGGCCGCGTCGAAACCAAAGGCTTGCACGACCTAGTATCCTACGTAGATAAGGAAACGGAAAAGCTGCTCGTCGCTGGATTGCGTGAACTATTACCCGAGGCTGGTTTCATCACCGAGGAAGGCACCGAAGGCGCCGTGCAAGCCGACGAATACAACTGGATTATTGACCCACTCGACGGCACCACCAACTTTGTGCACGGCCTACCCTGCTACTCCGTGAGCGTCGCTCTAATGCATCACCAAGAGCTAGTTGCCGGGGTAGTGTACGAAGTGAACCGTGATGAATGCTTCCGCGCCGCCATCGGCTCCGGGGCCTTCTGCAACGAAATTCCGATTCACGTCAGCGACATTCCTGAGCTTGGCGGCTCTCTAGTAGCTACTGGCTTTCCCTACTATCAATTCGGCCAGCTGCCAAGCTACTTGCAGTTGTTGGGCGCTTTCATGGAACGCTCACATGGCGTCCGCCGCATGGGGTCCGCCGCCGTCGATTTGGCTTATGTAGCGGCCGGCCGTTTCGAGAGCTTCTTCGAATTCAACCTCAATTCCTACGACGTAGCTGCCGGTATTCTGCTCGTGCGCGAAGCCGGGGGTCGCGTCACGCAATTTCTGGAAGATGGGGACCCAATCTTTGGCCGCGAGCTGGTAGCCAGCAATGGCCACATTCACCAGGAAATGCAGGATACCATTCGGGAGTTCTGGCAAGTAAAAGCTTAAGCGCGAAAACACACTTCCCATGTTTAAACCGATGACTGGCAACTAGCTCCCTCTGAACGTCATGCTGAGCGCAGTCGAAGCATCTCGCTCGACTCGTTGAACTAGTTTGGGTTTACCATGCTAGCAAGATGCTTCGGCTGCGCTCAGCATGACGTTCTTCTAGCATTGTGCCGGGGATGCTTCAGTTCTGCAAGCAGACTTTGTAAACACATTGCAGCCAACCGCTTTTCAATTTGTTGCTTGCTCTACACTATTTCGGAGAGCAAATAAAATGCGGTAAACTTTTCCCATCATCTTGTAGTTTTGCAGGCATCATGTGGATTCAGACACTCATCATTGTGCTGCTTTTCGCCGGAGCCTCCTTTTATGTAGGACGCATTTTCTGGCGGGCATTTTTCGATAAATCCTCGGCGGGGTGCGCCAAGGGCTGTGGTGGCGCTTGCGGCACTATCGACGTCGATAGGCTGCAACGCACGATTGAGGCCGCGGCTGACCGCGGCGCGAAGTAGCCGGGTATTTCACTTTCTATATTTTTGGCAACCTGCCCCCGTACTGGCTCCGTATAGCCGGTACGGGGGTTTGTTTTAACGCCCTTTTAACGCTTCAGCTTTCCAACCGAACTCTACCATCATGCAAGACAAAGAAGAAGAACGCTCACTCATGAAAGTGGAAGAGAAGCTCAGCAAGGATGGTTTCACTGCTGACTTTCGTGTGTCTGAAGGTCGCCTGCACACCCTCAGCGAAGAGCGGAGCAAGAGCTATGCCCCCAACGAAGTAGTTATCGTTGACTTCTACCGCTTCGAAGGCGAGAGTGACCCGGATGACATGTCTATTCTCTATGCGCTCGAAACCGCTGACGGCGTCCGAGGCACCATTTCCTCCGCCTACGGCGTGTACGCCGACACCGATACCGACGATTTCCTTAAGCAAGTAGAAGACCTAGGCAAGAACCTGAAGAAAGAGCACAAATAAGCGCCTCTATTCATCTGCCACAACTACTAGAGTGCGTCCCGAAGCAATTCGGGGCGCACTCTGCTATTTCCGCCCTGCCTAATCTCGACTACAACCATGAAAACTGCTCTCCCTACCCACCCTTTGCGCACCGCCTCCGACCTCGATCCTCTTATGCAAGCCATTGGCGATGCGCGCATTGTGCTCCTAGGCGAGGCCTCGCACGGCACCGCCGAATACTACACCTGGCGCACGACCATTTCGAAGCGGCTGATTCAAGAAAAAGGCTTTCAATTTATTGCCGTGGAAGGCGACTGGCCCGACTGTTTCGAGGTGAATGCAGCCATCAAGAAAGACGAAGTAACCTACGGATCGGTGCCGCAGTTGCTACGCACCTTCAACCGCTGGCCAACTTGGATGTGGGGCAATTGGGAGATAGTGGGCCTCGTAGATTGGCTGCACACGCACAACCGCCAACGGCCTATGGAGCAGCGGGTAGGCTTTTACGGGCTAGACGTGTACAGTTTGTGGGAGTCGTTGCAGGAGATAATGCAGTATGTGGAAAAGCAGGGCGACGGGGCCGTGCAGGCAGCGCAACGGGCTTTCCAGTGCTTCGAGCCCTATGGCAACGATCCGCAAGAGTACGCCCAAGCTATTGCGTATGTCTCCGAAGACTGCCAGGATGAGGTAAACGATATGCTGCGCGCCCTGCGCAAGCAAACGGCTAGCCAGCAGCCGGACGGATTAGCCGACCAGGAAATGAAGTTTGGAGCCGACCAAAACGCGCTGGTGGCCGTGAATGCCGAGCGCTACTACCGGGCCATGTTGCGCGGCGGCTCTGCCTCCTGGAATGTACGCGACAATCACATGATGGAAACCCTCACTCGCCTGCTCGATCTGCACGGCCCCGACAGCAAAGCCATTATTTGGGAACACAACACCCACATTGGCGACGCCCGTTACACCGACATGCGCCGCGAAGATATGGTGAACGTAGGGCAGCTAACCCGGGAAGCCTACGGCCGTGAAAACGTGTTCATTGCGGGCTTCGGCTCTTACGAGGGTTCTGTTATTGCGGGTAAGAAATGGGGCGCTACTCCCGAAAAAATAACCGTTCCCGCCGCCACGCGCAACTCGTGGGAGCACCAGCTGCATCAACAGCTGGCCGGCGACAATGCCCTCCTTCTTTCCTCGGAACTGCATGGGCACCAAGAGTTACAGCAACCCATTGGCCACCGAGCCATTGGGGTGGTCTATCGGCCGGAATTCGAGCGGTTCGGTAACTACGTGCCCTCTATCATCCCCGACCGGTACGACGCCTTTCTCTTCATCGACCAAACGCAGGCGCTCCATCCCTTGCCCACGCACGCCGACGAGCATACTCCCCCGACCTGTACCCGTCGGGTCAGTAAGAGTTGGTTTTCCGCTAATTTGCGCAGGCACGCTTCAGCTAGCCTTCATCCCCACACCTTGGTGCCTTGGGTGCAGTTGCGGCACATTTCTATCTGGTCGCGGCCTTTTAGTAGAGAGGCCCGGAAGTCGCGGTACTTGGTGCCGTGCCAGAGTTGGCGAAATGTCTGCTGCTGTAGGTCGCCGAGGCGGTACTCGGCATCCTTATCGAAGCAGCAAGGCACCACCAAGCCGTCCCACGTAACGACGCAGCTATGCCACATTTTCCAGCAGTGGTTGAGCAGCCGGTTTTTAATTTGCCAGGTGCCGTTGCCAGTGTTTTCGTAGCGCGAGTAGTAGTCGATGGTGGGAATGAGCGGGGAGCCGTTTTGGTAATCGTAGATCTGCGCGGTCTTGAACCACACATCATCCACGCCCATTTCGCGGGCTAGCTGCCGAGCGTCCTCCATTTGATGCTCATTGGGCCGCACCACCAGAAACTGAAACACCACCCGCGGCGTGCTCGACTTCAACTCCTTGCGCCACCGAATTAGATTGCGGGTGCCTTCCAGCACCTTATCTATTTTGCCGCCTACCCGGTACTGCTGGTACACCTCTTGGGTGGTGCCATCCAGAGAGATAATCAGCCGGTCGAGCCCGCTTTCCACCGTCCGGCGGGCGTTGGTGTCGTTGAGGTAGTGGGCGTTGGTGCTGGTGGCGGTGTAAATGCCTTTGCGCGAAGCGTAGTTTACCAGCTCCAGAAAGTTGGGATGCAGATACGGCTCCCCCTGAAAGTAGAATATCAGGTACCATAACCGGGCCGCTACCTCGTCGATGGTTTTGCGGAACAAGTCATCGGGCAACATGCCAGTAGGGCGCGTGAAAGAACGTAAGCCACTCGGGCACTCCGGGCAACGCAGGTTACAGCTCGTGGTGGGCTCAAACGACAAAGCCACCGGCAAACCCCAATGCCGTGCCTTCCCCGTCAGCTTGCTCAATGCATAGCCTCCCACCACCTGCGCCGAATTCCATACCCGGCGTGGGGTAGCTTTCGACAAAAAATTCAGCGAATCGGTGAGCAAAGAAGCCATAGCAACGCAAAGGTAGACGGTAGACACCAACACTTCGTACAAGCAATAGTTGGTAAGCTCGCCATCAGCCCGAGTTCAAGCATATTAGGCAGCCACGGCTACAACTAACATATTTAGTAAAAACCTAAACTTGTTGGCTACCGTAAAAGGATTACATCTATAGTTGACGAGCCATGAAAATTCAAGTTGAAGAAGGTCAGGACAAAGGCTTCCTGCCCGACGGCCGCCATACGGTCGAAATAACAGACATTCAAGAAGGTACTAGCGAACATCAGAATGTGCCATTCTTCGCAGCCCGCATGGAAAACGAAGACGGCTTTATTACGCAGCGCTTCTATACTTCACCTACGGCTATGCCCATCCTACTGTCATTATACTCCGCAGTAGGCATTCACCCCGAGGCTGGCAAGGACCTCGACACCAAGCAACTGCTAGGTAAGAAGGTATCCATTGAGGTTGGTGAACATAGCTATGCTGATCCGGCTTCCGGCAACGAGCGTAGCATCAAGCAAGCTAGCGGCTTCCGCACCGCATAACACTACCTTACTGACCATTATGCAAAGCGCCTCCCAAGATCTTGGGAGGCGCTTTGTGTTTCGAGCTTGTTGAAGCTATTTGGCCGTGGCTTCAGAAGGCATCAAGCTCGTATAGGTACCGGCTTTGCCAAATGATTCTTTGATTTCGTCGATGGCGGCGTGGCTGCTTAAACGCTTGGGCTTGGTGTTGAGGAAGGTGCCATCTTCGGCGAGCAAGAAGTACGCTGGCACATCTTCCAAAGCGTAAGCACGGGCTATTTGCGAGCGGGTACCACCATTTTGGTGCACCTGAATGCCAGCTAGTTTCTTACCTACTACCAACTGCTTCCAGGCACCCTCATTATCGTCGAGAGCAATGTTGACGAACACAATGTTCTTGCCTTGAAACTTACGCGCCAAGTCGGCAGCGTAAGGTAAGTCGCGCAAACACAGACCGCTGGTTGTGCGCCAGAAGTTTAGGTATACGAGCTTACCCCGGAAATCCTGAAGCCGCACGGTATCACCGTTGGCAGCCAGCAACTTAAAGTCAGGCGCTGGTGAACCGATAGCAAAGGCTTTGTGGGTTTCGAAATCGTGCTGAAGTACCGGGAAGTACCGGTTGTTGGTATCTATCGTTTTGAAATCGGCGAGCATAGCCGCCGACTGCTTTACGTGCCCAAAACGAAACGACTCTTGCAATATCCGACCCATAATAATGGGCCGTACGACACCACCAAGTTGAGTTTTGGCAATGTCGTAACACACCTGATAAAAGTCGGGGAAAGTACGCTGCTTGCCATTGGCAATAGCGGTGTAGTGCACGTAGTTCAGTAAGAATTCCTGATACGCCTCACTGCGCATAGCCGCCTCATTGTTGATGAGGGTTTTGTCATTCAGGAAGTCGTAGTACGTGGGCGTCATTTTTAACCGTCCCTCAGTTGCCACAATTTGCTCCCGCAAATCCTGGAAAGTAAGGCGGTCATTGGCGTAGCTATAATCGATTTCAGCTTGCGCGTATTTCTTGAAAGCTTCGCTAAAGTGGTTGTCCTCGATGGCGTGCGTTAGAAACTTTTGTTCTTGCTTGCGCCGATAATCAAGAAACGAAAGAAAGGCGGGCTCATAGAGCATAATGTTTTCGGGTAGCACCTGAAAACCCTCGTTCTCCACGAACTGCTCGTCCATCTCGGTGAGGTAGGTGTTGGCCTCCGAGCCGCGACCTTTGTACTTGACGCTGCTGGCCATGTCGCTGCCTTTGAAGCGAATATCCATGGCATCGCCGGGCTCCAGAAACAGGTCGGTTACATCGTCGCCGTGCACGAGGTCGGCGCGGGCCGGGCCGTCGAGCTTGAGCGCCATCTGGAACTCCCCTTTATCGTTGAGACGGGCGTAAGTGATTTGCTCTTTTGGATCTAAAGGATTTTCGCGTACTGATACTGCCACCGTATCAGAAGTGCGGCTTGTTACTCTGCCTGTGAGCGTAACAGTACCCTGCGCCTGAGTGCCAAAAGATAAGGCCAGAAGGCCCGCAGCCAGCAGGCTCCTCTTTAAAAAGCGAATAGCGTATGGCATCGAAGCTGAAGTTTCAGACTGGTTACGTGGGAATGATTACACGACAGTAGGACCGAACAAAACTAGCATTTGTTTACCGTTCGCGGTATAAGTCAATTCCGAAACCGAAGATAAGGCATTTAGATTGTGAAAGTCCAATCCAAATATTGTCTTTTTTTCGTTGTCTCAGTTTACCACCTTGTTTTTGCAATATTATCCAAACAAACCCTCTAATACTGCATCAAGGCGGCTAGCGGGTTGCACTCGAATCCCATAACGAGATAGATCTAGGCCCCGAGCATTAAATTGGGAAATGTACATTTCGGCGAAGCCAAGTTTTTCGGCTTCGCTCAATCGTTGGTCGAGCCGGCTTACCGCCCGGATTTCGCCACTTAGTCCCACTTCGGCAGCCAAACATATTTCGCCGCGAATTGGCAAATCGTTGAGGCTACTTACAACGGCCGCGCATACTGCCAAGTCGAGGGCAGGGTCGTCGAGGCGCAAACCGCCAGCAATGTTCAGGAACACGTCGTGCTGACCAAGGCGCAAACCGCTACGCTTTTCGAGCACGGCGAGCAACATGTTCAAGCGCTTAGCATCGAAGCCGGTGGAGCTCCGCTGCGGGGTGCCGTAGGTGGCGGGCGTCACGAGTGCCTGCACTTCCACCAACAGCGGGCGGTTGCCTTCCAGCGTGGCCCCAATGGCCATGCCACTCAAGCTCTCGGTGCGCTGGCTGAGTAGAATTTCGCTCGGGTTGCTGACCTGCCGCAGACCAGTGCCTTGCATCTCGTAGATACCCAGCTCCGAGGTGGAGCCGAAGCGGTTTTTGATAGTGCGCAGAATACGGTAGCTCAGGTGCCGGTCGCCCTCGAACTGCAACACGGTGTCCACCATGTGCTCCAGAATTTTGGGGCCCGCAATAGAACCGTCTTTGGTGATATGGCCGATGAGCAGCACTGGCACACCAGTTTCCTTGGCGTACTTCAGCAACTCCTGCGTGCATTCGCGCACTTGGCTCACCGAGCCCGCGCCACTTTCTACTAGCCCAGAGTGCAGCGTCTGAATGGAATCGACGATGACCACGTTGGGCTGAAGTTGGTCGATTTGCTTGAAGATGTTCTGGGTGTTGGTTTCGGTGAGGATATAGCAGCCGGGGTGTTGCTCACCGAGCCGCTCGGCCCGCATCTTGATTTGCTGCTCACTTTCCTCGCCCGACACGTAGAGCACCTTGAGTTGACGCAAGGTCATGGCAATCTGCAACATGAGCGTGCTTTTGCCAATGCCCGGTTCGCCACCAATCAGAACCAGCGAACCAGGTACTAGTCCGCCGCCGAGCACCCGATCTAGCTCACCGTCTTGGGTAAGCATGCGGGGCTCTTCTTCAAATAGAATGTCGGAAATGACGCGGGGCTTGGCGGCTTTGCTGGTGCCGCCCACGCTGGTGCTGGCTTTCCAGGCATTGGCCGCCGTGGTTTCTTCTTTCTGGATAACTTCTTCGACGTAGGTGTTCCATTCGCCGCAGCTAGGGCAGCGGCCAATCCATTTCGCTGATTGAGCACCGCAGTTTTGGCAGAAGTATAAGGTCTTAAGCTTGGCCATTCGTAGGGGTTGGGAGGAATAACTATAATGCTGAGGTGAGCAGAAAAGTTTGGTAAGAAACAGGTTTTAGAGAAAGTGGCGTGTCGGTTTTCCGAAGGCGTTAACCTTGTTCCCACTCAGAGCCACTATCCACCTGACAACCTGATTTTTACCTTCCACAAATCATCTAGCTAGGCTGGAAGCTTCCGACTAGGCTAGCTAAACAGTTTCGCTTCAGAACTTGTCTTGGCGCCAAGGGTCCCTCAACGCCGTGGCCCGATGCACTTGGTGACGGGCCGGAACTGTGGTATTTCTCAGCTATAAGGAGCCGTTGGGCGAGGGGGTAAAGCAATCCTAGCCTCCTTGCATCTCTTTTTATACAGAGTACCTTCGCCACTGCTGCTCTGCTCCAGGTTGAAAAACGTGTAACTTAACTATAAGTATGAGCTGCAGGAGTGGCTTCAAAGCACCACTGGCCTCTCATTCTGTGCTCAGAGTAGAACGCAACTTTCGCGCTGTTACTTAATGCCTTTAGCATAACAGTCAGCACCATCTTATCCTAACGCTTCGGCATCACTTGTCATGGCAAACTCTTCCGTCAATTCCAGCACCTCCTCCGTCATGTCTTCCTCACTGACTATTGCCGACTTTTCCGTTATACCAGTACTGGCCGATTTGCCGACCGAAACGCTGGAGTGGCTGATTGCGCACGGCGAGCGGCGGGACTATGCGGCGGGGCAAAGTATCCAGCAACCCGGCGACCCCGCCGAATACATGGTGGCGCTGCTGACTGGCGGAGTTCAGTTCTATGCCTTGCGCAACGGCAACCGGGAGCCGATTTTTCGGGTGGAGGCCGGCCAAATCAGTGGGGTGCTGCCCTACTCACGGCTGCAAACCATTAAGGGATGGAGCGTAGCAGTAGGACCAACCACCGTATTTGCATTACACCGAAACTTGTTCCCGGAACTAGAGCGGGTGAGCCCAGAGCTAGTACAACGGCTGGTAGGCATAATGAGCGACCGGGCCCGCAACGAAGCACGCGGGCAAGAGCGCGACGAAAAACTGCGTGCGCTCGGCAAGCTGTCGGCGGGTTTGGCGCACGAACTCAACAATCCGGCGGCAGCTATTGTGCGGGCGGCGGAGGCCTTGGCAAGTCGGTTGCACGAAGCACCTATGCAATTCGGCGACTTGGTGTGCCATTGCCCGGAGCCAGCAGCCTTAGCAACGCTTACTGCGCTAGCCGCCACCCCGCCACCCGTTGGGCCGCCACTATCGGGGCTAGCCCGCGCCGACCGCGAAGACGAACTGATCGACTGGCTGGATACGCAGGAGGTAAACGATTCGTACTCACTAGCTACTGGTCTGCTGGATGCGGGTTTAGCACCAGCGCAACTCGAAGCCGCCACCGCCGCGCTGCCTGCCCTTGCCCGGGCCCCCGCCCTTACCTGGCTCTCCACCCAACTTACTATGCTGCGGCTCATCCAGGATGTGCAAGAAGCTGGCGGGCGTATCAGTACGCTGGTCGGCAATGTGAAAACGTACTCCCATATGGACCGCGCTGGTGGTTTCGCTCCTCTCGACGTGCATGCGAGCCTGGAAAGCACCATCAACATGTTGGCCTACCAGATTCGCGAGAAAAACCTGAGCCTTGTGCGCGATTACGCTCCGCAGTTGCCGCTAGTGAGTGGCCAAGTCAGCAGCCTCAACCAAGTATGGACCAACCTACTCGATAACGCCATAGACGCCTTGCCCACAGGCGGCGAAATCACGCTGCGTACCCGGTTTGAGGGTGAGAACATTCAGGTGTTTGTCATCGACAATGGGCCTGGCATCCCCGCCGACATTCTGCCCCGCATCCTGGACCCGTTCTTTACCACTAAACCCGCCGGCGAGGGCACTGGCCTTGGCCTCGACATTGCCTTGCGCATTGTGGAAAACCATGGTGGCAAGCTAGAAGTCCATTCCGAGCCTCACCACACCGAGTTTTGTGTTTGGCTGCCAGTAGGAGTCTCGGAGTAATACCGCCACCACGGCTACTTAGATGACACAGGTTGACTCGAATGCGGCTATAGATTATCTTATTGTTAGATAGTTCTTGACTATATATAGTTACTAGCCATTCACGAGCTATTTTGCCATCTATTTCCAGCGCTTGACTACCGCTAGAGAGACAGATCAACTTGATCTGTCTTGGCAAATTGGCGGGCACTCAGCCAACCCGGTAAGGAGTTTCATGCCTTACTCAGTTATTCATCGCAGATACTCATACACATGAATAAGAAACCTGTTATTCTCGCCGTCGACGACGATGCGCAAGTGCTAAATGCCGTTGATCGAGATTTACGCAGCGAATTTCGGCGCGATTACCGCGTGCTGCGGGCCGGCTCGGGCCGGGAAGCCCTGGAAACTATGCGGGAACTACGGGCCCGGGAAGAGCCGCTCGCGCTCATCCTAGCCGACCAGCGCATGCCTGGCATGGAAGGGGTGGAATTGCTATCCGAAGCGCGCACTATTTATCCGGATGCCAAGCGGGTGCTGCTCACGGCCTACGCTGATACCGAGGCCGCTATCCGGGCCATCAACAACGCCCGCCTCGACCATTACCTGATGAAGCCCTGGGACCCGCCCCAGCAATTGCTCTACCCTACGCTGCACGATTTGTTGGCGGCTTGGCAGAGCCAATACTTGCCCAAGTACACTGGCTTGCGGCTCATTGGCTTTCAATGGTCGCCGTTGTCTCATGAAATCAAGGACTTCCTGAGTGGCTACTTGGTAGGATTTCAATGGCTGGATTTCGAGACCAATGCGGAAGCCCAAGAGCTACTAACGGCCAAAGGCTTATCGTCTACGGATCTGCCGGTAGTGATTTTCGAGGATGGCACCACCATTTCGCAGCCTGCCAAAACCGACTTGGCGCAGCGCATGGGCCTTACCGTTACGGCCAAGCAGGAGTTGTATGACGTGGTAGTGATTGGGGCCGGCCCGTCGGGCTTGGCCGCCGCCGTATATGGAGCTTCGGAAGGCCTCAGAACGTTGATAATCGAGCGGCAAACCTTTGGTGGTCAAGCCGGTACTAGCTCCCGCATCGAAAATTACCTGGGTTTCCCAACGGGCCTAAGCGGTGCCGAGTTGGCTCACCGCGCCTGGGCCCAAGCCGTACGCCTCGGCGCCGAAATCCTGGCTCCTCAGGAAGTGGTGGACCTCTGCGTGCAAGATGGCTATAAAGTGCTGACCCTCACCGACGGCAGTAAGGTCCGCACCCGCGCCGTGGTACTAACCACGGGCGTCAGCTACCGCACCCTCGACGTGCCGGGCATGGACCGCCTCAGTGGCGCCGGGGTCTACTATGGTGCGGCCCGCACCGAGGCTCGCTCCTGCGACCAACAGGATGTATACATCGTGGGAGGTGGCAATTCGGCGGGGCAGGCGGCCATGTACTTGGCTACCTATGCGCGCCAAGTCTACATTGTTATTCGAGGTAAGTCATTGGCAGCCTCGATGTCGGCGTATCTGATTGAGCAGATTGGCAATACGCCTAACATCGAGATTTTGCCATTCACCGAAATAGCGGAAGTGTGCGGGGCAGACCATTTAGAGGAAGTGGTGCTGAAAACCAACGGCCAATTCGAGAAGCGGCCGGCGCGGGCCTTATTCGTTTTCATTGGCGCCAAGCCGAGCACCGAGTGGGTGTGCAGCACCGTTATCTGCGACAACAAAGGCTTCGTGCTCACGGGCCGCGACCTAGTGACGGACCCCCGCTATCCGGCTATCTGGAAGCACACCCGGGAACCTTACCTGCTTGAAACCTGCGTGCCGGGCGTATTCTCGGCTGGCGACAGTCGAGCCGGGGCTATGGCCCGCGTGGCGTCAGCCGTTGGCGAAGGCTCCATGGCCATCAAGTTTGTGCACCAGTACCTAGACGAATAACTCAAGACACCCCGGACTAAACAACGAAGCCACACGAAAGACAAAAAGAGGAGCTGAAAAAATCAGGGAGTAACGCAAGCTGAATTATTCCCTGATTTTATTTACTGGAAACGCGAAAAAAATTAAGCTTCGCTAATACTTCGGTTTTCGACTGTCTAGTAGCCTACTGCCGCGTTTCCAGTGGAAACTTGAGCGTGAAAACCTACTCGCGGGCTGATGGAGGCAGTTCCATAGCAAAAACACTAGAGCACCTCAGTAGGTATGTAAGCAGTGCCCTAATAGCTAGAGGGTGCTATTTGCTGATTTAGTGCCTCTTCTGTTATGTCTCTTTCTACTTCGTTCCGACTGCGCGCTTCAAGTTGCGCGGCGGCGTTGACACTGCTTGGTGGCTGCGAGATTTTAGAATTCAGTCCCAATGCCTACAACGGGTCAAAAGACCAAACCAATTTAACGGCCAAGCACTTAGCGCGCCTCGCGGCTAATCCGCTGCCGCCCGGCGACACGCTGCGCTTTGTGTTCTCGGGCGACTCGCAACGCTTCTACGACCACGCCGAAAACTTGGTTAAGAGTGTGAACCAGCAGCGGGGACTGTCGATGATGGTGATTGCGGGCGACATATCGGACTTCGGGCTAGCCCGGGAAATGCGCTGGATAGACGAGCGGCTAAGCAAGCTCAACATCCCGTACCTCACCGTCATTGGGAACCACGACCAAGTAGGCAACGGCCGGGAGGCGTACCAGCACATTTTCGGTCCCCTGAACTACTCGTTCATATACGGGGATACCAAGTTCACCTTCATCGACACCAATAGCCGCGAGTACAACTTCAACGGCAAAATCCCGGACGTGCCGTGGCTGCAGCAGCAAGTAAGCAACCTGCAAGGTGCCAAACGGCAGGTGGTGATGTCGCACGTGCCCCCGGATGATGGCGACTTCGATTCGCGACTAACGCCGGCCTATACCAACACCTTAGCTACGGCACCCAAGCTGGTGTTTGAGTTGAATGGCCACCGCCACTCGTTCCGGATTGGCGAGACGTTCAACGACGGCGTGACCTACATCAACTCCTCTTCCTTCGAGCGAGACCAGTACATCATTCTGACGGTCTGGAACGATGCCAACGATCAGCCGAAGTACCGCCTGAAAACCGTCCACTTCTAATGCGCCAGTTCCTTCCTCTGCTGCTGCTGAGTGCAGCAACGCCGGTGCTTGGTCAGGTAGCGGCTACTACTCCCGCCGCGTCGGCTGCTTCAACTTTCGAGGCGCGACCTTGGTACCGCCCCAACCACGTGCAGGTGCAAACAGCCGGCGGCATGGGTTTGCTAGCGGCGGGCGTGGGGTATACCACGTTGCGTGACCGGCTGGAAGCGGATGTTCTGGTGGGGTACGTGCCCGAAAAGCACGCGGGCTCTACCCTTTCCATTTTCACTGCCAAGCTGTTATACTCGCCCTACACCCTACCGCTGAGCGACAAGTTTGTGCTCCGGCCTCTCACCATCGGGATTTACGGGAGCTATACCCATGGCACCATCAACGACGAAGTACGGGGTCAGTACACCAAAGGCTACTACTGGTTTTCGACGGACACCCGCATAGGCCCCTTGCTCGGTGGCCGCCTCTCGTATCTGCGCCCCACGACAACGCCCACCGCCCGGCAACGCCGTATTTCCGCTTACTACGAGCTAGGTTCCAACGACTTGTATCTGGTCAGCTTGTTTACAAACGCTAACAGAAAATCGTTGAGTCCAGCGGATGTCCTTACGCTCGGACTAGGACTGAAGATGGATTTCTAGCTTTTGTTTCTTTGTCCTCAGTTTCTAGAAGGTATGCCTTTTCCCGTACGGAAGCCACTTTGCAGGTGCTTGGCTTTAGTGGTCGGCTCAGTTGTAGCTCATGCCGCGCACGCCCAGCGGGACGTGCCGTCAGCAGGCAAGGCACCCTTTTTTCTGACGCTGCAAATAGGAGGTGGGGCTGGCTTGGTGGCCGTTGGAGGCGGAGTGCAGCTAGCACACCAGAAGCTGGAGCCAGAGTTGCTGCTAGGCCGGGTACCTGGCCGGCTTAGCGGACAGCCGCTCACCATCTTCACGTTCAAGACCACCTACCTCCCGGTCCGGCCAACCTTTGGCCAGCATTGGCGCGCCAGTGCCGGAGTGGGCGGCTACATTAACTACACGACTGGCGCCACCATGCGCGACAGCCGCGATACAAAAGTCTATCAGCGAGGCTACTACTGGTTTTCCACAAAAGTTCGCACTGGTATTTTTGTGGCACCGCGCCTCACCTACGCTGGCAACCCGACCCTTGCTCACCCAAGCCCACCGCGGGTGTCAGGCTACGCTGAGTTCGGTACCAACGACCTGTATTTGCTGAGCCGCCTGCCAAATAAGGGAGCCCCATCGTTCACCGAACTGCTTACATTAGGCTTCGGCTCGAAGGCCAGTTGGTAAGTGGTAGGCGAACGAAGCAGTGGTTATCGTACCACAAGCTTCGGCTTCGCAAGGACACGACTCACGACTCACGACTCACGACTCTACTCCTGCACAGTTCTGGCTAGATATTTCTCTCTGGCCTCAGACAGCAGACGCAAAATGGTGGCGCGCTGCCGCAGCAGGTTTTCCATAAGGGGGCGCTGCTGACGGAAGAGGCGCAACGCCCGCACCCGGCGCACCCGGCTAGCCAGTTGGTTCCAGTACGAGAGGGCGTAGAAGCCTGTCAGAGGCAAGCTTATGCCGTAGAGTGTAGTCCAGCGCCAATCCTGCGTGAAGTGGTGGACCAGCGCAATCTGAATAATGTAGCCGACACTGAATGTGAGCATGCCTACTACCAGCATAATGGGCGCCACGAACTCTACTTCCTTGGTGGCGCGCTTGGCCACCACCGATGGCAGCTTGTACGGAAGATAATTGTTCAGAACACCATACAGATACACCGGCAACCCTAGTGTCAGCTTTACCACCGCCCGCAGCGCCCGCTCGCCCCGCGTCCGCCCTTTCCGCTCCGACTCCAGCGCGTCGTCGGTAAGGCCGAGGCGCTTTAGCTCGCTTAGGTACGCAGTCAGGTGGGCGCGCGCTTCGGTGAGGCGGCCGGGGTCGTGCTGGTCGAAATAGGTTACGGCTTGGAGCAGCGTGCGGCTAAGTTGAAAGTTGTCGTAGAGCGTGCGGGGGTCGTCTTCGATGAGGTGGCCCGTGAAGGTTCGCTCCAGCCGCTGCACTAACTCGTCCTCGGCCGCGTCGCGCGTGATAACGAGGCGTTGCTCTAAGTGGCGGCGGAAGTCTTCGGTGAGTTGGTCGGCCGCGGCCAGCGGGTCTTGGCGGTATGCGTCGGCGTAGTCGGCCACGCGAATGGGCGGGGCAACGTTGATGAGAACGTCGGAGCGGAAGTGCTGCGGATCGAAGTAGTTGATACCCACCGGCAACAGGCGCAGCCCGAGCTTAAAATCGTGCCGCGCCTCGGCGCCGAGCGCAATGCGGGCCGCCCCAGTTTTGAGGGGCCGCAGGCGCCGCTCACTCACGCTGGTGCCCTCGGGGAAAATCATGACCGTGCCGCCCTTGCCTAGGTAGTCGTAGCACTTGCCAAAAGTGGCCTCGTTCTGGGCCGCCATCTGCTCGTTCGTAACGGGCGCGCCGTCGGTTTCCACATCTTGCCGGCGGTAAATCGGAATGGAATTGCCTGACGTGAGAATGGCCCTTGTAATTGGGTTCTTGAAGAAGGTGCTCTTGGCTAGAAAAGAAATGGGCTCACGCCGGTTGGCTGCAACCACCAGCGGGTCCATGAGCGTGTTGGGGTGGTTGCTGACCATGAGTAGCGGCCCCGGCGTCTGCAGCCGGTCCCGGTGCCTAATCTCGAGCCGACGGAAAAACACGCGCAAGGCCACCTGCACCAGGGGCTTCATGACAGTATAGAAGAGCATAGGCAACAAGTACGGCGGAACTTAGCAAACGGCCAAGCTGAGGCGTAAGGTTAAGCTTTAGCTAAGACAAGCTAGCCACCCAATGCAGAGTAGTTGACTTTCTTAGCAGAGCGCTAAGGCAGTTTCATGGGATTCGCGCTACTGCCTCTATAAGCCAAGCTCCTGAACGTTGTAGAGACGCGACACTTTGCGTTTCGGCGTTGAACAACTGGAACTGCGCAGTATCAACAACCTCAGCAACGCCGAGACGCGAAGTGTCGCGTTTCTACAAGTGTAGATCCTAGCTAGCTCACTTGCTATTAAGTGGAGGCGCATGCTGCTTGAATACATCCTGCAAGGCCTGGCGAGCGGCGTGGTAGCCGCACATGCCGTGTACGCCCCGCCGGGGGGTGTGGAAGAAGAGCACAAGTAGATGCCTTTGGCCGAAGTCCGGTAAGGAGAAGCACGCAGTGCGGGACGAGTAAACAATTGGGTTACATCCAGAATGCCACCGTTGATGTCGCCGCCGATATAGTTGCTGTTGTAGTCCTCCATCTGGGCGGTGTCGAAGGTGTGCCGGGCCAGAATACGCTCGCAGAAACCGGGGGCAAACCGCTCCACCTGCTTCTCGATAACCTCGGTCCTATCTATACGGGAGCCGTTAGGAACATGGCAGTAGGCCCAGGCGGTGTGCTTGCCAGCCGGAGCGCGGGTTGGGTCGAACAAACTTTGCTGGGCCAGCAGCACGAAGGGCTGCTCGGGGTGTCGGCCGTTGCTAGTTTGCTGCTCGGAGGCAGCAATTTCTTCGAAAGAGCCCCCAAATGTACCGTGCCAGCCTCGCGGCATTCCGGCGCCGTAAAGGGTATCGGTCCGTCAAGCGCCCAATCGATTTTGAATACACCCATCCCGTAGCGGTACCGCTCTAACTGCCAGCGGTACAGCGACGAAAACTTATGCCCCGCTATCTGAAGTAGCTGCCGGGGCGTCACGTCGAGCAGCACCGTGCGGGCAGAAGGCAGTTGGTCCAGCGATTTCACATAGAAACCGGTTTCAATTGTGCCGCCCAACGACTTGAAGTACGAGGTCATGGCATCGGCAATAGTCTGCGAACCTCCCTGCGGAAGCGGCCACCCACGCAAGTGCCCCACTGCCAGCAGCACCAGCCCAAAGGCCGCCGTGGTGGCATTGCTCAGCGGCTGGATAGCGTGGGCCGCCATACCCGCCCACAGTCCCCGAGCCTCCGGTGTGCGGAACCGCTTAACCAGCGCCGAGGCCGAGTTTATAGCATCGAGGCCAAAGCGCGCCATCACAAACGGATGCTGTGGAATGCGGAGCGGCCCCAGAATAGCTGGGGCCAGCTGGGGCCAGTCGCGCACCAGAGGCTCCAGCAACTTGCGGTAGGCAGATTCGTCGATGCCTAGTTGCTGGGCGGTTTCGGAGAGGGAAGTCACCAGCTTGGCCGCTCGCCCAGTGTCGAAAGGGTGAGCCGCGGCCACAGGCGGGTCGATTAACTTCAACCCGTGGTCAGCTAGCGGCAAGGTTTTGAAGAAGGGCGACTCAGCGGCTAGCGGGTGAATCGCCGAGCAAATATCATGTTTGAAACCTGGCAATGTCAGCTCCGCTGTGCGCATTCCGCCCCCAATGGTGTCTTTGCCTTCCACGAGCAATACCGACAGTCCGGCCCGCTGCATAGTAATAGCCGCCGCCAACCCGTTTGGCCCAGAACCCACCACTACCGCATCAAAATCTCGCTTATCCAATAGCTCGTTCGTAAAAGAATTTGTACCCAAATAGAAGTTCGTTTGAAGGTATAGAACGGATTCCGGTTGCCAACGACTACTTGTCACCTAGCCAACTATCGAAACCACTGACAACCACCTACTACTCTCTTCTCTTGTCTTACAACCAAGCTTACACGCTCAGCTAACTATCTACAAACAAAGAGTTCGAAGAAATGTAATGCCTTGATTACACATCCCCCGAACTCTTTGTTGATAACAACCTTGCTCGCAGCGTTTTACGAGTTCATCACCTTATTCTGGCGGTTGATGGACTCCAAGTGAACTGCCTCAAGGTAGCTATGGATGAACTCGGGGGTGAGCCCCAAGGCCGTGCCCTGGCGCAGGCTGCGCTCCAGAATTTCGCTGTAGCGAGTGGTTTGCAGGATGGTGATGTCGTTGTCTTTCTTGTACTGACCGATCTGCTGCGCCACGCCCATGCGGCGGCCGAGTAGCTGCATGATTTCGGTGTCGAGCTGGTTGATTTGCGCGCGCAGGCCCGCCAAAGCCGTCTGGAACTCGCGCTGGTTGTCGGGCTCGTGGCGCCATACCAAGTGCTCGAGCATGTCTTTGAGGGCGGCGGCCGTTACTTGCTGCTTGGCGTCGCTCCAGGCGTTGTCCGGGTCGGGGTGCGACTCCAGCATGAGGCCGTCGAAATCAAGGTCGATGGACTGCTGCGCCACGGCGGCTAGCGTGTCGCGGCGGCCGCAGATGTGGCTCGGGTCGCAGATGATGGGCAGATCGGGCATGCGGCGCTTCATCTCGATGGGCAAGTGCCACATCGGGGCGTTGCGGAAGTCGGTGTTGCCGTAGCTGGCGAAACCGCGGTGGATTAGGCCGAGGTCTTTCAAGCCAGCTTTCGCCAAACGCTCCACGGCGCCCACCCACAGTTCCAGCTCCGGGTGAATCGGGTTTTTCACGAGCACCGGAATATCCACACCCCGCAGCGCGTTGGCTATTTCCTGTACCGAGAAGGGGTTGCCGGTGGTGCGGGCACCCACCCACAGCACATCCACTTCGAAGGCCAAACAATCCTCTACGTGCTTAGCCGTAGCCACTTCCACGGCTACCGGCAAACCCGTCTGTTCCTTAGCCTTACGCAACCAAGGCAAGCCTTTCGTACCGATGCCCTCGAACATGCCTGGCTTGGTGCGTGGCTTCCAGATGCCCGCCCGCAGCATATCTACGCGGCCCGTAGCCGCCAACTCGGTGGCAGATTGCAGCACTTGCTCTTCGGTTTCGGCGCTGCATGGTCCAGAAATTAGAAGCGCCTTCTTGTTGATGTTCACGGTCTTGGGCGCGAGGGCAGTTTGATTCATGGTATTGAGGTGAATGTGCGAAGTGTTGAAATTGAATCTGTGTCAGAAATGGTTATCGTGCTGAGCAGAGCCGGAGCATCTCGCGTGCTGAGGTTGCAAAAGGTATTGTCATGCTGAGCGGAGCCGAAGCATCTCGCGTGGTGTCGTTGCTAGTAGATGACTTTACTACCCTAGCGAGATGCTTCGGCTGCGCTCAGCATGACGTTCTTTTCTTATTTTCTTAGTTAGATGGAAATGCTACGAAATGATTTTGCGAATGTGGTTGGCTTGTTCGATGGATTGCCGCAGCCCTTCGTAGTCTTCGTCGGCTAGCAGGCGGCGCAGTTCTTGGAGTTGCCGGAGGTGCTCGTCGAGCACATCGAGCACGTTGGTGCGGTTCTGGCGAAAGATGGGCACCCACATAGCCGGGGAGCTTTTCGCCAGGCGCACCGTCGACTCGAAACCGCCGCTGGCCAAATCAAAGATACGCTGCTCCTCTTTCTCTTTCTCCAACACTGTGAGTGCCAGCGCAAAAGAGGTGATGTGCGAAATGTGCGACACGTACGCCGCGTGCAGGTCGTGGTCGGCGGCATCGAGGTAGAGCAGGCGCATGGGCAAGGCCCGAAACAGCGCTTCTACCAGTTGCACCGCATCCGGGTCGCTGCGGTGCGCGTCGCACACTACCAGGGTTTTGCCGGCAAACAAGTGCTGCACGGCCGCCTCGGGTCCAGAGTATTCGGTGCCCGCCATGGGGTGGATGGCCACGAACCGCCCACGGTTTGGGTGCTCGGCCACGGCAGCCAGCAGCTTCTCTTTGGTAGAGCCCACATCCACCACCACTTGGCGGCCGGTGGCCGCGTCTAGCACCTGCGGCAACACGCTTAGCATAGCATCCATGGGCACGGCCACTACCACTAGATCGGCGGCGGCTACGGCGGTGGCGAGGTCGGTTTCAATTTCGTCGATCAGGCCGAGTTCCAACGCCCGTCGGGCATGCTCGGGACTGGCCTCTACCCCAATAAAGCGGTGTGCTAAGCCCTGCTGCCGCAAGCTCAGCGCCAGGGAGCCCCCAATCAACCCGATTCCAATTACAGTTACAATGGTCATGTTCGGTGGAAGTTTACCTGTGTTTTTGCTAGGCCAACGCCTTGCGAGACTGCACAATGCGGTCCACCGCCTTCCGAAGCATCGCTTCACTTTGGCAGAGACTCACCCGGACGAAGCCGTTGCCGTTGCTACCGAAAATGCCGCCGGGCGTCAGGAACACGCGTGCTTCATTCAGTAGCTCGTCGCTGAGGGCATAGCCATCGGCGTAGGCGGGTGGCACGGCAGCCCATACAAACAGGCCGGTTTGCTCGGGGTCGGGTTGGCAGCCGAGAGTGTGCAGCAGTTCGAATACCACCTCACGCCGGGCCTTGTACACGGCGTTTAGTTCCGTAAACCATTCATCCCCAAGCGCCAGCGCTGCTACGGCCGCTTGCTGCACCGGCAGAAACATCCCCGAATCCATGTTGCTCTTGAAGCGCAACACCTCCCGCAGCCAATCGGCGCGGCCCGCCAGCAGGCCCACGCGCCAGCCGGCCATGTTGTGCGACTTGCTCAAGGAATTCAGCTCCAAGGCTACTTCCCGCGCGCCTGGCACCGCCAGCAAACTCATGGGCGCGTCGTTGAGGATGAAGCTGTAGGGGTTGTCATGGATCAGCATAATCTGATGCTGCTGCGCGAAGGCCACCAGCCGCGCCAAGAACGCCGCGTCGGCGCGGGTGCCGGTTGGCATGTGCGGGTAGTTGACCAGCATCATCTTCACCTTGCTCAAGTCCGACTCAGCCAGTGCCTCTAGGTCGGGCAGCCAGCCAGCGGCTTCGGTCAGGTCATACTCACGGATGGTGGCGCCGCAGATTTCGGCTACTGCACGGTAAGTGGGGTAGCCGGGGTTCGGAATCAGCACGACGTCGCCGGCCTCCAAGAACGTCATCCCGATGTGCATCAAACCTTCTTTCGAGCCGAGCAGCGGCAGCACTTCGGTGGCCGGATCCAGGGTCACGTCGTAGGCGCGGTTGTACCACTCGGCTACGGCCGCACGCAAAGCCGGAATGCCTTGGTAGCTCTGGTAGCCGTGGGTGGTAGGCAGCGCCGCCGAGGCTGTGAGTGCCGCCGTTACGGTTGGGTGTGGCGGCAAGTCGGGGCTACCGATGCCGAGGTTGATGATGTCGGCGCCGGCTTGGTTGAGGGCCGCAATTTCGCGCAGCTTCTGCGAGAAGTAGTATTCACCGGTATTCGCTAAGCGCTGAGCAGTTGAAACTTGCATGGCGGTTGGTTGATGATTGCCAGTTACTCGGGAGGAAAACCAAGCTTCTGCTTGGTGCATTACCGACTTATTTCTTGTTGAGAAGGAGCCGCCGTTGGCAGCATCTTACCTACTAGTTGCTTGGTGACGAGAGGCGGACTCGATCAATAATATTCGCCGCGCTGATAGGCGCCAAGCACTTGCAAATCGTCGGTGAGCAGGGTGAGTTCTTGCAGTAAGTCCGGCAACTGTGTGGCTTCATCGAACTCGACATCGGCGTGGAAGTAGTACTGCCACGTGCGCCCCGGCCGCGGGCACGACTGGAGCTTGGAGAGGTTGAAGCCGTGGCCGGCAATGCACGTCAGCACGCGGGCCAAGCTGCCGCGTTGGTGGTCGGTGTGGAAATAGAGCGAGGCTTTGTTGGCCGTGCTGATGGACCGCTCGGGGTCTTGGCGCTCCAATACCAAGAAGCGAGTATAGTTTTCGGGGTCAGCGTGAATGTCGTGGGCCAGCACTTCCAGGCCGTAGAGGCGGGCAGCCGCTTCGCCAGCTACGGCCGCAATTCCTATTTGGCTGTGCTCGCGCAAGTGCCGAGCGCTCAGGGCCGTATCTACCGTTTCAACCAACTGCCAGGGGTGTAGCGCCAAGAAATCGGCGCATTGCAGCAGCGCCACCGGATGCGAATGCACTTCCCGGATATCGGCTAGTTCCTGCCCCGGCAAGGCCAATAGGTGCTGCCGGATGCGCAAGTACACTTCACCTGTTACCTGCACTGCCGACCGTTGCAACAAGCTGTAGTTGGGCAGGATGCTGCCGGCAATGGAATTCTCAATGGCCATCAATCCAACCTCGGCCGTGCCACTCGTTACTTGCCGCACTACTTCGCTGAAAGTGGCGCAGGGCGCAATAGCAGGGGTTGAGCCGAAGTAGTGGCGAGCGGCTAGTTCGTGGAAACTGCCCGCGTACCCCTGAATAGCAATGGCGGAAGAGGAAGACATTAGAGGTGACCGATAAGAAGGAGAAGGAAACACTGGCACTTTAGAAAACAAGCATGAAAAAGGGCTCCTCTGTGCGGGGGCCCTGGGTTTGCGGTGGTGCGGAGCGGTGAGTCTGCAGTGGCAAAAGCGGGCCTAGTTCTTCGAGTAAAAGAACGGGTAATAGAAGAAGGTAAAAATGGGGGCGAAGTGGCGCATGGAAGGAAAAGACGTAAAAAAAGCGCCTCTCGAAGTCGAGAGGCGCTGGAGTTTTCAGGTTGGAAAAGCTACACGGCGGCTGCTCGACTACGCAGAAGCGCAGAAGTAATAAAAGCCAAAAAAGTAGCGTTGCTGTGCCATGGGTGAGTAGCTTAACGGCGGCAATGTGGAGAAAGATTTTCAGAAAATCAACGTTTTACCTTCTTCATTTTGTTAACTGGTACCGCCCCGAGTTTCGTATACACTGCCACCTATGCAACACCGTCTCCTCTTTCTCTTGCTTTTGCCCCTGAGTTTGGCGTGGCCCTGTACCGCCCAAAATCAACCCGACGCCAAGCCCACCAAGCCGGCGGCCGCAGCTAAATCCGCTGCTCCCAAAACGAAATCTGCTCCCGCGCAAACCAAGCCTGCGACAACGCAACCCAAGGCCACGGCCGAAGCCGACGTGCTGGAAAGGGCGTCGCAGTTGATGCTGGACCGCAAGTACGAATCGGCCTATAAGGTGCTCAACCGCTTCGACCCCAAGCACCGCCGACCAGCGGTGGTGCTCAAGAAAATGGAGTTGGCAATCAACTATAACCTGCGCAGCCGCGAGTACGAGGCGTTCGGCTTCCGCGACTTAGAGCCCTTGGAACGGCTTGATTCTTTGCGGGTCCGCTACAGCCGTGCCGCCATACCCTACAGCTTCCCAATAGAGCGCACGCTGCTGAGCTTGAAAAAGCAGTACCCCACCAACTATAAGATAAGCCGGGCCCTAGGCGACTACTACTACCAAGTGTTGCAGTGCGATTGTGCCGAAGCCGAGAAGTCGCCTAAAACGCTGATGGCGCTGGTATCGCGCAACTACACCACGGCCAATGCCCACGGCCTCGGCGACTTCACGTCCTACTATGCGCTCGGCTACGTGCACATGTTACGGAATCGGTTTGCGGAGAGCGTCACGCCTTTCAAACGGGCTATTAAACTGCGCCCGAGCTATGCGTGGACTCATTTCCACTTGGCTTATTGCTACAACGAACTCAAGCAGCTAGCCAAGGCCGGCGAGGAAGCCCGCGCAGCCGCTCGCTATTTCACCGACGACCCACAAATGAAGAGCGACGCGCTGTATATGGTAGAAGATATAGAACGGCGCTTGGCCACCACGACTCCATCTGGCTCAAAAACCAGCTCCAAGAAAAAAATGTAAGCTAGGTTATAAAAGCAAAGGACTAGAAACGACAAACGGACCGCAAAAATTGCGGTCCGTTTGTCGTTTCAGCCTCTTGCACTACACAAACAATATGATTCAGTAAGGATAGGTAGCACGTAAATTCACCTAAGGCTGGCCGTCTACCGCTTTACCACTTGCGCGGGCACGGGGCTTTGAGAGCCTCCAGTAAACGGCAGACCGAGCAACCGGGCCGTGATGGGGGCTACATCTTGCAGCGCCATTTGGGGCACAACCTGGCCGGCCGTAAAGCCAGGACCGAAGCCAATGAAGCCCGTTTGAATTTGAGCGAAATCGGGGAAGAAACCGTGGGTGCCGCCTTTGCCTGGCCGCACTACTTCGCCTTCCCGGCTACTGTTCATCGAAACACCCGGTACCGGAGCCAGCGCCAGCGCCACGTTCGGGTCGGCACCAATCTGGTCTAGTTCGGCGCGCTCTACCACCCGGAACAGCTTGCGCTGCTCGGCGGGCGCGGCGGCCAGCAGGCGGCGCACTTGCTCCAGCGTCTTCTTGTCGTTCTTGGTTTTCAACATCAGGAAAGCGGCGGCACCGGAGGTGTGAAATTGGGCTTTCCAGTCGCCTTTGTTGGCACCGTACAGGCCGTTCTGTGCCAGCCACACGTTCGGGGCCAGCGTGGTGGTGATGTCCACGAAACCATGGTCACCGGTTACAATCACGGCCGTTTCCTTTTCGATACCGGCTTTGGTGAGGGACTCCACGATGTTGCCCACCACCCAATCGGCGGTGGCTAGCGCCCGGCGCACGTGCTCCCCGTCGCGGCCGTCTTGGTGCTCGGCGTGGTCTACCCCGAATACGTGCAGCGTGAGTAGCGCGGGCTTGTAGGTCGACATCAGGTAGGCGGCAATGCGGCTGCCGTTTTCGTCGCCGCTGACGTAGTCGCTGCTCATGTCGCGGGCCGTGAGCTTGCCGGTGGCGTTGGTTTCAATTTCTTCCATCAAACCCTTGGGCATGGTTTGCTGACGCACCGGCGTGAAACGGTCCACATTCTTGTCGAGCGACCAATATTCGGGCACGTTGTAGTCGATGGGGGCGCCCACCGATACGGGCCACATCACGGAAGCCGACTTGAGGCCAGCTTTGTGCACAGCGTCCCACAGCGTCTCAGTCTTAATCAGGTTTTCCTCCCAATACCAGCGCCCGGTGGCACCATCAGGCTCGAAGGGCGAGTTGTAATAAATGCCGTGTTGCAGGGGGGTCACACCCGTAATGAGTGTGGTGTGCGACGGATACGTCACGCTCGGGAATACGCCCCGCACGCCGTCGGCCGAGGTGCCCTGCGCGGCCATGCGCTGCAAATTGGGCGCCGGCCACTTCGCTTCCCGGTAGAAATCGGGTCGGAACCCGTCGATGCTAATGAGAACTACATGCTTGGCCGCTTGACCGAGCGAGGTGATTGCCAGGCCGAAACTCAGGCCTACAGTCGCGAGAAATGACTTCATCTAAACAGAAAGAGAAAGGTGACAAGAGGTACTTTGGAAGGCGCGCAGTTGCAAGCCGTTGGGCTGCCGCCGCGCAAGAAGCTGGCCGAGCTTTCACCCATTCAACTTGCTACATCAGGCCGCGCTAGAAAGAATAGCGGGCGCCTAGCTGGAGCTGGTAGGGCGTACCGTTTTGGTTGGTGGTGCCCACGTTTTCGTTCACGCGGTACGTGTAACGCCGCGTAGTTTGGTTGAAGCCACTGACCGTTAGCAGGTTCTGGTTGCCGAGGTTGTAGTTCACACCCCAATCCTTGTTGAGCAGGTTGGTGAAGTTGAAGGCATCGACGCTAAAGGTGAGGCCCTGGTTTTTGAAAGTCTTGAAGGTCTTTTGCAGGCGCACATCAAACGTGCCCGAGAATGGGTTGACGCCCCCGTTGCGGTCGGCAATACCGCCGAGGCTGCGCCGAATGTAGTCTTTGGCGCGGTTGTCGGGGTTGTCGAGCACCTTCTGCATGGAGGCGGCCACAGCCGGATTGGTTTCCGGGCTGTTGGGGTCGAAAACGAAGGCGAGGTCGTTGTCGGTGCCAGGGCCGCCCACAAAGTCGCCGTTGATATCAGCATCCACGAGCAGTGAGTAACGGCTGCCCCCAAGGCCGGTGAAGCGGGCGCTCAGCGCAAACCCTTTCACGGTGGGCGAGCTGCCGAAGAACACTACTTTGTGCCGGAACTGGTTGTCGGAATAGTTGATTTCGCTTAGGCTGCGCGGGTCCGACTTCACCGGCCGGAAGGTGGACGTGTTGGCCACGTTGCCGTTGTAGGACGTATTGTCGCGGGTGTCGTTGAGGGTGTAGCTGGTGTTGAAATATCCGTCGCGGAAGTAACGCAGCTCGGCATCCACTATCAGAGCCGCCTGCCGGACTTTGGCGCCGTTGGTGAACTCCAGCGTACGGCCCACGGCCTGCGTTTTGCGCCCAAGCACGTTGTTGGTGATGCCCGCCGCCGTGATGGAATTGGCCGGCACGAACACGCCCCGGTTGGCTTCGTTGTCGAGCGTGAAGTAGGGCTGGTCCACGAGGTTGCGGTCCAGGTACACGTAGTTGTCGCGGGTATAGGAATACAGGAAGTTGACGCCCACACGCAGCCAGCTGCTCACGATGCGGTTCACGCTCAGGTTGGCTTTGTACACATTCGGCACCTGCAAGTCCTTGCTGTTCAAGTTGATGGTCGACACGTACGGCACGCCGGGCAGCAAGCCTGGAGCTGTAGATGGGTCGGCGCGGTAGGCGGGGAAGTCGGGGCGGGGCACGGGGTTCTCACCCGACGATGGCCGCGTCACGTCGATGGAGGCTACCTTGGTGCCGCTGTTCTGAATGTTGTTGACTTGGGCGTAATTGACGGGATTGGCCGAGAAAATGCCGCCGCCCAAACGCACAATGCTTTTCCGTTCACCTTTCACGTCCCACGTCAGCTGCACCCGGGGCTGGATGTTGTTCCAGTCGGTGGGGTTGTTGTCGGTGCGCAAGCCTAGCGCCTCTTGTACCACGGGGTTGTAGGCGCCGGCCGTCAGGTAGCTGGTCATGTCCCAACGCAAGCCCACAATGGCTTCCACATGGGGCAGCGGGTTGTACTGCGCCTGCCCAAACAACGACGTATTCAACACATACTGCTGCACCGACGGTATGCCTTGCAGGGGCACTTCCCGAGCGTAGCGAGTCGGATTTAAGTCGTTGAATTCCTGTACGCTATTGAACACAAAACGCCCGTTTTGCTCGCTGGAAATGTAGGTATCTAGGTAGGTCAGCGTGTTGTCGGTGCCGAAGGTGAAGTTGTAGCGGCCCTTGGTCAGGTAGGTAGTATTGACGAGCTGAATCTGGTTTTCCAGGTTGTTTTCGGGCGTGAAACGCTGGCCCCCGAGTTGCACCGACGTGCTCCCCTGCCGCCCGTTGGGCAGGCGCGAGCGGACCGTTACAATGGCCCGCGGAATGTTGGCGGCCGGCAACTGGTCGTTGGGCGTGTAGTCGCGCTTCACCGTTTGGTACTGCACCTTCAGCTCGTTGAGCAGATCGGGGCTGAACTGCGTGCGCAACGATGCCAACGTGCTGTTTTCGCGCGACTTGAAGTTGCCGTACACCTCATACAGGTTGATAGACGAGTTGTCGTCGGTGCTATTGGGGTTGTTCCAGTCGCTGTAGTTGTTGCGCAGCGTCAGGCGGTTCTTCTCGTTGATCTGCCAGTCGAGGCGCGCAAAGAACGTGTTAGCCAACGTCTTGCGCCCAAACTCGCCGGTTTGCCGGGCGTTGCTCAGGCCATACTTGTTGCGGGCAATGGTCAGGACTGTATCCAGCGCTCCGGCACTGATACCTAGCGCATTGGCATCGGCATCCGACTTGATATCGGCAATGAAAAACGGCGCCGACTGATCTTGCCGGTCCAAGGCCGTGAAGAAGTGCAGCTTGTCTTTGATGATGGGGCCGCCGAGGCTGAAGCCGTACTGGTTGGTAGTGAAGTTTTGGGTGCGGCGGTTGCCCCGGATGTCGTAGGGACTGGCCAAGAAATCGGCGCGGTAATAGTCGAAGATCGAGCCGGTGAAGGTGTTGGTGCCCGACTTGGTAACGGCGCTGATAGTCCCGCCGCCTTGCCGGCCCTGCGTCACGTCGTACACGTTAGTCGCCACCTCGAATTCGCGGATAGCTTCCAACGAAAGAGAGTACGGCCCGTTGCCTACTGCCCCCGACGTGAGGTTGTTACGGGCACTGACCCCATCAATCAGGTAGTTGGTCGATGACGGGAGCTGGCCACCCACGCTGCCCCCATTGGAGGTAGGCGCCAGCGAAGCCAAGTTGGTGAAGCTGCGGTTGAGCGTCGGAATCTGCCGAATAGTTTGGTCGGTGATGGCCGTGCTGCTACCGAGGCGGTCGATGCGGCTGTTGAGGGCGTTGCCGCGCACCACCACTTCCTGCAAGCCTACGGTGGAGGGCTGCATCGTAAAATCCACAGCTAGCTGGTCGCCGAGGTTCAGCGCCAACTCGTTTTTGACTTGGTTGGTTGAGCCGATATAGCTGGCCCGCACGGTGTACGGCTTGCCCAGCGGCAACTGCCGCAGAAAGTAGCGCCCTTCCGCGTTGGTAACCGTGGCGGTCTGAAAGCCAGTGGCTTCGTTGCGCACCACAATCGTTACGCCCGGCAGGGTAACGCCTTTTTCATCGACTACCCGCCCCGCAATGGAAGCATCGGTAGACTGGCTGAAGCCAGAGCTGGCGCTCAGCAAAGCAACTGAACAAACAGTGGAAAAGAGAGGAAAATCTTTGCGCATAGCAGCAGGCTAGAATGAAGCCGCAAAGGTTCCTGCTTGGTGTAAAGCCAATATTATGGCTGTAAGACGATGGTGTTATCGTTTTGTCAGGACCAGCCTGCACTTTTCACAGAGACTTCACATGCGGCATAGCGTCTGCGCGCCAACTGCTTACTTTCTTATAGCCGTTGCGCTTACGTACTGAAGTTAGTTTCTGCACGTAGCGTGAATGCCGCAAGCTTTGTGCCTTGCCTTATCTATATAGTAGCTCTCTTCCGCTTTTGGAGGCTTGTAGCCTGGCTCTTGGCAAGGCTTCGCGGGAATTGGCACGGTTTTGTAATTACAGTTTGCAACACCGGCTTTTCTGCGACGCGCAACGCACCTCCGGTTCACAATCCTCAATCTTCCTGCTATGAATACGAAGCGACTTTTCGGCCGCCTGGCCGCGGCTACCCTTTTGTTTTCCGCTTTCACCATCTCCGCCCAGGCGCAGATTCAGCCCCACCGTGTGCCTGCCTATACCGGCAAATACACGGGCAAAGCGCAGGCCCGCTCGGTATACTCTCCTAAATCAACGAGTTCTGCCCTAGGTCCGCAGTTCGGTATTCGGGCCGGCGTAAACGTATCCGACTGGTCGGGCGACGCAGTGCAAAACGTAATGGACGTAGCCGACTTTTCCAGCGGCGCCGTGACCAAGGAAATGAAGCCCGGCTTCCATGTGGGCTTCTACGCCACGTTGCCGCTAGGCCCAAGCTTCGCCATCGAACCCGGCATCAGCTACTCCGAAAAAGGCACGAAACTGGTGGGCACCGTCCCCTTCGAGAAACTTGATTTCCTGAACGCCCGCGTGACGGCCACCTCCCGCATGGCATATATTGATGTGCCCGTGCTGGCCAAAGCCTACATCACACCTGGCTTCTACATCTTCGCTGGCCCGCAAGCTTCCTTCCTGGTAAGTAACAACGCCCGCGTAGAAGCCAGCGCCCTCGGCATCTCGGCCTACAAGCAAGACTTCGACATCAAAGACCAGTTTCGCCCCGTCGATTTCGGCATAGTTGGCGGCATCGGCTATCAGTCCACCAGCGGCATCGGCTTCAGCGCCGGCTACGACTACGGCCTCTCATCCCTCGACAAAAACAACCGCTTCGACGCGCAGAACCGCGTAATCAAAGCGTCGCTGAACTACTCGTTTTAAGGAAGGCATAGCGCTGCATTGCACAGCGGATTGATTCAAACTTAGTATGCAGTACGCTGTTGCGAGCTGCTGAAAAGAGAAAAGGCCCCACCAAAACTGGTAGGGCCTTTTTCTATAATACCAAAGGCCAGGCCGGGTAGCACGGGCAATATGCAACCGGTAGTCTGCAACCAACCGGAACTCCCGCCGCAATAGGTGAGTGAAAGTCCCAGCCTGACCCAATACTTTATTTCTGATTTTTACCGGGAGCCGTAGCCGTTCAGTGCTGGTTGCAACCCGTCCGCAATTTTAATTAAACGCACCAACTCTGCGCGATACCCCTCCACATCTTTTCCCCTTGCTCCATTCGCCAGCTGAGCTGTACTCTCGAAAGTAGCAGTGCCTCTGTACGTTGACTCCCGTAGTAGCATTCCAAATTGAGCAACAGCAGTAGCGAAACGTATGTTTTCGGAAGCCCGTTCCAATGGTGTGACTGGTCCGCGCAACGTGCGCTCAAATAACCGGCTCGTGCTGCCCAACGGCTCTTTATAACGCAACTTCACGGTCATGACGTCTGCGGAAGTTGGCGCAAGCTTATCGGAGCTGGTACTGGCTTGGTACTTGAGTTTATCAACGGTAGCGGGGGCACCGACGGGCACCACTTCGTAGAGCGCCGTGACGGTGTGGCCCGCGCCCATTTCGCCGGCGTCTTTGCGGTCGTTGTTGAAGTCTTCAGCGGCTAGGGTGCGGTTTTCGTAGCCGATGAGGCGGTATTCGCGCACCCGGGCGGGGTTGAATTCCACTTGCAGCTTCACGTCTTTGGCCAGCGTGAAGAGCGTACCGCCGAACTGCCGCACCAGTACCCGCCGGGCCTCGTCGAGGTTGTCGAGGTAGGCGTAGTTGCCGTTGCCTTTGTCGGCGAGCAGTTCCATTTTCTTGTCTTGGTAATTGCCTTGCCCCACGCCAAGCACCGTCAGGAACACGCCTGATTCCCGCTCCTGCACGATCAGGTGTTCCATGGCATCGTCGCTTTGCTCGCCCACGTTGAAGTCGCCGTCGGTGGCGAGTACCACGCGGTTGTTGCCGTTTTTATTGAAGTTTTCGCGGGCCACTTGGTAAGCCAAGCGCAATCCGGCCCCGCCAGCCGTAGAGCCACCCGCCCGAAGGTTATCAATAGCCCGTAGGATGTCGGCGCGTTTGTTGCCGGGCGTGGGCGGCAGCACGAGGCCAGCCGCTCCAGCATACACCACCAAGGCTACCTTGTCTTGGGGCCGCAACTCCTTCACGAGCAGCCGTAACCCGGCTTGCACCAGCGGCAGCCGATCTTCTCCTTCCATGGACCCCGACACGTCTACGAGGAATACCAGATTGGCGGGCGGCAGCTTATCTATGGCGACCTGTTTGCCTTGCAACCCCACGTGCACCAACTGATGCGCTGGGTTCCAGGGGCAAGCGGCTAGCTCGGTTGTTACCGAAAACGGCTCCGGGCCAGTGGGTTGCGGGTAGTCGTAGTGGAAGTAGTTCAGCATTTCTTCGATGCGCACGGCATCAGCGGGTGGGAGTTGGCCCTGATTCAGAAACCGGCGCACATTGGTATAACTCGCCGCATCGACATCAATGCTAAAGGTGCTAAGTGGGTCTTTCTGCGCGTTATGAAATCCATCTTCCTTCACGTGCGCATAGGACTCGCCTGTACCGGGCACCGGGCGCGGTGGCGCGGGGAAGTAAGGCTGACCCGGTATCGAGTTTGCGCCGCGGATTCGTACTCCCGCTATCTTCGATTTAACAGCTTCCGCTTTTTGGTTGGGCGTGCCTTGTATGCTGGAAACGCTGCCAGATACCACCTTGTCTTCGAGTGTTGGCGCGGTGCCCGATATCACTACCTCATTCAACTGGTGTACGCTAGGGGTAAGCGCCACATTTATTGTGCGGCGGCTTCCTACTTTCACTTCCCGCGTATCATACCCTACAAAGCTCACGACCACCACGCGGCAGCCCTTCGGCAACAGCAACGAGTAAGTGCCGTCTTGGTTGGTGGAAGTGCCCGTGTTTGTGTTTTTGGCAACAACTGCCACGCCAGGTAGGCCCTGCCCTGTGCTAACATCGGTTATGCGGCCGCGGATAGTTAAAGTGTCGGCTACGGCGGCTGACCGGGCTGACTTGGTGGTGTTGCGTTGGGCCTCGGCAACCGGAGCACAACCGAAAACGATACTACCAGTGGCAACCAGCAGCGGCAGGAGCAAATACTTTTTCATAACAGGCAGGGTTTGGTGAAGCAGATACCTGTCTGATGCTCCTGCCCTGCCGATTCCATATAGGAACGCAAAAAATTTTGTTGACTACGCCAGAGTAGCTTCTCCACAAAAAAGCAGGCTGCCCAACCTGTGAGCAGCCTGCTTTTCGCGCGAGCTAAGTTTGTTTATTTCTGGAAGCGGCGGACAACAGTTTGCTGGTCTTTGGTGCTGACTTCCAGCAAGTACAAGCCAGCGGGCAACGCACCAACCGTGGCCGTACCCTGGTCGAAAGCGCCGCTGCTCACCACACGGCCGCGCGTATCGAGGATGCGGTAGCGGCTACCGGCAAGCTTTAGCTCCGAACTACTCAGGTGCAGCTGGTCGACCACGGGGTTAGGATAGAGCTGAACGTCGGCAGTAGCGACATCGGAGGTTTTGGTAGCCAGGGCCGTGCGGGCACTGCTGCTTTTGGTGATGCGTACCCAATTGATATTCCACCCGCCAGTTTGGGCATAGATGCCGAAGTTGTAGGTACCGGCATTGACGGTGACGGTCCGGGATACGGTTGTCCAGTTCTGCCAGCCACCAGTGCCGGGAATCGTGGTATTTCCTAGCTGAATGGTGCCCCCGTTTAGGTCGGCCGACACGGTACCGCCCGCAGCGCCACTGGCTACACGGTACTCAATGGTATAGGTGCCCGAGGTGGGGAAGTTGATGCCGTTCCACACCAAGTAGTCGCCTTGGTCAACGAAACCCATGTTCTGGCCACCTTCGGCGCAAGCTTCCACCGTCATGCCGTTGTTCACGTTGGCGACCTCGGCTTCCAGTTGCCGGCTAAAGGCCGCGGAAGCCGTTTGCACCCGCACCGAAGTAGCCTTATCGTTCCAGTTGCCGGTCCCGAGCGGGTTGTTGACCAGGCAGCTATTGCCGGCGCTGCCTACGGTAAGGGAGGCGCCAGTGAAGTTGTCGTTTTCATAAAGCACTACCTGGTAGCCGCTGTTCACCCGGAGCGAAGAAATATCGTTGTCCAGGATGCCGCGGCTCTGCAACTGCCCTAGTGTGTAGTCGCCTACGGGCAGCGCCACGGCGGTGCCGGTGTAGTTGCAATCTTTGTAGGTGGTCGCCACGCCGCCGCTCGGGGCCGTGCCCGCGTAGCCGCCAAAGGTGGCCACCACCCGGGTTGGCTGCGGGGTTTGTAGGGTGGCAGATTGGTCGTTTACATCGTCGTACGCAAAGCCGTAGCTCAACTGATCGACGCTGATGCCGGGCAGGTGCCAGAAGCGCGCATAGTAGTTCATGGGCGCGGTTTGGTAGTAGCGGCTGGCATCGTACCAGTTCTGCTGGCCGGGGTTGGGCGTTGTGGTGTTCACTACGTGGCGGTTGATGGCGGCCGTTAGTTGGGCCTGTACCACTAGGTCGCAGTCTCCGTCGCCTACGCGGTTGTCGAGCACGCCTTTGCCCTCGAAAGCTTCTTGGGTGGTTGGCTTTCGAGCCACCACTCCCGTACGGCCCGTAAAGGCCCCCGACTGCCCCACCACGGTGAGCCGCCCGTTGCTGATGCGCCCCTTGAACACGCCTGCGTTGCCGGCGAAGAAAATCAAATCCTCGTTCACGTACTTGCTCCAAATAGCGTCGATGTACGAGCCGAAGTAGTTGCCATAGGGGCCGGGCGTGGTGCCGTTGGTACCATCGTAGAAAGCGGCCGTTTTGGAAGGGAAGGTGATTTCACCGGTGGTGTTGTTCACCGTACCCTGAAACTCAGTGGGCACGTTGGCTTTGTAAGCCGCCACAATCTCGGCGTGCGACTTCAACTCGCCAGTGCGCTTCTGGTAGCCATTGCCGAACAGCTCCAGGCCCATCGGGTACTTGTAGGAATCCACGCGGGTGGTGTTGCCGAAGAAACCGAACTGATTGTTGGTCAGCTCAATGAATTCGTACAAAATGCCGCGGTTGGGGTCACTCGGATTTTGCGCATTGGGCGCCGCATAGCCCGAGGGTGCCCCCGTCGAGCCGTAGAAATAGAAGTACAGTTGCTGCCCCTGCGCAATGAATACCCGGCAACCGGCAATGTAGGGCAAGGTGAACGTCTTATTCGGTATGTCGCTCAGCCGGAAAAAGCAGCTTGCGTAGCGCGAATTCTGCCCCGGCCCGGTATTGCCATTGTAGGTGGGCCCGAGCACCGTGTTGTACGACGAATTCATGGGGAGCACTTGGCTGGTGCGCGGGTCTATCCAGACGTGCTGCCCCGCAGGGTTTAGGCCCACAATAGCCACGTACAGCGTGTTGTCGGCGTAGGGCGAGTTGTTGGCTATGGTAAACGGAATGCTGCCTTGGGCCAAGCTGCCTAAGGGCAACAGCCAGGCGCTCAGCAGCAAAACCAGAATAGAAAGCAGAGTAAGCTTTTTCATACGGGTACGAGTTGTGGTGGGAAGAAAGATGGAACAGGGCACGCAGGCTGGTCTCGCCCCGGCGGCAGACGAAACCAGCATATACTCTGTGCTCTACAGCAGCACGACGATGAAAAAGCAGGTCCTACCCGCTCACATTCAGCCAATTACCTTACAGTCAAGATGGCTGTATCAACTACTACAGTATTCTGTGCGGCTGCGCATCGATAGGACATTGCCAAGGTAATAGGGTTCAACCGGAAACAAAAGGCTGAAAAAAGTTAGTGTTATTGCTCGCCGTTCGGCATCTGCTCACTTACATCACACTGCCGCAGAGCTTGCTATGCATTGTATCCATCGATTTTCAGCGCGCCGTACCATTGCGCATAAGCTGCATCGGTGTGAGCGTAACGCTTAAAGCACACGTGGCCGGTGGGTTACACCATCAACAGACAACAAAATCTTGTAACATTTCCCAGCGGAGCCCGCCGAGCAAATCGTCTTCGTGCCTCTCGCTTCTTGCTGCGTTAAGTGGTGTGCGCCTCAACGTGGAAGCCACCGCACGTACTTCTTTTACCGATTGCCTCGCAGCTTGGCAGTTCCGGGCGGTGGGTGTACCTTTGAACTTATGGAAACGCAAGCCCCAACCCTGACCCAAGACACCGCCATCTTCAACCTGATTCAGCGCGAAAAAGAGCGGCAAACCCATGGTATTGAACTAATTGCTTCTGAGAACTATGTTTCGGAGCAGGTGATGCGGGCACAGGGCTCCATCCTAACCAATAAGTACGCCGAGGGCCTGCCTGGCAAGCGCTACTACGGCGGCTGCGAAATCGTTGATCAAATCGAGCAATTGGCCATCGACCGGGCCAAAGAATTGTTTGGCGTGGAATGGGTGAACGTGCAGCCCCACTCCGGTGCACAAGCCAACGCCGCCGTCATGCTGGCTGTCCTCAACCCCGGCGACAAAATTCTCGGCTTCGACTTGAGCCACGGCGGCCACCTCACCCACGGCTCTCCCGTCAACTTCTCGGGCAAACTTTACAAGCCAACTTTCTATGGTGTGGAGCCCGAAACCGGCCTCATCGATTGGGAAAAGGTGAAAGAAACTGCTCGTCGCGAACAGCCCAAGCTCATTATCTGCGGTGCCTCGGCCTACTCCCGCGACTGGAACTACCAGGCGCTGCGCGAAGCCGCCGACGAGGTAGGCGCTCTGCTGCTAGCTGATATTTCGCACCCTAGCGGCTTGATTGCCAAAGGCTTGCTCAACAACCCGTTCGACTATTGCCACATCGTCACGACGACCACGCACAAGACGTTGCGCGGCCCCCGTGGCGGCCTCATCATGTTAGGCAAAGACTTCGAGAATCCGTTTGGCTTAAAGACGCCGAAAGGCGAACTGCGCATGATGTCGGCTTTGCTGGACTCTGGCGTATTCCCTGGCACCCAAGGCGGCCCCTTAGAGCACGTTATCGGCGCGAAGGCCGTGGCGTTCGGCGAAGCACTGAGCGACTCCTATACCGAATACACTCAGCAAGTGATTCGTAACGCCCAAGCGCTGGCCAAGGGCTTCACCGACCGGGGCTACCAAATCATTTCGGGCGGCACCGACAACCACCTCATGCTGATTGACTTGCGCAGCAAAGGCCTCAGTGGTAAGCTGGCCGAAAACACGCTCATCAAGGCCGACATCACCATCAACAAAAACATGGTGCCCTTCGACGACAAGTCGCCCTTCGTGACCAGCGGCATGCGCATCGGTTCGGCAGCCGTTACCACCCGTGGCCTGCGCGAAACCGACATGGCCCGTATCGTCGACCTGATTGATGACGTACTAATGCATAATGACGACGATGCTTACCTGCTGCGCGTGCGCGGCCAGGTGAACGAGTGGATGCAGCAGTTTCCTCTCTTCGCATAATATCGAGTACCTGAGTAGCGGAATAACTGAGTATTCACACCAAACCGAGGCTTACTACATCTTAGGAGCCTCGGATTTCGTTTGTGCAATACGCTTTGCTTTTCGGCTTGCTCAGTTACTTCGCTACTCCGTTACCTTTCCCCCGTGGATCAACAACATTCCTCTTCCGGGCACCCTGTGATGGGGCAACAGCAGGAAATGTCTTTCATTGACCACTTGGAGGCCCTGCGGTGGCATATCATCCGCTCGGCTATTGCCATTGTGGTGTTTACTACGGCTGCTTTCCTAGCCAAGGATTTCCTATTTCACGACCTGATTCTGGGGCCGTCGCGCGGCGACTTCTGGACCTATCGGGCCTTCTGTCGCTTCGGCCAGTGGATTCACGCCGAAAGCTTGTGCATCGGGGAGCCAACCTTCGATTTGCAGAACCGCCAGATGAGCGGGCAGCTTACCATGCACATCAGCTCCTCGTTTGTGGTGGGGCTGGCGTTGGCGTTTCCCTACACGTTTTGGGAAATCTGGCGCTTCGTAAAGCCGGGCCTTTACCCGCACGAGCAAGCCAACTCGCGCGGGGCTGTGTTCTTTGTGTCGATCTTGTTTATCATCGGGTTGCTGTTCGGGTACTTCATTGCCGCCCCCCTCAGCATCAACTTCCTGGCATCCTACCAGCTCGACTCCACGATTGAAAATCAGATCGACCTGCAGAGCTACATCAGCACGCTCACAACCATGAGTTTGTCGTGTGCTTTCGTGTTCGAGTTGCCAATGATTGTGTTCTTCTTGGCTAAAGCCGGGTTGATTACACCCGAAATCATGCGCCTGTACCGCAAGCACGCTATTGTGGTCATCCTCGTTATTGCGGCCATCATCACGCCTCCTGACATTTCCGCGCAGATCATCGTCACGATTCCGATTGTGCTGCTCTACGAGCTAAGCATCAACATTGCCCGCGTCGTGACCCGCAACCGCACCAAAATGCTCAACGACCGACTCGCTCAAAACGGCGGCGTGAGCTAGATGAACACAGATTCCGCCCAATGAATGTGGGGAATGTCAGAAAAGATGGGGCTCGTGCCCTGCTCGATTCTCGCATTCCCCACATTTTTGTAGTGCCTCACTCAACGAGTTTTCTTCACTTTCCTCACTTCCTCCCTATGGACACCATTGCTCTAGGCTCCGACCACGCCGGCTTCGAATACAAGCAGATGCTAGCCCAATGGCTGCGCGATAATGGCTACGAAGTCCGTGACTTCGGCACTCACTCTCCAGCCTCGGTAGACTATCCCGACTTTGTGCACCCGCTGGCCGAAGCCATTACCAGTGGCGAACTGGAACGGGGCATTCTGGTGTGCGGCTCTGCCAACGGCGTGTGCATCACGGCCAACAAGCACCGCGGTGTCCGGGCGGCTATTGCTTGGGAACCGGAGTTGGCTTCGCTGGCCCGTCAGCACAACGACGCCAACATCTTATGCGTGCCTGCCCGCTTCATCAGTGAGGAAAACGCCCGCATCATTGCCAACCAGTTTCTGACAACCGCTTTTGAAGGCGGACGCCACCAAACCCGCGTGAGCAAAATTGACGGATAAGTATAGGGTACTAAGCTTCTGGAGAACTGCGAGTTGCAATTCAAAACCCCGTCCGTTATCCTAGGTTAGCTTAGGATAACGGACGGGGTTTACTTTATCTATCGCACCTAGTACGCTGCCTCACTTCAACTGATAGACCCGCGGGTATTGGTGGGCTGGTAGCGGCCGAAGATGGCGGGCACCTTGTATTGCAACTCCGCCAGGCGGTTGGTTTGGTCGATGAGGACAGTGGGCGGCGCGGCTTCTAGGTTGCGCGCTAGGCGGTAGACTGCGGCATATTGGCTGAGATGGCCGAAGTCGGCTTGGGCGAGGCGCCAGTCGAGGTAGGGCGAGCCAATGGAGTTGGTGAGATACGGGCGCAAATCGGCACCGAGTACCAATAGCCGCTGCCCCCGTAGGTTGGCGTATTTGGGGTTGGGCTGCACGGCATACCGAGTTTCGGCGGGGAAACGCAGAATACTTTCCAATTGCAGCAGTTCGCGGTAGCGCAACCCTACTACGCAACCAAGCAGCACCAGAAACAGCACATCAACCACCCAAGCCCGCGGGGACTTCTGCCACAAGAAGTAGCTGAAATAGGTGAGCGGCGGTAAGATCAACCCGAATGTACCCGGCGCTGTGCCGCGGCCCGCCGCCATCATCAGGATGGCCACCAGCAGCCAGACGAGCATCAACTGCTGGAACTTCACCTGGAACACCAATCCGAGCGAGGTAGTGAAGGAACGGGCCAGCCCTAGCAACAGCACGACCCCAGGTAAGATCAACAGGCGCCATTGCAACGGCAGCGGCAAGCCATCGGCCCCCATGACGAGGCCACTGAGTGAAGGCCGCAAATGAAACTGCCGAAAAAAGGGCAGCGCATCGTTGTAGAGGAAGAACGTAGCCACCACTGCATACGGAAACCCGAAGCCGCAGAGCAGCAGCAGAAAGCTCCGAAACGAGTTGGCCGCGAAGACAATAACAGCAAACAAGCCCACTAGCAGAAACAGCGCCAGCGGGAGGTAGCATAGCGCCGCCGCTCCAATCAGAAACCCGGCCCGAAACAGGCGACGGTTGTCATAGCCCTCACGGGAAGTAGGCAGTAAGGCACTAAAGCCGAGAATGATGAACGTGTGCCCAATCAGGAGCGGCGACAACGTATCGAGGTCTGTCGTGACGCTGGCTAGCACCAAATACGTAAGCGCCGCGAGGTAGCCGCGCTCGGGGTGCACATCGGCGCGGTTAAGCACGAAGTTTAGGCGTAGCGCCTGAATAAGCAGCAGCCCCAAGGCCAAAATCCGGTAGAGCCACAACGGTCGGGAAGCCACCACGTCGAGGGCGGCAAACAAGGCAGCCGACAGCGGCGCCGTGGCATCGTACAGGTCGCGGTAGAGCAGGCCGCCGGCGTGTAGCCGTTCGCCGATGAGCATGGCGCGGAGCTCGGCCATGGTTAGCGGCACGCCCCACCACACCAACGGCAGCCGCACCGCTAGCACCAGCAGGAGCAGCACCACCAAGCGAGTAGGCAACGGACTTTTAAAAAACTGAAGCACTAGTTAAGTGAGAAATGACGAGTGAAGGAGGAAGTAGCTGTAAAGGAAAACTGCCCACAGGATACCAGAAAGTTTGGCAGTAAAGCTACGTTCATCTCTTGTAGTGTGCGTATGATAGCAACTCCGCATTCCTGTAAGCTCCTTCGCTGAGGTGCAGTAAGCCAAGGAAGTTTTCACAGAGGGTAAGTACCTGAACCATCCGAATTTGCTTCTTGTCTAACTCCTGCTTTTCGCTCACCCAAAAATCTGTCACCTAATCACCTACCTTTGCATTTCTTATGGAAAGTAAACGACAGCAAAAAGTATCCAGCTTGTTGCAGCAAGAGCTGGCCACCGTGTTTCAGCGCGACCTGCCCCACTTATTTCCGGGCCTCGCACCGGGTATCGTAGGTGTGCGCGTCTCCCCCGACTTAGGCGTGGCCCGTGTTTATTTGAGCCAGTTGTTGGCGCGCGAAGGCAGCGGCCAAGAGATGCTGGATTTGGTGGAAGACAACCACAAAGAGATTCGGCAGGCACTGGCCAAGCGCATTCGCCAACAGTTGCGCATCGTGCCGAACCTGGTGTTCTTCCTCGACGATTCTGCTGCGTACGCTGCCAAAATGGACCAAGTGCTGAGCCAGCTCGATATTCCGGCCGCCGAACCCGAGGCCGACGACCAGCCCGACGCCGAAGCGCCCAAACGCCCTAAACTCTTCACCGACGATAGTGAGTGAAGAGGCAAGTTGTGAGAGGTTGTGAATTTGGCTTTTATCAGCGCGTCAAATTCACATTCTTCTCGCTTCTCACCACTTCGCCAATTCACAAATTCTCATTCCCTTGCATTACGATCCGATAAAACGCTCTTTGGGCGAGGTTTTCAACCGCACCCCACTGCTGCGGCGCTTGTTCTATCATCTGCTCGATTTGCTGCTGCTGCGTACTTGGCACGTGCACCGGGAACTCCGTCAGTGGGCCAAAGGCCGCACCACCGAGGCGCTTAACATTCTGGATGCCGGATCCGGCTACGGGCAATACACCTACTGGCTGTCGAGTATGAGTGCGAAGTGGCACATTCTGGCCGTTGATGTGAAAGACGAGCAGATTGCCGACTCCAACAAGTTCTTCCGCCAGATCGGGCGGACCAACGTGCAATTTGCGGTGCAGGATTTGGTGCTGTATCAAGAGCCCAACACCTTCGATATGGCGTTGGCCGTGGACGTGATGGAGCACATTCTGGAAGACGTGGAAGTGTTTCGCAACGTGCACGCCTCCCTCAAAGACGGCGGTATGCTGCTCATCTCTACCCCCTCCGACCAAGGCGGTTCCGACGTGCATTCCGACGACGAAACCAGCTTCATTGAAGAGCACGTGCGCGACGGCTACAACATCCACGAGATACAGCAGAAACTGCGCACGGCCGGCTTCGAGCGGATTGAGGCTCAGTACAGTTACGGCGAGCCCGGCCAGATATCGTGGCGCCTGAGCATGAAGTATCCTATTCTGATGCTTGGCTACTCGAAGTGGTTTTTCGTGCTGTTGCCGTTCTACTATCTCATCACCTTCCCGTTCTGCTTGCTCCTCAACTGGATGGACGCCAACACCAAGCACGACTCCGGTACCGGCCTCATCGTGAAGGCTTGGAAATAGACCTTTTGCGCTCGGCAGCGTATCTTCGGGCTCCAACTCGCTCCTCCTCCCTCATGGCTGATCCGTCTGAACTCACGCAAATTCTTCAGCATCTTACCACCCAATCGGCGCAACAGGCACAGCAGATAGTGTTGTTTTCAGATGCTTTGGAACGCAATACCAACGTACTGGAGACGGTGGTAACTGTACAGAATCAGATGTTGGATCAGATGCAGCTCATCTATGAAGAGCAGCAGCAGTTTAACCGTAATCAATTGGCTTTCAATAGCCGGCAAGAACAGTTTAATAGCCGGCAGGAGGAAACGGATGCTATTCTGCTTTCGGAGTTGCGAGAAATCAAAACGGACTTGCGGGAGTTGAAAAACGTAGTACTTAACGACCACGAGGAACGTTTGCGCCGCCTCGAAGAGTTTATGCGTCGCGCTAGCTAAACAGTTTCATCTATTCTAATTTCTTAAGCTCCACCCCGTACGCCCCGCATGGACGTTCCCTTGCTCATTGCCCGGCGTTATTTTCTCTCGAAGAAGAAGCGCAATATTATCAGCATCATTTCCAACATCTCCATGATTGGGGTGGCGGTCGGAACCATGGCGCTGGTCATTGTGCTATCGGTATTCAATGGGCTCGAAGACCTAGTGCGCACGCTCTACGGCAAGTCGGATCCTGATTTACTGGTGACGGCTGTGCAAGGCAAGTCGTTTCCCGTCAATACCAAAATGCTCGATGACTTGCGGCGCATTCAAGGCGTCGGTTTGCTTACCGAAGTTATCGAAGACAATGCCCTGCTTCAGTACCACGACCGCCAGATGGTGGTGAAGATGAAGGGGGTTTCGGAAAACTATTACACCCAAAGCCGCATCGATTCGGCTATTGTGGAGGGCGACCACCGGCTGCTGCGCGGCGGCGACGAGCCGTACGCACTGTTGGGAGCCGGCGTGCAGCATGAGTTGAGCATTGCCCTCAACAACCGCTTGGCCCCGTTGCACCTCCTCTATCCGCGCAACACGGGCAAGAAGACGCTGTCGATGAATCCGGAAAACGCTTTCACCGAGCAAAGTATCTTGGCTGGTGGCGTTTTCCTGATCGAGCAGCACATGGACGACAGCTATATCTTTGTGCCCCTCGACTTTGCCCAGAGCCTGCTACAATACGGCAACCGGCGTACCGCCTTGGAACTAGGCGTAGGCGATGAGCACGATATTCAGGAAGTAAAGGCGCTGGTTAAAAAGCAACTTGGCAGCCAGTTCCGCGTCCTGGACTCCGATGAACAACACGTGAGTTTGCTGAAAGCCATCAAGGTGGAGAAGATGTTCGTGTTCATCACATTCGCCTTCATCTTGCTCATTGCTTCGCTCAACATCTTCTTCTCGCTCTCGATGCTGGTTATCGACAAGCGCAAGGACGTCGCCATTTTGCTAGCGATGGGTGCAACGCCGCTCAATATTCGGCGCATATTCCTGCTTGAGGGCGCTATTGTCGCCTTGGTGGGAGCCGTTACGGGTCTGGCGCTCGGAGTGGGTATTTGTTGGGCTCAGCAGACCTTCCACATCGTGAGTATGGGCATGGCTACCAGCGTGGTAGATTCATACCCGGTGAAGATGCAGTTCTCGGACATCGCTCTTACCGGACTGGCCATCATCTTCATCACGCTCACGGTTTCTATTCGGCCAGCGCTGAACGCGGCTAAAATAGACGTACGCGAGAATTTATAACATTTCTTAGGCAAAAACGGTAGTTTAGACCCCGCAATGGGTTTTTAGCTAATACTTTACCTGTTTTGTCTATTTGACAATGTAACTATTTTCATATTTAATTTTATTTTTTGCGTTAATCCGCAATATTTAACCTCTGTAATTACTTTTAAAGCTTCAATTTGTTAGATACTCATCTTTATGAAGGTTTCTACTTCTCAGCCTTTCCAGATTGTTTATTCGCTGCTAGAGCACGAGTATCTAGGTTATCTATTTGAATCTTACGTAGTCCAGCGCAACGCCAAGGGCCAGCTTACGCTTCAGCACCAGACGGTTTCTAGCAAGAATGCCCCTGAGTTTGCTGACGGACTTGACCCGATTGATTTCGAGTTGATTGCCTTAACTGATCAGATTCAGCAGGACGCCGTTATCAAGGAATTTTCAACTAAGAAGACTACCCCGCCGATTTCTTCTTGAAAGTATTTGATCCGGACAAGGGCGACAAACCGTTACAAGATGAGATTTGCCGCTATGTGCAAGAACGCATGGGGCAGGTTCTGGCGCGGCTAACGGGCAAGCTAGTTTTCATCATGGGTAAGGACGGTGAGCCGACTTGGCACGAAATCGGGCTTGCCAAGGAAGCTGCATCCATCTTGTTTCACTTCCGGCGCAACGACGACAATACGCACTATTTCCCCACTATTCAGTATCAGGGGCAAAAGCTTGATTTCCAGTACAAAAATGCCGTCATCGTCTGTGAGCATCCCGCTTGGCTGCTGCTCAACGATGTACTATATTACTTCCGGCACGAAGTGGACGGCAAGAAGCTGCGCCCGTTCCTGAATAAGAAGTTTATCGTCATTCCGCGGCAGGTAGAAGACAGCTATTTCCAGCGTTTCGTAGCACCGCTGGTCGAGTCGTTTGATGTACACGCTCGTGGCTTTGATATTCGTTCGGAGCGCCATGTGGCCTTACCGCACCTCACGTTTTCGGACGTGCCCACGGCTACCATCGTGGCGGAAGAAGAGCGGCGGCGCCCCACGGCGGGTCCCGGCCGCCCCCGCTCCACCAGCTCCGACAGCCACATGGCTGTAGCCGGCGTGGCTGCCCCCTCCGATCATATTCACTTCGACCTCTCCTTCCGCTACGGCAACTACACCGTGCACAACGGCCACGACAAGCGCGTGTGGGTGCAGCTAGAGAAGAAAGAAGACAACTACATTTTTCACCGGTTGGTGCGCAACCTCGACCGGGAGCAGGAAATCATCCGGGAGCTGGCCGACCGCGCCTTAGAGGTGCGCAACGGCCGGGCCGTGCTCGAAAAAGCCACTGCTTTCCGTTGGCTGCACCACAACTCCGACGAGTTGGCTCGCCTCGGCTTCACGGTGCAGCAAGGCAGCACTTCGGGCAAAGACTACTTCATAGGCGCCGTGAGCGTAGAGGTAGGTATATCGGAAGCCAACGACTGGTTTGATGTGCGCGGCACCGTGCGGTTCGGCGACTTTGAAATACCGTTTATCAAGCTGCGGCCCTACATTTTGCAGCGCCGCCACGAGTACCGGTTGCCCAACGGCCAGATAGCCATCATTCCGGAGGAGTGGTTTACGCAGTACCTAGAGCTGTTTGCTTTTGCCGAAGAGCACGAGCATACCCTCACGCTGCGCAAGCACCACTTGGCCCTTGTATCAGACCTGCAAAACGGCAACCTAGCTACGGTGGTCATCAGCCGCAAGCTGGAGAAGCTGCGCGGCTTCGAAACCGTGGAAGATCAGCCGATGCCCATGGGCTTCCGGGGTGAGCTGCGGCCCTATCAGAAGGCTGGCTACAACTGGTTGCACTTCGTGAAGGACTACCACTTTGGTGGCTGCCTCGCCGACGACATGGGCCTCGGCAAAACCATTCAGACGCTGGCCTTGCTGCTCCAACGCAAGGAAAGCGGCGAAGCAGGCGGTGCAGCTTCGTTGCTGGCCATGCCTACTTCACTGGTGTACAACTGGTTGAGCGAAGCACAGAAGTTCACGCCCACACTGCGCATCCTCACGTACACCGGCACCTACCGCGACAAAAACGTTGAGCAGTTTGCCGATTATGACGTGGTGCTGACCAGCTACGGTATCGTGCGCCTGGACGCCGAGCTGCTGAAGACCTACAAGTTCGATTACGTGATTCTGGATGAGTCGCAGGCCATCAAAAACCCAAGTTCTACCACTTCGCACGCGGTGCGGGGGTTGCACTCGCGCTACCGCCTCATCCTGACCGGTACACCCGTCGAGAACAGCACGATGGATTTGTGGTCGCAGATGTCGTTCATTAATCCCGGGCTGTTGGGGACGCAGGCGTTCTTCCGCAAGGAATTTCTGAAGCCCATCGAGAAGGGCAAAGATGAAGGCAAAACGCGCAAGCTCCACGCGCTTATCAAGCCCTTTATTCTACGCCGCCACAAGGCTCAGGTAGCCCGCGAGTTGCCCGACAAAATCGAGCACCTCAGCTACTGCCCCATGACCGAGGAGCAGCAGCACTGCTATGAGGAAACCAAGAGCTATTACCGCAACAAGATTCTGCAGAACATCGAGGAGCACGGCACGGCTAGCACGCAGTTTATGCTGCTGCAGGGCCTGACCAAGCTCCGCCAGATTGCCAACCACCCCCGCATGGCCGACGAGGAATATGCGCACGAGTCGGGCAAGCTGCGCGAGGTGATTCGCATGATCAAGAGCGTGGTTTCGGAAGGCCACAAGGTGCTTGTGTTCAGTCAGTTCGTGAAGCACTTGGATATTGTGCGGGCTTCGTTGGACGAGCGGCAAATCGAGTACGCTTACCTCGACGGCAACACCCGCGACCGGCACAAAGTGGTAACGCGTTTCCAGGAAACCGAGGACCTGCGCGTGTTTCTTATTTCGCTGAAAGCTGGTGGGGTCGGCCTCAACCTCACCGCCGCCGACTACGTGTTCATCCTCGACCCGTGGTGGAACCCCGCCGTGGAAGCCCAAGCCGTCGATCGTGCCCACCGCATCGGGCAGGAGCGCACGGTATTCACCTACAAGTTCATCACCAAAGGCACCGTCGAAGAGAAAATCCTGGCTTTGCAGCACAAGAAGATTCAGCTCGTCACGGACCTAATAACCACCGACGAGGCCATCATCAAAAGCCTCACGAAGGAGGATATTGAGGAGCTGCTAGGATAATGGTACCAGGCGCTGACTAGCTTAACACTAATCAGCGCCTATTGCTAGGACTAGGATGTAGTGGACTGTGTTGGCGGCTGGTTTACCACGGTTAACTGGAATACATCGTTGCGGGAGTAGTGTCCTACGCAGTCGAAATCCAGCTTGCTTTTAGCGAGCACCGAGGCATCGACTTCAGCAGTTAGCAAGCCTTCTTGGTCCCACAACGGACCCGCCAGGATTTCGCCCATTGGGGAGATAATAACGCTGCCGCCGCGGCTCATGATGTCGGGTTCGTCTTGCAAATCCCCTTGATAACGTTCGGGGTAGTCGCTTTTGCGCACGAACTGGTTGCTGGCCAGCACAAAGCAGCGGCCTTCCAAAGCAATGTGCTGCATGGTGGCTTGCCACGAATCACGAGCGTCGGCGGTGGGTGCCAGGTATATTTCGATGCCTTTTTGGTAAAGCGCTGTGCGGGCTAAGGGCATGTAGTTTTCCCAACAGATAAGCCCGCCAATCCGGCCTAATTCGGTGGCAAAAGTTACGAGGGTGCTTCCGTCGCTTTCACCCCAGATATAGCGCTCTAGCCCGGTGGGTTTAAGTTTGCGGTGCTTGCCTAGCAGGGCTCCGTCTTTGCCAAAATACAACAGGGTACAATAGAGGGTCCCTCCAATTGGCTCTCTTTCGGTGATGCTCAAGGCCACGAATAGGCCCGCTTGCCGGATAGCTTGCTGAATACGCGCCAGTTCTGGTGAGTCTACCTCTACGCTGTTTTGCCAGTAATCCAGCCACATGGCGCGGCCTTTATCAGTGCGCCGCCCGACAATGGCTTCAAAGGTTAGCCCCCGCGGGTAGCAGGGAATAAACGACTCCGGGAAGAGCAGCAACTCGCAGCCAGCCTCAGCGCCTCGCTGAATCCAATCAATAACTATGTCCACGCATTTCTTTATATCGAAAAGCGCCGGTGTGGCTTGTATAACCCCTACTTTACAATTTTTCATGAAGCAGACTATTGGGTGCAGCCTAAGGCAAGGGAGCTGACACGCGAAAGTACGTTTCAATGCTCTCCCTTTCAGCCCTATTCTGTGCATCAATCTGTTATATTATTTGTAATAATCTCAACCAAGCTTCTCGCTTGAGGGTACTGCTATGTATGCAACTCTACCTTCGCACGCACGTAGCCGCTTCACCCGCTCAAGTTTCTGCTGGTTTCACACAAGAGCTATTTCTGGCCTTGGCCCCGCCGTTCCCTCCATTCCGCCTACTGCGTTTTGATGGATGCCACCGCGGCGACCAAGTGCATATCGAGCTCGGCGCAGGACCATTGCGGCGGCGCTGGACTTCGCTCATTACGGAGGATGGCACTATGCCCGATGGCACGCATTATTTCGTGGACAAAGGCCAAGTGTTGCCGGCACCACTCCGCTATTGGCAGCACCGGCACCTGATGCAGCCTGCACCGGGTGGCGGCTGCTACATAGTAGAGGACATTGAATTCCGTACGGGACTTGGCTTACTCGACCGGCTTTTATACCCCGTGATGTGGGCGCAATTCGCTTGGCGTCGCCCGATTTACCGGCGCTGGTTTGGGTCGGCAAGTGGGCGCTAGCCCATGAAATTAGGTGAAGCGTGGCATTGTGGGCACCTCTGCCGTATATGCCTAAGTCAAGCGGCGTATATTGCTTGGAATCTGGCTTTGCTTATGCACATCTGTTTCACTTCTGCCCGCCGCGTGCGGCCTTTTCGGCGCTTGTCTGCTGCTTTGCTCGTGTTGGCTTTTACGGCTAGTTGTAGCAGCACTCAACCAGCTTATCTTTTCCGGCCGGCGGCACCTTCGTTAACCACTCCACCTGCTAAGGCGGAAGCAGAAGAGGTAGCTGTGGTAGAACCAGAAGCGGCAACGGTGCCACCAAAAGCTATGGTCTCACAACGGCGCCAGCGAATCAAGCCTCGTCAGCTACGGCAGGCTTTGCGCTTGGCAGTTGCGCAAAGTTTGGTTAGAGTACAGACAGGCGCAAAGCTAAATCGACCTGCTACACAAGCCGTGCAACACAAAGCGGAGGTATCACGCAAGCCAACAGAAGTAGGCTTAGGTACAACCGTATTCGGAATACTAGGCTTCTTGGCGGTGCCTATCGGACTTATTGGGTTGGCGTTGGGTGGTGGGCTCGTGTGGGGCATTATTGCTGCGGCCGGCGCACTAGCTATTCTTATTGCCTGGATTGACCCATTTGCATAAGCCAGACAAGAGCCTTTCTGTCAGGAAAAAACATACTAAACGTCTCATTGTGAGCGAAGCGCATGTTGGCACTATAAGTTGCTCACCGTTACAAATCGAGCGCCATCTTCACGTCAGTTCGCTGGTAGGGGCTAGTTGGGACGGGCACGTTGCGGAAGCCCAGCTTGCGGTACAAGGCCAGCGCAGACATTAGGCGCGAATTTGAAAGCAGTTCGAGATGGTGAGCACCCAACTGACGAGCTTTCTGGATAGCAGCCTGCCCCAACGCATAACCTATACCGAGACCTTGCGCAGCCGGCGATACGGCCATCTTGGCCAACTCGAATATACCGTGGCCTTCGTTGAGCAGCGCACACGTACCAACCAGCTGGCCCTCGTGCTCGGCCATGAGAATAGCGCCTCCGGGCGCCAGTATATAGCGCTGTGGCTCATCAAGCATCTGATAATCGGGCGCTTCCATGACGAAATACTGCGTTATCCACTCTTCGTTAAGGGCGCGAAACACCGGTTGATGGGCCGGTTTGTAGTCGAGGATTCGGACGGTATACATGATGAGCTACTATATTCTTCCCTGCTTTTGGGTAGGCAAGCAAACCCGCTGCTTGCCGTTCGCGGTAGACCACCGATTTGCTAGGTAGTCTTTCCCAAAGGAATAGCGGTAGTTGGAGAAGGCCAAATGGCTTTGGCGTACATTTGCGTTTTCTTGTTTGTTTGATTTCCCGCACCATGCCCGCTACCGTCACTCTTAAGCCCGGTAAAGATCAGTCTCTTCGTCGTCGTCACCCGTGGGTGTTTTCCGGGGCCATTGCTCGCATGCAGGGCGAGGTGATAGAAGGCGAAGTAGTGATGGTGCAAGCTGCCAACGGCGAAATACTAGGCATGGGCCATTATGCTCCCGGGTCTATTGCCGTGCGCATGCTGGACTTTGGTCCTGCTGCCCAACTGCCCGACGCCGGCTTTTGGGAATCTCGTATTCGGAATGCCTACCAGCTCCGGCAGGGCCTGGGCCTCACGGGTACCGGCACCACCAACGTTTACCGCCTCACGCACGCCGAGGGCGACGGCCTGCCCGGCCTTATCATTGATGTGTACGGCGACGTAGCCGTGGTACAGGCCCACAGCGCGGGCATGTACAAGGCCCGACCCCTCATTGCGGCTGCCTTGCAAACCGTGATTCCCAACCTCCGCGCCATCTACGACAAGAGTGCCGAAACGGTACCCGCTAAGGCCGCGCCCGGAGCGCAAAACGGCTACTTGTTCGGCGAAAGCTCCGGCGCCGAGCATATCGTGCAGGAAAACGGCCACCCCTTCGCCGTGGATTGGGAAACCGGTCAGAAGACTGGCTTCTTTATCGATCAGCGCGACAACCGCAGCTTGCTGGCCCGCTACGCGCCCGGCCGCCGCGTGCTCAACACGTTCTGCTACACCGGCGGCTTCAGCTCCTACGCGTTGCAGGCCGGCGCCGAGCTGGTGCATTCCGTGGATTCCAGCAAGAAGGCCATCGAGCTAACCGAGCGTAATGCCGCCCTTACCGGCCTCGAAAGCAAGCACGCCGCCTATGCCGAAGACGTATTTAGCTTCCTGAAAGCCAGTGAAGAACAATACGACCTTATCGTGCTCGACCCGCCTGCTTTTGCCAAGCACCTTTCGGCCCGCCACAATGCCCTGATGGGCTACAAGCGCCTGAATGCGGCTGGTATCAAACAGATTGCACCGGGTGGGTTGCTGTTCACGTTCAGTTGCTCGCAAGTGGTATCAGCTGAGTTGTTTGAGGGCGCTGTGTTGGCGGCGGCCATCGAAGCTGGTCGACCTGCCCGCATCCTGCACCGCCTTACCCAACCCGCCGACCATCCCGTGAGCTTGTTCCACCCGGAGGGCGAGTATCTGAAAGGCTTAGTGCTGGCTGTGGAGTAAGAGCCGCACTCATATTAGATAAGGGAGCTAGCTCAGCCCTTATATTCATCTGAGTTAAAAAAATGGGTACGAAGCATTATCTGAATTCAGATGGCTTCGTAGCCCAAGCAGACCGTGTCCCTGAAGCGCAGTAGCTCAAGCAAAACCTTGGTTTATGTGTATTCTAGCAGCTCACCGATTTGAGACTCAGCAGAACGTAAATTGGCTCAACACATTTTGATTTGTCTCCGTCAAGAATAAAGTGGGCTTTGCGGGTTGTAGATATAACAAGTCTATCTTAAGTGAAATCTGTGGCCCGCAATAAAAACTACGTTTCTCCTTCCTCTCAACCCGTTGCCGTCGTTGGGGCGGGCATAGCCGGTATTGCTACGGCGGTTCGGTTGGCCGTGCGGGGGCACCGCGTTACGGTATTTGAGGCGCAGGAATCGTTTGGGGGCAAGATGCACCAATTAGAACTGCCTGGTGGCTACCGGTTCGATGGGGGGCCGTCGTTGTTTACGCTACCACACCTCGTCGATGAGCTATTTGAGTTAGCTGGTCGTAATCCCCACGACTATTTCCGTTACCAGCGCCTCGACCCTATTACGCAGTACTTCTTCGCCGATGGTACCCGCCTCACGGCCTGGGCCGATGAGCAGAAGTTTGCCGCCGAAGTGGAAACCAAGCTTCAAGTACCGGCCGCCGACGTGCTGGCTTTTCTTGCACGCAGCCGGCGTTCCTATTCAGCTACGGCGGGCACGTTTCTGCAAAAGTCGTTGCACCGGGCCAAGACCTACCTCAGCCCCGAAGTGCTGAAAGCACTGGCCGCTGTGCCGCAGCTGGGCTTGCTGGAAACCATGCACCAACGGCACCAGTCGGCTTTCCCGCAGGATGCGCGCCTTGTGCAGCTCTTCGACCGGTTTGCCACCTACAACGGTTCCGACCCGTACCAAGCACCGGCCACGCTCAGCATGATTCCGCACCTAGAGCATGGGCTGGGTGCATACTACCCGGAAGGCGGCATCTATGCCATTGCGCAAAGCTTGGTTCGGCTGGCCGAAGAGTTGGGCGTGCAGTTTCGCTACCAAGAACCCGTACTGGAAATCCTGACGGCTGATGGCCGTGTAACCGGTGTCCGGACCACGCAAGATGTTTATGATTTCGGGTTGGTAATCAGCAACATGGATGTGGTGCCTACGTACCGGCGCTTGCTGCCTACACAGCCCGCACCGGAGCGCACGCTAAGCCAACCCCGCTCGTCTTCGGCCCTGATTTTCTACTGGGGAGTGGCACGGCGGTTTACGGAGCTGGGGGTGCACAACATCTTTTTCTCGGAAAACTATCAGCAGGAATTCGAGGCCATTTTCCAGCAAAAGACGGTTAGCACCGACCCAACGGTGTACGTCAACATCACGAGCGGGCACACACCCACCGATGCGCCGCCCGGCCACGAAAACTGGTTTGTGATGGTGAACGTACCCCATAACCAGGGGCAGGACTGGCCGGCCCTTATCAACCAAACCCGACAAGCCGTGCTGGCACGCGTAAGTAAAGCCCTTGATACTGACGTGGCGCCGCTCATCAGGGCCGAGCACGTCTGGGACCCGCCGGGCATTGCCGAGCGTACGTCGTCGTTTGGCGGGCCTTGTACGGTAGCTCCAGCAACAACCAGTTGGCGGCTTTCCTGCGCCACCCCAACTTTTCGCGTAAGTTGGAAGGGCTGTACTTTTGCGGCGGCTCGGTGCATCCCGGGGGCGGCATTCCGCTTTGCCTGCTTTCTGCCCGAATCGTTTCTGACTTACTTATGAGTTAAGAACTCTGTGCTCTGGGTTGACTTCGTGCTGCTCTTGTAGCCGTACACGTTTGAGTTAAAAGTCAATTCAAAATTCTCTGTTTGAGATTCATAATCCATTTTCTTTTTCATGCCTGACCCGACTCAACAATATTTGGCCCCGGCAGCAACACAAGTAAGTGCCCAACAACGGCGGCTACGGATTGCGCAAGGGGTGCTGCTTCTGTTTCATATCACGGGCTTCTTGGGGCTGGGTTTCTCTGATAACCCAGCCTTCTACTTGCAATTCGTACCCTTGAATCTGTTGCTCACGGTGGGGTTGTTGCTGGCATTTCAGCCCAACCGCAGTGTGGCGTTTGCGTGGTTTTGCTTGGTAACAGCGGCTGTCGGCTTCTTTGTGGAAGTAGTTGGCGTCCGCACTGGGTTGGTATTCGGCTTCTACAAATACGGTCCTACCTTAGGGCCACAGTGGATGGGTGTACCGCTGCTAGTAGGCGTTAACTGGCTGATGCTCACGTACACAACCGGTGTTCTGACGCGCTACCTGCCGCTGCCAGCTTTTGGGCGCGCGTTAGTGGCTGCCTTGCTCATGGTAGGGCTCGATGCTTGCCTAGAGCCCATAGCCGTGCGCTACAACTTCTGGCAGTGGCGCTTCGATGTTATTCCGCTTCAAAACTTCAAGGGATGGTTCGCGGTATCTCTTATTCTGCAAGTGTTTTTCAACCGCTCCGACTTCGTGAAGCGCAACGACTTAGCCCCCTTCGTGTACATGCTGCAGCTGCTTTTTTTCTTCGGATTGGGGCTTTTAGACTAGTTGGGTATTGAAAAATAAAACCAGTTAGGAATACTATTTGCTTGTATTAGCAGCGTTAGTAACGAGTTGTATTCCCACCCAACCCAATTTGTTCTATGGAGCAAGTAGTACTCCATCAATTACTTGATAAAGCAAATTTACTGTTCCGGTCTGTAGGGCTAGGATTGGTACACGAGGAGCAACTAGCCGCCGCCCTCGACCTCGATTTAGCAGCGTTTCGCTTTCAGTTTGGTTCTAAGGCTGAGTTGATAACACAGGTTGTTCGACGCAACATAGAGCGGCAGCGGTACGAGCACGACCAGTTGTTTGGCAACTTGGGTACGCCGGTGGAATGTTTGCTGGCGTTGCTCCATCATAGTCTGCACGAGCTTCGCCGGTCTCCCCACTACGATTACCATGTGATGCGCGACCAGTATCCGCAGGCTTGGGAAACTGTTCAGCAGTATTTGCAACAGTATTCGTATCCGCTGCTGACCCAGCTGTTGCAAGAAGGCATTGTGGAGGGACAGTTTCGCGCTGACCTCGATGCCCCGTTTATTGCGCGTATCATGCTGGCGCAGTTTAGTCTCATCGTAAACGAGGACGTTTTCCCGCCCGACCACACCAATCTGGCCGACGTGTACCGCAACATCTTCTTCTACTATGTGCGCGGCTTATGCACCGAGGAAGGCGTTCGGTTGGCAACTACGCACTTCGCACGCATGTAGCTCTCTCGTTGTAGGACAGACGTACGTTTTATTGCAAAAAGACCTCGGGCCCGGCCTCTTCGTGAAGTCGGACCCGAGGTCTTTTTGTAGGGTATTAGAAGCAGGTCGCAACAGGAACCTGCAACGCCGCCTAGCCGTTTGTTTTGTAGCACCTAGGCAGCGTCGGCGACCCCGCATTCCTAGGTTTCTTCCCGCACCATCTTCGCTTTTCACTTTACTGCTTGGCAGTTGCTTTGCCTGAGCTGGCATGGCTGCTTGCGCTAAGTGCTGCGCGTTGCGCAGGTCTTTCCACTGCTTTTCTTTTCTATGCAAAACATAATTTTCTTCGGTGACAGCCTGACGGCCGGCTATCAGCTACCCGCCAGCGCGTCCTTTCCGAGTGTGCTCCAGCAGCGGATTGACTCGCTGGACTTACCCTACAAGACTTTTAACTACGGCGTAAGCGGCGAGACTAGCGCGGGCGGCCGACTGCGCCTTGCCAGCGTGCTGAACCGCCAACCCGTTGATGTATTCGTGCTGGCGTTGGGCGCTAACGACGGCCTGCGTGGCATCCCGGTCCGCGAAACCACCCAAAACATGCAAACCATCATCGACCAAGTAAAGCTCAAGTACCCGGAGGCCCGCATTGTGCTGGTGGGGCTGGAGTTTCCCTTCGACTTGGGTCCGTTAGGTGGCCACCGTATGGCCCGTTATGCACTCGAATTCAAGGCTTTATTTCGTGAATTAGCCGAGAAGAACAGCGTGCCTTTCGTGCCGTTCTTGCTGCAAGGAGTAATCGGACGCCGCGAGCTAAACCTCCCCGATGGTGTGCACCCCAATGCCGCCGGCCAGAAGATTCTGGCGGACAACGTATGGGCAGTCTTGAGCGATGTACTAGCAGCTAAGGTCTGAAGCCAACGAAAAGACTAGTGGCTAAAGAACTGGCTTCCCTTGTTTCAATGAGGGAAACCAATTCTTTAGCCACTAGTCTTTTTAGCCGTTAATTACGTCTTGGGCTACTTGGCGTTGTACAGCTTCTGGTAGTATTCGGTAGCCATGCGGTGCGACTCGAACTCGGGTTCTACTTCGCGCATCGCGGTTTTCACAACTTCCAAGTACTTATCGGGCTGGCCGTAGTAGAGCGGCACGATTTCGTTTTCCAGCACATCGAGCAGGCTAGTTGCCTCGATGTCGTCCTTAACATTGTCGGCCTGGTAGGGGTCGGTGTGGGGGATGATGAAGCTGTTTTCGCCGTGGCGAGCAAATTCGGGAACCCAACCGTCGGCGATGCTGAGGCTGACGGAACCGTTCATGGCGGCAGTCATGCCGCTGGTGCCGGAGGCTTCGCGGGGGTAGCGGGGCGTGTTCAGCCAGATATCGGAACCACGCTTGAGGTAGCCGGATAGGGTTAGCTCATAACCCGTTAGCACAGCGCAGTTGTTGAGCGGCTTAACTTTGCGGATGATGTCGTTGAACAGGCCGATGGCGCCGTAGTCCTTGGGATAGGGCTTGCCAGCCCACAGCACTTGCACGGGACGGTCAGTGTTGTTGATGATGCCAAGGAACCGCTCGAAATGACGCAAAATCAGGTCGGCGCGTTTGTAGCCGGCGAATCGGCGGGCCCACACTACGGTTAGTACGTCGGGGTTGAGCAGAGTGCCGGTTTGGTCGGCTACGATGTCGAAGAGTTGCTTTTTCAGCTTGCGCTTGCGGGCGAGTAGAGCCGTATCGTCGTTGGCTTCTAGGGCGGCGTGCAGTTGCTGGTCGCGCCAGTAGGTGCCGTTTTGGGCGTTGGTGATGGCAATAATGGGGCAGATGCCTTTGTTGCTGCCCCACATTTCGTTGGCAACGGTGCCGTGCACTTTGCTTACGCCGTTGGAGAGGCGCGAAAAGCGCAGGGCGGTAAGCGTGTAGTTTAGTTGGCCGTTTTCCACGCCCGCTACGCGGGTGATTTCCTCGGCGGGCACCGACCCGAAGAACGACATCTTCGCCAGCAGTTGCAGCGGGTGCTCCTCGTTGCCGGCTAGCTCGGGCGTGTGCGTGGTGAATACCAGACGCTTACGCACTTCTTCGAGCTGACGACCGTGCTTTTCGTAGAGGTAGAACGCCAGCGGCAGACCGTGGCCTTCGTTGAGGTGGTACACATCCACGTTCAGCTCCAACAAGTCGAGCAGCTTACCGCCACCTACGCCGAGCAAGATGCTTTGCGCGATACGAGCGGCCGTGTCGGCGTCGTAGAGGTGGTGGGAGATGGTGCGCGAGATAAAGTCGTTTTCGGGAATGTCGGTGGTCAGGAAGAACATCGGGGCCGTACCGAACGTGTCGGGAGCCAAGTAGAGGGCCTTCACGTGCACATCCACATCGTGGATGGTGATGGGGAAGGTGATACCGGTGTCTTCGAGGAAGGAATACGACTTCTGACGGAAGTCGGCGCGCATGGTTTGGTCTTCGTTGCGACCTTGGTCGTAGTAGCCGAAACTCCACAGAATGCCAATGCCCACCAGGTTTTGCTTGAGTTCGTAGGCCGAGCGCATGTGCGAGCCCGCCAAGAAGCCGAGGCCCCCGGAATACGTTTTGAGGGCCTGATCCAGGGCAAATTCCATGGAGAAGTACGCCGCCTGCGTCGTGAATTCGGCAGCGGGAGAGTAGGGTTTAAATTCGAAAGCCATTGAAAAAGGAGGTCAGAGAAAAGGTAGCTCAACCAAGCCACCCACAGCCCCGGCATACGGCCAGCACAGCAATACGTTCGGGGCAAGCGCCGGCCAAGGTGCGGACATTCCAAGTGAAAAACAAAGCGTACTAGGTGCGCCTGCGTATGCCCCAAGCGGAACCATCGGAAAATCAAGGGCAAAATCAGCCGCACTTACGGCAGCCGGAAAACACATGCAAGGGGTAGCTACTCGGCGTTTTGTGGTTTGAAAAGCAGAGCTGTCAGGTTGGAGGGATACAGGTATAAATAGACTAATTCATATGACTATATGGAGCAGTCTGCACAGGGCCAAGACTGAAAAACTGTTGTAAGTTGACACAACCGTAACATCCATTTTGGTCTAACTGGCTGATTGCCTAGGTAGTTTTACGCTCTTGTCCTACTCCAACCTCAACCCTAAACAAGCTTAGATGAAGTTCACTCCTTTACTTGCCACCGCGCTACTGACACTGTCGGTTGCTTGCTCTAAAGTAGAGCCTATGCCAAGCGCCGCTCCTAGCGTAACCACTGCCGCTGCTGATGTTAGCGCCGCAGGATTCCCGGAGAGTTTTGAAGCCGGCACCAAAACCGCCTACACCACCGGCTCCGTCACGCTCGGCTCTGGCTCCTGGACCTTGAATGACGCCCTACTCGGCAACACCACCGCCGACGCCAAAACCGGCAGCCAATCGGTGCGGGTGCGCAACGTGGGCACAGTCGGCATGAACTTCAATACCACTACGGGCGCGGGCGTCGTGACGGTTGACCATGCGACGTATGGCACCGACGCTAGCTCGCAGTGGGAGCTATGGGTAAGCCAGAACAGCGGCAGCTCCTATGTGAAAGTGGGCAGCACCATCACGAGCAGCAGCGCTACGCTGAGCACGGCCTCGTTCAGCGTGAACCTGAGCGGCAGCGTACGGCTGCAAATCCGCAAGATTTCCGGCGGCACCAACCGCATCAACATCGACAACGTGACGGTGGAGCAGTATGGCAGCGGGGGCGGCACCACGCCCCCACCTGCTACCGGCGGCAAGAAGTTTCTCTTCGACGGTTCGCACGGCGAGCTGGCCGGCAATGCCGATTGGGTGCTCGACGTGAACAGCGGGGTGGCTTCGCGCTACCCGTCGCCGGCCCAAAGCGGCATCACTAGCACCACCGCCGAAAGCTACTGGACTGGCGCTATTTCGGCGTGGGGCGTGGCTTTGGCCAAGCAGGGCCACACCGTGGAGCAGCTACCGGCTGGCGCGGCTATCAGCTACGGCAACACCGCCAACCCACAGGACCTGAGCTACTACAGCGTATTCGTGGTCGATGAGCCCAACATCATCTTCACGGCCGCCGAGAAAACGGCCATCCTGCGGTTTGTGCAGAACGGCGGCGGCTTGTTTATGATTTCAGACCATGACATCTCGGACCGCAACAACGACGGCTACGACTCGCCCGACATCTGGAACGACCTGATGCAGAACAACTCGGTGCAAGCCAACCCCTTCGGCTTCACGGTGAACCTCGACAACATTGTGGAGAACAGCAGCAACGTCCGCACCGGCACCAACCCCATCCTGAATGGCTCGCAAGGCGCCGTGTCGCAGCTCTCCTTCCACAACGGCGCCACCATGACGCTTAATCCTACCGCCAACAGCACGGTGCAGGGCCTAATCTGGCGTAGCTCCGCCACGCAGGGCAACAACTTGGCTATGGCTGCCAGCAGCACCTTCGGCTCGGGCCGCGTGGTTATCATCGGCGACTCTTCACCCGCCGACGACGGCACCGGCTCGCCCGGCAACACCGTGTACGACGGCTGGGGCGAAAACGTAAGCCACCCCCGCCTGCACCTCAATGCCTCGCTCTGGTTGGCCAAGCTGCAATAGCGTCCTCGTAAGAGATAAAACAAGCTCTCCTAGCTCTTCTTATTCGTTTCCGAAAGCCCTACCAGAAGGTGGGGCTTTCTGTTTTTAGACAGTACGTGACCTGTGGTGGCAAACGACGACAACCGAGGATACTAGGGTTCTACGGAGGTGCTTGTTACCTTACCGCTCCCATTCAAGTCCCAAATTCCCATGAAATCGTCCCACTTCCTGCTGCCAGCGCTGGTAGCTAGTCTGTTGGCGGCACCTGTTGCCCAAGCACATTCTAGCACTGACTTAGCCAGTTCCCCAACTGCTCCGGCCAAAAAGCCCGCCGGCATCACCCGCATTGACCCAACTTTCTGGTGGGTGGGCATGAAGAATCCGAAACTGCAATTGTTAGTGCACGGCCCCGGCATAGCGAATAGCACGGCTAGCTTGCGCTACGAAGGCGTGACGCTGGACGGCACGCAGAAGCTGGAAAGCCCTAACTACTTGGTGGTTAACCTTACTGTTAGCCCCACCGCTAAGCCGGGCCAATTGAAGCTGGAGTTTAAAGGAGCCAAGAATTTCAGCTACAGCTACGAGCTGAAAGCCCGCTCCACGCCCGGCGACAAAACGCAAGTACAGGGCCTTAGCACGCAGGATTTCATCTACTTCCTGATGCCAGACCGATTCTCGAACGGCGACCCTAAAAACGACTACATCAAAGGCATGAAGGCGCCCGCCGCGGCCCGCGACTCGATGTACAGCCGCCACGGCGGCGACCTAAAGGGCATTGCCAACCACTTCGACTACTTCAAGACGCTTGGCGCTACGGCCCTGTGGCTCACGCCCATCGTGGAAAACGACCAGCCCAAGGCCAGCTACCACGGCTACGCCCTCACCGACTACTACACCGTGGACCGCCGCTATGGCACCAACGAGGAGTACCGAAGCTTTGTCCGCAACGCCCACCAGAACGGGCTGAAGGTGGTACAAGACGTGGTGCTCAACCACCTGGGCTCGGAGAGCTACCTGTTCCGCGACCAGCCCGCCAAAGACTGGTTTCACCAGTGGCCCACCTTCACGCGCAGTTCCTTCCGCGACGCGGCCTTCAACGACCCGCACGGCTCCCAATACGACCGGAAACTGTTCGGCGAAGGCTGGTTTGACACTACTATGCCGGACCTCAACCAGAGCAATCCGCTGGTGGCCACCTACGTCATCCAGAACAACCTGTGGTGGGTGGAAAACACAGGCATCGACGCCTACCGCATCGACACCTACTCTTATTCAGACCGCAACTTCCTGATGCAGTGGGGCCAAGCGTTGCTTGATGAGTATCCGCAGTTGGGCATGTTCGGCGAAACGTGGGTGCAAGGCACGGCGCAGCAGGCCTATTTCGCCCGCAACATCCTGCCATCTACCGACGGGTTCAAGAGCAATTTGCCCGGCGTCACCGACTTTCAGCTGCAATACGCCATCAACGAGGCGCTGACCAAGGACGCTGGCTGGACGGAGGGCATCAGCAAGCTCTACTATACCCTGCACGACGACTGGCTCTACGAGAACCCCATGCGCAATGTGGTCTTCCTCGACAACCACGATATGAGCCGCTTCTACTCGGTGATAGGGGAGGACTTCGCCAAGTACAAGATGGGGCTGGCGTGGCTGCTCACCACCCGCGGCATACCGCAGCTTTACTACGGTACGGAGGTGCTGATGAAGAACTTCTCGAACCCCGACGGCAAAGTGCGCGAGGACTTTCCCGGCGGCTTCCCCGGCGACAAAAAGAACTTGTTCACGTCGCGCTCCGGCCAGGAAGCTGAGGCGTTTGATTACGTGAGCAAGCTGGCCAACTACCGCCGTACGCACGAGTTTTTGCACGCTGGCAAGCTCATGCAGTTCATCCCCGATCAGGGCGTGTACACCTATTTCCGCTACTCCGATGCGGGCACGGTGATGGTGATGATGAACTCCAACAAAGAAGAGAAAACCGTGGACATGGCGCGGTTTGCAGAACGGCTCAACGGGTTTTCTTCCGGCGTGGAAGTGACCACAGGGGCAGCAATTGCTGATTTGAAAACCGTAAAGATTCCGGGGCGGACGGCGTGGGTGGTGGAGTTAAAGAAATAGCGCTTTATTTATAGTGGTTTCACGATTCTTAGTGGCAGAAGGCGCCGAGGCTCCCTGTTTGCCAGAACCGTGTAAGCCTTCCGCCTAACCGTGTGCGCTAACTGTGGGCCAGCATAAATGCCCGCAGCCACGCAAACTTCTGCCCCCCGCCCCGTATGAAGAAACTTGTCTTGCCGGCAATGCTTGCGTTGGCCGCTTTTACTTTTCCACTTTCGCGTATAGCTCAGCCCGTGTCTGATACTGTCTTCCTTGCGGATCCCAACACCACCGAAGAGGTTCCTCAGGACCACAAACTGGTCGTCTATCAGTTGATGACCCGCTTGTTCGGCAACAAAACCACTGTCAACAAACCCTACGGTACCGTGCAGGAAAACGGCACCGGCAAGTTCAACGACATCACCGACAAGGCGCTCCAGGAAATCAAGAAGATGGGCGTCTCGCACGTGTGGTACACCGGCGTGATTGAGCACGCCACCATGACCGACTACACCGCGCAGGGCGGCCCCGGCCCCGACGATGCCGACATCGTGAAAGGCCGCGCCGGCTCGCCCTATGCCATCAAGGACTACTACGACGTGGCCCCTGACTTGGCCGTGAACGTGAAAACCCGGATGACCGAGTACGAAGCCCTCATCAAGCGCACGCACGCCAACGGCCTGCAAGTGCTCATGGACTTCATCCCGAACCACGTAGCCCGCAGCTATAAGTCGGATGCCAAGCCGGCCGGCGTCATCGACCTCGGTGCCCAAGACGACAAAACCAAGGCTTTCGCGCCCAACAACAACTTCTACTACCTGCCCGGCCAGAGCTTGGTGGTACCCAAAGAAGGCAACCCGCTAGGCCCGGCCCTCGGCCCGCGTGAGGACGGCAAGTTTGCCGAGACGCCCGCCAAAGCCACTGGTAATGACGTGTTTTCGGCCACGCCGAGCGTGAACGACTGGTACGAGACGGTGAAGCTCAATTACGGCGTCGATTACCAAAACAACCGCAAAACTTACTTCGAGCCGATACCAGACACTTGGAAGAAGATGCGCGACATTCTGCTGTTTTGGGCCAAGAAAGACGTGGATGGTTTCCGCTGCGACATGGCCGAAATGGTGCCCGTTGAGTTTTGGGCGTGGGTGATTCCGGAGGTGAAAAAGGTGAAGCCCGACATCGTGTTCATTGCCGAAGCCTACAACCCCAAGGAGTACCAGACCTACTTCGAGAAAGGCAAGTTCGACTTCCTCTATGACAAAGTGGGCCTCTACGACGCCCTGCGCCGCCTGATGACGGGGGCGGCAACACCGAGGAAATTACGAAAGTGTGGCGAGAGGAAAGCCGCGGCTACTCGTCCCGGATGTTGCGCTTCCTTGAAAACCACGACGAGCAACGCATTGCCTCCAAGGACTTTGCCACCGACCCGCGCACCGCTATTCCGGCTATGGTCGTCACAGCTACGTTGGGCTCGGGCCCGGTAATGCTGTACTCGGGGCAGGAAGTGGCCGAGCCGGCGCTGAAGTCGGAGGGCTTCTCCAGCGAAGACGGCCGCACCACCATCTTCGACTATTGGGGCGTGCCGGAGCACCAGAAATGGATGAACGGCGGCAAGTTCGACGGCGGCCAGCTCTCGGAAAGCCAGAAGCAACTCCGCGACTTTTATTGCCGCTTACTCAACCTGAGCAGTTCCAGCGAAGCCATCCGCAAGGGCAAGTTCTACGAGCTGCAAGACGCCAACAACCTCGGCAAAGACTACGATCAGAAGCACGTCTATAGCTACCTGCGCTACACCGACAACCAGCGCCTGCTAATCGTAGTCAACTTCAGCCGCGACAAAACCTCGAAGCCAACCATCCAAATCCCGCGGGAGGTGCGCCAGCGCATGGGCCTCAACCCCGACCAGTTCTGCACCTACACCGACCTGCTCAACAACACGCCGCCCACGGAATACCTCACGCTCAACCTGCCCCCGCTGAGCGCTTACGTGTTCGAAATCAAGCCGAAAGGCAACTAGACCAGAGTCAAGAACAAAAAGAGAACGTCATGCTGAGCGCAGCCGAAGCATCTCGCTAGGGTGGTACACTCCAACGCTTGCCCAACGATTCGAGCGAGATGCTTCGACTCCGCCTCCGGCTTCGCTCAGCATGACGATATACTGTTGAAATGCCTGCATGCCAGAGCTTCCGCTTTGCCTGCGGCTCTGTTCAGCATGACGTTCTTTTGCTATCTTACTCGTTGTCCCCTTCACCGCATCCCCACCTAAAATTCCCACACCTTATGGCAACCGGCGTAGCGGCGGCTCCTAGCAGTACCCGCACAAAACCTCGTTTGAGCTTCTGGCAAATCTGGAACATGAGCTTCGGTTTCATGGGCATTCAGTTCGGGTTTGCTCTTCAGAATGCCAACACCAGCCGCATCTTCTCGAACCTCGGCGCCAACCCCGACGACATTCCGATTCTGTGGGTGGCGGCCCCGCTGACGGGGTTGCTGGTGCAGCCCATCATCGGTTACATGTCGGACCGCACGTGGAGCCCTCGTTGGGGGCGGCGGCGGCCATTCTTTTTGGTGGGCGCCATCTTAGCGTCGATAGCCATGCTGATTATGCCCAACTCGCCCACGTTGTGGATTGCGGGTGGCATGCTTTGGATCATGGACGCCAGCATCAACATCAGTATGGAACCGTTCCGGGCGTTTGTCGGCGACAAGCTACCCAACGAGCAGTATACCAGCGGCTTCGCTATGCAGTCGTTTTTTATTGGGGTGGGGGCCGTGGTGGCGTCGTTGTTGCCCACGTTGCTCACCAAATTTGGGGTAGCCAATGAAGCCGCTGCCGGGATTGTGCCTAACTCGGTGAAGTACGCTTACTACCTCGGGGCGGCGGCGTTTTTTCTGTGCGTGCTCTACACCGTGCTAACCTCAACCGAGTACCCACCCGAAGACATGGAGGCGTTCGAGCGGGAGAAAAGTTCGGTCACGTTCATGCAGGGCGTCAAAGAAACCTTCTCCGGTGCTTTGCACATGCCCAAGGTGATGAAGCAGCTGGCAGTGGTACAGTTTTTCACGTGGTTTGGCCTGTTTTGCATGTGGATTTTCACTACGCTGGCTGTTACCAAGCACCTCTACGGCACCACCGATTCCAAGTCGGCTGCTTTCAACGAGGGCGCCAATTTCGTGGGCGAGGCCTTTGCCATGTACAGTGGAATTTCGGCTGTGTTTAGCCTGATGCTGCCTTGGGTTGCTCGCAAACTGAGCCGCAAACTAACCCACATGGTTTGCTTAACGGCTGGTGGTCTTGGCCTTATGTCGGTGGCCTTTATCACTGAGCCTTGGATGCTGCTCGTGTCGATGGTAGGAGTGGGTATCGCCTGGACTTCTATCCTGTCGGTGCCGTATGCTATGCTGGCCGGCTCGATTCCGGCGCACAAAATGGGCCACTTTATGGGGGTTTTCAACGCCTTTATTGTGCTGCCGCAGGTATGCGCTTCGTTGGGCTTGCCAGCTATTATGAAACAGTTCCCGAGCCTCGACCCACTGAATGTGGTGGTATTGGGCGGGGTGCTGATGGTCATAGCCGGCATATTCACGCTGCGCGTCGACGACAACGAGAAAGTGACGTTGCCGCTTGCCGACGATCAGCCTATCAACCCCGGATACGACCCCGGTGCTATTCCCGACCCAAGAGTTTAACTTTCTCTCCTGCACTTTTTGCCCCGGCTGCTTCTGTGGCCGGGGCTTTTTGTTGTGCTTGGGCTTGCCGATGTGCTTGAAATACTGCGTGTTTATACGGACAGCGTAAGCAGTAAAATACGCATTTACCTCACAACGCATTAGCAGCTACGCGCCGTACACTCTAAGCAAACCAGGGCTGCACCTTCTCTCCTGCTTCGAACGGTGCGACCTATTCCCCATATAGCCGCCTATGTTGCTCTCGATTATCTTTTTGGGCTTGTTTTTCGGGCTCTTTATTGTGTTTCTGGTGTTGTTGCTGCTCGCCAAACCGACCCCGGCTGGTACCAAAGCCCGGCCCCGAGTAAGCATTCTGATTGCGGCGCGCAACGAAGAAGCGACCATCGAGCGGTGCCTTACTTCCCTAACCCGCCTCAACTACCCATCGGAGTTGATGGAAATCCTGATTGCCGATGATGCGTCTACCGACAACACGGCGGCCGTTGTGGCGCACTTCATCAAAGACAAGCCGCAGTTCCAGCTGCTGAGCGTGCGGCACCGCTTGGGCACGGCTCGCGGCAAAAGCAACGCCTTGGCTCACCTCTGCCGCGCCGCCACCACCGACTACTTTCTGCTCACCGACGCCGACATGGCTCTTGCGCCCGAATGGGTGGAAACCATGCTGGCTGCCACCGAAACCAACAACGTGGGCGTCGTGACGGGCATTACCACCGCCAACAGCACTGTGTTTGGCCGCCTCCAGGGCCTCGACTGGCTGTTTGGCCTCAACGTCATTCGGTTACTATCTGACACCGGCGTACCGGTTACATCGGTTGGCAACAACATGCTTGTTACGCGGGCAGCCTACGAGTCCATTGGCGGCTATGAGGCATTGGCTTTTAGCATCACGGAAGATTTGCAACTCTTCTCCAAGATTGTCGCGCAAGGGTGGGGCTTCCGCAACCTCTGCGACCCACGCATACTAGGCGTAACGGTACCGCAACCCACCATGCGCCATTTGCTTTGGCAGCGTAAGCGTTGGATGAAAGGCGCTGTCCGGCTCCCTAGCCAACTTTCGTTGTTGTTTGGGGCCTACGGTATCTTCTACCCCTTTTTGTTTTGGCCTGGTTTGCATACTCCCCTTTTTATGCTTGGGGTATACGCCGCTAAGATTCTGTGTCAGACGCTGTTCCTGGCCATCACGCTCCGGCAAGTAGGCCGCCGCGAATCGTTGGGGCTGCTGTTGCTTTACGAGCCCTACCTCTGCGTCATGTCGCTGGCCGTGATTGGCTACACCCTTTGGCCCGGCTATATCCAATGGAAGCAGCGCCGTTACCAGTGGGCTGAAGGTTGAGTTGCCTGCTGTAGATAGTCATAAAAAAGAAGCCCTGGCGCATATTGCCAGGGCTTCTTTTTTATGACTCACTGAAAGTAGTTGCTGCATATACATTCTACTCATCCGTCATGCTGAGCGGAGTCGAAGCATCTCGCTAGTATGGTAAACCGTGATGAATGCTCAACGTCAACACGCGAGATGCTTCGACTGCGCTCAGCATGACGTGTACTGTGCCAATAGTAACACACCAGACATTTCAACAAGTGAAGGTTAGATCTTATGGGGTATTATCTATTTGCTAGCTAGGCTTTTCTCGCGGGTAGCCTTGAACTCGGAGCCGGGCTTCCACTTGGGAAAGGTGCTTTCTTCGGCGAGGCGCTGGCCAATGCGGAAGAGTAGGCGCGCATCCTGCTCCATGCCGCGCAAATCCCACTTGGGGTCGTACTCGTCGGAGGGCTGGTGGTAGTTTTTGGCGGTGTAGGCTTGCATCTGTTGGGCGGCATACTCCTTGCCGCGGGCACGGCTGTCGAAGGCACCTTTGGCATCAAGAGCAGGCACGCCCACGAAGGCAAAGCTGAAGTGGTCGGAGCGGTAGAAGCTGCCTTTTTCGGGGTGCTGGTCGGGCAGGATGTAGCGGTTCTGCTCTTTGGCCGCGTCGCGGGCGTAGTCGTCTAGTTCGGACTGGCCGTAGCCGATAACTGTTAGGTCGCGCATGGGACCAAAGGCGGCTAGGGCGTCCATGTTCAAATCAGCCACCGTTTTCTTGAGCGGGAACACGGGGTGAGCAGCATAGTAGGCCGAACCTAGCAGGCCTTGCTCTTCACCAGTCACGGCCAGAAACACAATGCTCCGGCCGGGCGCTTTGGGTAGCTGCGTGTACGCTTTAGCAATACTCAACAGCGCAGCGCAGCCACTGGCGTTGTCCACGGCACCGTTGTGGATGGAGTCGCCGTTGATGGCCGCCCCAATGCCGAGGTGGTCCCAATGCGCGGAGTAGATAATGTACTCGTCGACGCGGGTGGAGCCGGGCAGCACGGCCAGTACGTTTTTGGAGGCGGTGCGGCGCAGCTTGTTTTTCACGCTCGTGCTCATGGCAAGGCCACCAAGTGTACGGGCCTTGAAACCGGGCTTATTGGCCGCGGCATAGGCTTCCTCGTACGACTGCCCGGCGGCCGTAAACATCTTCTTAGCGGCATCCAACGTCATCCAGCCTTCAATCACACATTTGCTAGCGCCCTTATCGGCGCGCTGCGGCCGGAGTTTGGCCCCGGAGTAGCTGCTTTGCACCACCGACCACGGATAGGCGGCCGGCTCGGTATCGTGCACGATAATCAGGCCGGCGGCGCCTTGGCGGGCGGCTTCCTCATATTTGTAAGTCCAGCGGCCGTAGTAGGTCATGGCCCTGCCCTTGAAATGGGTGGTGTCGTTGCCGGCGTTACCGGGGTCATTGACAAGTACCACCACGGTTTTGCCTTTCACATCCAGGCCCGCGTAGTCGTTCCACTTGTATTCGGGCGCGACCACGCCGTAGCCGGCAAACACCATTTCCGAGTTTTGCAACGCCACGGCGGGCTTTTCCTGCTCCGTGAAAGCCACATAATCGGTTTTGTAGTTGAGCGTGATGGGGCCGCCTTTACCGCCACTTATTTGCATAGTGGGGGCCGGCTGGCCCGTAATTTCCACCAAGGGCACGTTTTGGAAATAAGTACCATCGGGGCCGGGCTTCAACCCAAGCTTTCGAAACTGGTCGGTGAGGTAGGCCACCGTTTTCTCTTCGCCTACCGTGAACGGCTTGCGGCCCTGAAACTCATCGGAAGCTAATATCTTGGTTTGCTCACCGATGTAAGCCGCCGTAATCCCATCGGGCGGCGAAACAATAGTGGTATCGGTAGGAGCGGCGGCCGTGCCCCCAGCTTCCGACGACGAAGTGGACTTGCTCTGGCAGCCGGCTAGTGCCGCGAGTACCAGCAGACAGGAAACAGAAATGCGCATACGACAGAATAGATGGAGAAATAGGCAACAAAAGTTGCCCGCACCCCAAGGTGTCGAAAATGTCGCAAATGATAGAAACGGAACTGCTTATACCTCGCAGCAGCACTGCGCTAACTACTTGAACAACAGATGCTGTAGTTGCCGATAAGGCCTGGCAATCTACTTATGAGCGGCTCTGCAACCACTCTTGCGCGGCTTGCTCTTCCGTGAAAACCCGCATGGCCATGCTGTCGGACACCGAATCAGTGGCCATTTCTTCGGCCAAACGCTGGCTTAGCGTCTCGGCGTGGTAGGGCAGCACGAGGTAGGCGAGGCAAGGCCGAACGCCGGGAAGTGCGCTGGTTAGCTGCTCGCGGAAGGAAGTAACCACCCAACGAAAATCGATGGGGTCGGCCAAGCCGCGGCTGCGCAGGTCAACCAGCCAGCGCCCTACCTTCTCGCGCTGCGCTAATTCGAGTGCTGCTTGATACCCGCTCCGGTGCTCCTCGGAAGTAGCCGGACGAGTCCAACGCAAGAACACCTGGCCCAAATCGGGGCGGTGAGAAAGGAGCAAGTATTCGAGGTTGGTAACGAGCATGACAGCAGCAAAATCCAGCAAATATAAGTGCCAATCTTATTAGTTAAGCTACGTTTGTCTTTATGAATTTGTAATGAAGTAACTATTTTTTACAATATTCATATCCTTTGGGACCCAGACCGGTAGTTTACCTTTCATCTTTTCATTGGAATTACTGTTGGTCTGAGTGAGAAAGATAGACTTAAGCTGCTTTGCGCGCCGTGCGTCTTTTTGGATTTGGGTGCGTCTATCTAGCTCTTAACTTCACGATTACGTTTTCATTTTTCTTTTAGTAATACCATATGATCTTGAAATCTATTTGGCTGCTTGGCCTTGGGATTGCCTTAGCGCTGCCGCCCGCCACGGCTCAACAGAAACCAGCAGCCAAACCTACTGCTACCACTACCGGCGGCACGCGCCTGGTTGAGAAAGTGATTCGCAAAGGCACCGAACTAGTAATTCCGTACGAAAAGTACGTGCTGTCCAACGGCCTGACCCTGCTCATTCACGAAGACCATTCCGACCCGCTGGCCCACGTTGATGTGACGTACCACGTAGGTTCGGCACGTGAGCAGATCGGCAAATCGGGGTTTGCTCACTTCTTCGAGCACATGATGTTTCAGGGTTCCGACCACGTAGGCGACGAGCAGCACTTCAAGATTGTATCCTCGGCGGGCGGCACGCTCAACGGCACCACCAACCGCGACCGGACCAACTATTTCGAGACTATTCCGAACAACCAAGTCGAAACGGCGCTCTGGCTAGAAGCCGACCGCATGGGCTTTTTGCTAGATGCCGTAACGCAACAAAAGTTTGAGGTACAGCGCTCCACCGTGAAAAACGAACGGGGCCAGAACTATGATAACCGCCCGTACGGTCTCGCCGGCGAGAACATCGCCAAAACGCTTTACCCGTACGGTCACCCCTACAGCTGGCTCACCATTGGTTACCTCGAAGACCTAGACCGGTCGGACGTTAATGACCTGAAAAACTTCTTTCTGCGCTGGTACGGTCCCAACAATGCTACTATCACGGTGGGTGGCGACGTGAAGCCAGCCGAAGTGGTGAAAATGGTAGAGAAATACTTCGGGCCCATCAACCGGGGGCCAGCCGTGCAGAACATGAAGCTGCCCGAACCGGTGCTGACGGCTGACCGCTACGTGAGCTACGAAGACAATGTGCGCTTTCCGATGCTGCAAATGGTGTTTCCCACCGTGCCGCAGTACCACCCCGACGAAGTGGCTATTGACGCCCTGGCTGAAATCATAGGCGGTGGTAAAACGTCGTTGCTCTACAAGAACCTCATCAAGACGCAGAAGGCGGTGCAGGCGCAGGCCTACCACCCCACCTCGGAGCTAGCCGGCGAATTCACCATCACTAGCTTGAGCTTACCAGGCAAAGGGCTCGACAGCATGGAAGTGCTGGTGCGCCGCACCCTGGCCGAGTTCGAGCGCAACGGCGTTACCGACGACGATGTAGCCCGCTTCAAAGCCAGCCGCGAAACCGACCTCATCAATGGCCTGAGCAGCGTAAGCGGAAAAGTAAGCCAATTGGCTTCGTTCCAAACCTTTACGGGCAACCCAAACCGGCTACCACAGGAACTGCAAAAACTGCGCGCCCTCACGAAAGCCGACGTGCTGCGCGTCTACAACAAGTATGTGAAAGGTAAGCACGCCGTAGTACTGAGCGTAGTGCCCAAGGGCTCTGGCAACTTAGTAGCCAAAGCCAACAACTTCACGCCTAGCAAAGAAGGCTACCAAGCCCCGAAAGACGACTATTCGGGTTTGAAATACGCCAAGGCTACGGATAGCTTCGATAGGAGCAAGCAGCCCAAGAGCGGCACGAATCCGGTGGTGCAAGTACCTGCTGTGTGGCGCGAAGACTTCGAGAACGGCCTGCGGGTAATGGGCAACCGTAACACCGAAATTCCGACCGTAACGATGTTGCTGACATTGCGCGGCGGCCACCGCCTAGAGCAAGCCAACCCCAACAAAGCCGGCGTAGCAGCCCTTACGGCCGCCATGCTCAACGAAGGCACGCAGAGATACACCGGCGAGCAGTTCTCCGCCGCCCTCGACCGCCTCGGCAGTATCATCCAGGTATACGGTGGCGACGACAATACGCAGATAGTCGTAAGCAGCCTCACCAAAAACTTGCCTGCCACGCTGACCCTGCTAGAGGAAGTGCTACTGCACCCACGTTTCGATCAAGCTGATTTCGATAGGGTGAAAAAGCAGACGCTGGAAGGAATTGCCAACCAGAACACGCAGCCCGTAGTCATTGCCAACAAAACCTATTCACGCCTGCTCTACGGCCCCACCGACATCATGAGCGTGCCGGTGTCGGGCACGACTACCACGGTGCAGAGCATCACGCTCGACGACGTAAAGCAGTTCTACGCCCAGAACTACGCGCCCAATGTGAGCTACCTCACGCTGGTAGGCGACGTGGACCAGAAGACGGTGGTGCCGCGCATGGCCTTCCTCAAGTCGTGGAGCCGCAAGAACGTGACGCTGCCCGCCGGCCAGCCGGCCTCGCAGCCCGACAAGACGCGCATCTACTTTGTAAACAAAGACAAGGCCGCGCAGTCGGAAATCCGGGTGGGCTACCTAACCAACTTGCCCTACGATGCCACCGGCGACTACTACCGTGCTTACCTGGCTAACTACATCTTGGGGGTGCCTTCAACTCGCGCATCAATCTGAACTTGCGCGAAGACAAAGGCTACACCTACGGTGCCCGTTCTGGCTTCCAGAGTTCCCGCTACGTGGGTCCGTTCACGGCACAAGCCGGCGTCCGGGCCGATGCCACGGCACCCTCGGTGAAGGAGTTCATGAGCGAAATCAAGAACTACCGCAACGGCGCCACCGACGAAGAACTGCAGTTCCTTCAAGCGTCGGTAGGCCAGCAAGATGCGCTTCGCTATGAAACCGGCCAGCAGAAAGCGGCCTTCTTGGGCCGCCTGCTCGAGTACGATCTGCCCAACGACTATGTGCGGCAGCAAAGCGAAATCTTGAAGAACCTGAAGCGCGAAGACCTGCAAGCCAGCGCCCAGAAGTACCTGCCCGCCGACAACATGTACATTGTGGTAGTCGGCGACCGGGCCAAGGCTTTCCCTGGCTTAACTGAGCTAGGCTACGAAGTGGTAGAACTCGACTTGGAAGGCAAAACGGTAACGGCTCCGGCCGCTGCGGCAACAGCCCCCGCCGCAACTCCGGCGCCCGAGGCGGCTACTGCTGAGAAGATGAAAATGGTGACCAAGGACGCCAAAGGCAAAAAAGAGAAGCGCAAGCAGAAAACCAACGAGGATGGTACTGCTGGCAAAGGCAAATAACTGCTACTAGCTACTTCTCAAGCAAGCAAAAGCCCGGTTCGGAAACGAGCCGGGTTTTTTGTTTCGAGAAACGTATAAGCCACGCACTTCTCCTCCTTTCTCGTTTGTCTAGTGCTACATTAGATTTATAAGAGCATCTGGTTATCCCATCTGCTAAGCCTGGCCAAGTCTCTCGAATGCTGACAGTAAATTGGAACTGTCATGCTGAGCTTGTCGAAGCATCTCGCTCGAATCGTTGGATTGGCTCTACAACGTCAGCACGCGAGATACTTCGGCTTCGCTGCACTACGCTCAGTATGACGGTTTGCGTGGCAATGACTTCGAGCGAGATGCTTCGTTATATTACGCTTAGCGTAGCGGTCTGATTATATTGATAACGCCAGACACTTCGACTTCGCTCAGCAGGACAAATGCTTTAGTAACTTGACTTAGACAATTTGATGCTTTTGTAGATGGATAATGTATTGAGTTAAATAAGCCTTTAAAATTTCGTATTACTCGTAACAAGAACCTTTAAGTACTTAGCAGCTAGCTTGATTTAGTGCCTGAACTCCATTAGCTGAAGCGTGTTGTACACTCACCGGAACCGGCCGGGGGCAAACCCGGTTCTATCGGCGGGGGCATGCAGCCTGTACGCTTATTCTGTATCTTTCCCAGGCTGTAAATGGCCTTTGGATTATAGTATGCCTGTGTCGCAAGAATCAACTTCTACCTCCACGGCTTTGCGGGAAGTGCTGGCCCGCCTCGAAGCCTTTAAGCGCAAGTTTTACCTGTCTCTACTGGTGCGCGGTGCGCTGGTGGCCGGGGCCTTGCTGCTCAGTTTGTTTCTGGTACTGAATACGCTCGAATATTTCCTCTACCTGCCCACGTGGGTACGCGGTGGCTTGTTGTTCGGCTTTTTAGGACTGGCTATCTACGCTTTCATGCGCTGGATTTGGCAGCCGCTAGCAGCTCTCACCAACCTGCGCCGCCTGCTCTCCGACGAGCAAGCGGCGTTGCGCGTAGGTGAGATTTTTCCTGACATTCAAGACAAGCTGCTGAACGCGCTGCAACTGCAAGACAAAGCCCAAGGCAATGCCCTGATTGCGGCCAGCTTAGAGCAACGCGCAGGTCAACTGGCTGGTTTTCGGTTCGAGGAAGGCATCGATATTCAGAAGCAAACCAAACCGCTCTGGAAATACGTGGCTATTCCGGCGGCCGCTATTATGCTGGTGCTGCTGGTGTATCCGGCCTTATTTGTGCAGGGTACCGAACGGCTACTGAACTACCGCCAGAAGTACGCGCCCCCGGCGCCGTTTGCGTTTGTGGTGGAAAACAAAGACCTCACAGCTTTCCAAGGCGAAGATTTCAAGCTGGATGTGCGCGTGGAAGGGGAGGTACTGCCCAACGAAATCAGCATTGTGTATGGAGGCCGCGAGCGGCGCCTTACCAAAGAGCAAGGCAACCACTTCACCTACCAGTTTCAGCAGCTCCAGCGCGACGTGCAGTTCCAGCTTAGCGCTGCCAACGTCGTATCCAACGACTACGATCTGACTTTGCGCCAGCGCCCCAATCTGCGCGACTTCTCGGTGCAAGTGACGTACCCTGCCTACATCGGCAAGCCCGCCGAAACCATCCGCAACACCGGCAACCTCACAGTGCCGGAGGGCAGCACCGTTCGTTGGCAGTTTGCCACCCAGGCAACCGACCAGCTGCAACTGCTTTTCAAAGGCCCTGACGAAACCGTAACGGCTCAGGCGGCCGGCGAAGATTTTACGGCCTCGCGCAAAGTAATGCGCACCCAGAATTACGCGGTGCGTCTGCAAAATCCAGCCAGCCTCAATCGCGACCCTATCGAGTACCAGCTCACCGCCATTCCCGACCAGATTCCGGAAATCACCTTGGAGAGCTTCTCCGATACCACCTCCCTGCGCTACCTTGCGCTCGGTGGGTCGGTGCGCGACGACTACGGCCTTTCGCGCTTGCAGCTGCACTACCGCATCACCAGTAAGGGTCGGCCTAATGCTGCGTTTCAAGCTCGGGCGCTGCCCTTGACCGGCAATACGGCTCAAACCTATGCTTACCAGTGGGATTTGCGCCCACTCAAAATGCAGCCCGGCGACCGGCTCGAATACTTCGTGCAAGTGTGGGACAACGACGGCGTGCACGGCCCCAAGTCGGCTAAGACGCGGGCGGCGGAGTTCCGCTTGCCAAGCCGCCAGGAGTTGCGCGAGCAGCTGAATTCGCAGTCGGAGTCGGTGCAGAGCCAGCTTAGCAAATCGGCCGAGCAAAGCAAGAAGCTGGAGCGTGAACTGGCCAAGAGCCAGGATAAGCTTAAGACCAAGCGCGACCTGAACTTCCAGGACCGCAAGCAGCTCCAGGATATGCTCGAGCAGAAGCAGCAGATGGATCAGCAGATGGCGGATATGAAGAAAATGTTCGACGAGCTAACCCAGAAGCAAGACGAGCTAGACCCGAAGAGCCAGGAGCTGGCCGAGAAAGCCAAGGAGTTGCAAAAGTTGATGGAAAGCCTGCTCGACCCGGAAACCAAGAAGCTGTACGAGGAGCTGCAAAAACTGCTGGAAAAGCAGCAGGACATGACACAGCCCGACATGCAGAAGCTGATGCAACAGCTCGAAAACAAGGAAAACACCTTGCAGAAAGAGCTAGAGCGGGCCCTCGAAATGTTCAAGCAGTTGCAGTTCGAGCAGAAGCAGGAGGAAACCCTGGATAAGCTGCAAGAACTAGCCAAAGAGCAAGAAAAGCTGGCCGAGGAAACGCAGAAAAACGACAAGGAAAACGCCGACAACAAAGAGAGCAAACAGCAGCAACAGCAGAAGCAAGAAGACCTAAAGCAGCAGCAGCAGCAAAACCAGCAACAGTTCGACGAGCTGAAGAAAGACCTGCAAGACCTGAAGAAAATGGACGACCAGCTCGGCAACGAGAACGAGGCCGACGAGATGAAGCAGGACCAGCAACAAGTCGACGAGCAGATGGAAGAAAGTGAGCAGCAGCTCTCGAAAAACCAGAACAAGAAAGCCAGTCAGAGCCAGCAGCAAGCCGCCAAAGGCATGAAGCAGATGGCCCAGAAGATGCAGAATCAGATGAGCGAGGAAGAGCAGGATCAGCAGCAGGAAAACATCGACGACCTGCGCGACATCCTCGAAAACTTGATAAAGCTCAGCTTCGACCAGGAAGGTCTCGCCAAAGATTTCCGTAAAGTTGACCAGTCTGACCCGCGGTTTGTGCAGCTTGGCCAGCAGCAGCGTAAGCTCAAAGACGACGCCCGTGTGGTGCAAGATTCATTGTATTCGTTGGCCAAGCGTGCTTTCCCGATTCAAAGCTTCGTAACCCGCGAGGTAGGAGAGATGAACGGCCGCATGGACGAGTCATTGGAGCAAATACGGCAGCGCAATGTGAGCCGCGCCACCGCCAGCCAGCAGCAGGCCATGACCAGCATGAACAACCTAGCCCTGATGCTCAACTCGGCGCTGCAACAGATGCAGCAAGAGCAGCGCGAGAGCATGAGCCAGCAGCAGTCCGGCGACGGCAAACCTGGCAAGAGCAAAAAGAAAGGCAAGCAGTCGGGCGACGGCCAATCGGGCCGTATGGGCAAGATGCAGGAGCAGCTCAACCAGCAGATTCAGCAGTTGCAGCAGAGCGGCAAACAAGGCCGCGCGCTTAGCGAAGACTTGGCGAAGTTGGCAGCGCAACAGCAGATGCTACGCCAGGCGCTGCAAGAGTTGGAAAAGCAACAAAAAGGCGGCAAACCCGGCCAGAAAGACGGCAAAGGGGACCAAGCAGGCGGCGGTACCGGTGAATTGAAAAAAATGATGGAACAAACCGAAACCGACCTCGTAAACAAACGGCTAACGGAGCAGACGGTCATGCGCCAGCGTCAAATTCTGACTCGCTTGCTCGAAGCCGAGAAATCGGCGCGGGAGCGGGACCAGGATGATAAGCGTGAGGCACAAACCGCCCGTACGCTTCCGCCCGTATTTCCACCTGCCTTCGAGCAGTACAAACGTCAGAAAGACCGCCAAACTGAGCTTCTTCGCACCGTGCCCACTACCCTCACGCCTTATTATCAGCGGGAAGTCAGCGAATATTTTCAGAAAATGAAATAGCGTTCCACTAAGTTTGCGCCCCGCCGTTCCTCACCATTCCCTATGAAGCAGGTTAAAATTCAGATTCCCTCGCTTGTCGAGAACATTCGTGTCGTGGAAAGTTTCATCGATAACTCGAAGGATACCTTTCATATCGAAGACGATATTTATGGTAATATCATGGTAGCAGTGACGGAAGCCGTGAACAACGCTATCCGCCATGGTAACAAGTTCGACAAGGACAAAAATGTGTACCTGTCGTTGTACGTTGATACCGACCGTGTGAAATTCGAGGTGGAAGATGAAGGGCAAGGCTTCGACTACACCAACCTAATAGACCCCACGGCTCCCGAGAACCTCGAGAACCCCGGCGGCCGCGGCATCTTCCTGATTCGCCACCTAGCCGACGAAGTGGAGTTCACCAGAGATGGCCGCAACGTGCAGCTCACGTTTATGCTTTCCGCCCCTTCCGAAGCAGCCAATGCGGAAGAGGACACTACTTCCAGCAATTATCAGGCATGATCCAGCACCCGCCCGGTACCGAACACGAAATGAACAGCGGCTTACCCCAAGATTCGCACGAGTCGCATGGCATCGAGTTTCTGGTAGAAGATGTGCCATTTGAGCTAGCCGATGCGGAAGCGTTAGGTTCGTGGATTGAGCGGGTGATAGACGTGCACGAATACGAGTTGGTGCAGCTCACGTACATCTTCTGTTCCGACGAGTATTTGCACCGCGTGAACATGGAGTACCTCGACCATGACACGTACACCGATGTTATCACCTTCGACAATGCGGATGATGCCGACATCATCGAAGGCGACATTTTCATTTCGGTGGAGCGGGTCCGCGAGAATGCGCAACAACTCGGTGTTCCCTTTATTGATGAGTTGCACCGCGTTATGATTCATGGCGTGTTGCACTTATTAGGCTACGCTGATAAAGACTTGATCAGCCAGACAGCAATGCGAGCAAAAGAAGACTATTGCTTGTCGTTGCGCGCGTTCTAAACAAGTTGCATTCTGCTTTCTAAAGCTTACATAATCTGAAACGCCCGCCTAAACGCGGGCGTTTTTTGTATAATTTAGGATATGCGAAAAGAGCAAAAAGTCATGCTGAGCTTGTCGAAGCATCTCGCGTGCTGACACTAGATTACTATTGCAACATCAGTACGCGAGATGCTTCGACAAGCTTAGCATGACGTTCCAAGTATTAGAAGGCCCACTGCCTTTAGTTGACCTCGCACACATAAAAAGCTCAAAGTAGTTACCTGCATGTCCGCTACTCCTTTCCAAATGCCCGTTATCAGGGGCGAAGCGTTGGACTATTATCTGAGCCAGGGATATTACCGGATGCATCAAGACCTGTTCACGTGTCGCTTTTTGCCCATCGACGGCGGGTTCTATACGGTGCATTGGCTACGGCTGGTGCTAGCCGACGTGCAATATGGCCCGGAGCAGCGCCGGCTGCTGCGCCTCAATGAGCGATTCTCGGTGCGGTTTCGGCCGTTTCAGCTCACCGACGAGCTAGAGGCCCTTTACGCCGTGTACCGCCAGTCCATCACCTTCGATGCCCCCTACACAGTCGAAGAGTTTCTGCTGGCCGGTTCAACCCACAACATCTTCACCACTGAAGTAATCGAAATCCGGGACGGAGAGCAGCTGATTGCGGCTGGTGTATTCGACAATGGAACCCGGAGTTTAGCTGGCATTATGAATTTCTACGACCCTGGCTACCGTCGGCACAGCTTGGGCAAGTACTTGATGCTGCTCAAAATTAACCACGCCATTCGCCTCCAAAAAACCTATTACTACCCCGGCTACCTCGTCTACAATTACCCGAAATTCGACTACAAGCTGTTTCCCTGTGTAGCCGCAACCGAAGTATTCGACTGCCACAACAGTCAGTGGCTGCCATTTTCGTGGGAGGCGGTGGCTTCTCAGTCAGCTGGTTTGCTAGCCGAGTGGCAAGAAGAGTACTTCGACGAAGATATGGATGAGTAACAGTTCGGGCCATACAAAAGAGCAGCGGAGTACTTATCTTTGCGCACGTTCTGAGCGGGTTGCGTCTGAACTTTCGACGATTTGCAGGGAAACGCCCGCCTTGTTGCGGGCGTTTCGCATTGTAAACCCAAGCTTCGGTTTGGGAAGTCGTTGTGGACGTTGAACGACCTACGCAGCAACTGGTGTTATCCCCAATACACTTATGTCTCGCCAAGCCAGAACTTGGCGCCCTACCATGTTTCAGCAAGAAGAATACGACGTTATTGTAGTAGGAGCGGGCCACGCCGGCTGTGAGGCCGCGGCGGCAGCTGCCAACTTGGGCTCCAAAGTCCTGCTCGTAACGATGAACATGAACACCATCGCGCAGATGTCGTGCAACCCGGCCATGGGCGGTGTGGCCAAGGGCCAGATTGTGCGCGAGGTAGACGCTCTCGGCGGCCAGTCAGGCATCATCACCGACAAGACGATGATTCAGTTTCGAATGCTGAACCGCTCGAAAGGCCCCGCCATGTGGAGCCCCCGGGCGCAGTCGGACCGGATGCGTTTTGCCGAGGAGTGGCGCAACACGCTGGAGCAAACGCTGAACGTGGATTTCTGGCAAGAAGCCGTGACCGGCTTGCTAGTGGAAAACGACACCGTAGTGGGCGTGAAAACGCAACTCGGTATCGAGTTCCGCAGCAAAGCCGTGGTGCTTACCAACGGCACCTTCCTCAACGGCCTGATTCATATCGGCGAGAAAAGCTTTGGCGGTGGCCGCGCCGCCGAAAAAGGCAGCACTGGCATCACCGAGCAACTTAAGGAGCTAGGCTTCGAGGCAGGCCGCATGAAAACCGGTACCCCGCCCCGCGTAGACGGTCGCAGCCTCGACTATTCAAAAATGGAGGAGCAGCCCGGCGACGAGGTACCGAGCAAATTCAGCTACCTGCCCACGCCGCCGCTGGCTAAGCAGCGCCCGTGCTACATCACCTACACTAACGCCGAGGTGCACGAAATCCTGCGCGAAGGCTTCGAAAAGTCGCCGATGTTCCAGGGCCGCATCAAAGGCTTGGGGCCGCGCTATTGTCCGTCGGTGGAAGACAAAATCAACCGCTTCGCCGACAAGGACCGCCATCAGATTTTTGTGGAGCCCGAAGGTTGGAGCACGGTGGAAGTGTATGTAAACGGTTTTTCGAGCAGCTTGCCGGAGGACGTGCAATACCGCGCCCTCCGCAAAATTGTGGGCTTCGAAAACGCCAAGATGTTCCGCCCCGGCTACGCCATCGAGTACGACTTCTTCCCCCGACGCAGCTCAACCTCACGCTGGAAACCAAGCAGGTGCGCAACCTCTACTTCGCGGGTCAGATCAACGGCACGACGGGCTACGAGGAAGCAGCTTGCCAGGGCCTGATGGCTGGCATCAACGCCCACAACCGCGTGCACGGCCGAGAGCCTTTCATCTTGAAGCGGAGCGAAGCCTACATTGGCGTGCTCATCGACGACCTTGTGAACAAAGGCACCGATGAGCCTTACCGTATGTTCACGAGCCGCGCCGAGCACCGCATCTTGCTGCGCCAAGACAACGCCGACCTGCGCCTGACGCCACTAGGGTACGCCCTCGGACTGGCCTCGGAGGAGCGGATGGAATTGGTGCGCGCGAAAGAACGCCAGACCACAGAAGTAGTAGATACGCTGAAAAGCTTTGCCATCGAGCCCGCTGAAATCAACGGGCTGCTGACGGAACTAGGTTCGGCTACTATCACCGAGAAAACACGTGCCATCAACTTGCTGCGCCGCCCCAACATCGAGCTAGCTACTCTGACGGGTGTGCTGCCCGGTTTGACGCTGGCACTGGCTCCCTACGGCCCCGAGGCTCTGGAGCAGGCGGTGATTCTGGTGAAGTACGAAACCTACATCGAAAAGGAAAACCAGCAAGCTATTCGGGCCGCCGAGCTAGAGAATTTCGTCATTCAAGGCCGCCTCGACTACAAAGCCATGCCCGCTCTGTCGCACGAAGCCCGCGAGAAGCTGTTGCGCGTGCAGCCCGAAACTATTGGCCAAGCGGCGCGCATTAGCGGCGTTTCACCCGCCGACATTTCCGTGCTGATGGTGTACCTTGGCCGATAATTGATTACAAATTCCAAATCCTGAAAGGGTAGGTGGAAAGCCAACTATCCGTTCAGGATTTGGAATTTGCGATTTACAATTCCCGAAAAGTGGTTTACGAACGGTTAGAGAAGTGCCCGGTTTGCGGAAAGTCAGCGTTTCGCAACAAGCTGGTAGTGGAAGACAAGTCAGTCAGCAAGGAAAGCTTCGCCATTCAGCAGTGCGAAGCGTGCACCTTTCAGTTCACCAATCCTCGACCTGATGCCGCCCACATCGGCCGCTACTACGAGTCCGACGACTACGTGTCGCACAACAGCGGGGCGGCCGGCGTTATCAACCAGGCTTACAAAGTCGCGCGGTTTTTCACGATGCGCCGCAAGGTGGCCATGCTCAACAAGCTGGCGCCGCGCAAGGGCCGGCTGTTTGACTATGGTTGCGGCACGGGGCACTTTTTGGCTGCGGCTAAAAGCAACGGCTGGCAAATAGCGGGGTGGGAGCCCAACGCCCGCGCTCGGGAAGAAGCCTCCGAGCGCGCCGGCCAACCCATCGGTACCGAAAGCCTGACTTCATTCGAGCGCGGAAGCTTCGATGCCATTACGCTTTGGCACGTTCTCGAACACGTGCACGAGCTAAACGAAACCTTGCAACAACTCATTAGTTTGCTGAAGCCCGATGGTGTGCTGCTGATTGCGGTACCCAACGTGGACAGCCTCGATGCGCAGCACTACCGCCAAGATTGGGCCGCCTACGATGTGCCGCGGCACCTCTACCATTTCAGCGAGAAAACCATGACGCAGCTGCTCAAGAAGCACAAGCTCACGGTGCTTGAAACGCTGCCGCTGTCGCTGGATGCCTACTACGTGAGCATGCTCAGTGAAAAGCACCGCGCCGAACGCGGTGGCGGACTGGTGTCGGTACTGAAGGCGGGATACAAGTCCAACCAATACGCAGCGCAACACGAGGGCCAATACTCCAGCCTGATTTACGTAGCCGCCAAACGCTGATTGCAATGAGTCTGCCGGTTGCTTGCGTGTTGGGTTCGGTGCTGGTCTGGTTGCTGGCAGTTCCCGTACGCGCCGGTAGGGTAGGGGATGTTTTCTCGTTTGCAAACGCACCAGCCGCCCATACCACGGACGGTGGCAATACCTCGCATACGCTTGCGGTAACTTCGCACGTTGCTGCCTATATGCCAGATACCACCCGCCGCTCGGTTTCACTTGACACGACGCGCCGCCCAGTTCCCGTTCCCGATACTACTACAGTGTCGGACGACGAAGACAAACCAACCCGCAAAACCACTTTATTGACAGTGCTGGCCATTGCCGTGCTGACTATTTCCACGCTCTTGCTTTATAATGTCCGTTCGCGCTAATCTTTTCTATCTGCTGGCTGCCGGTGCCGGCCTGGTTGGCTGTGCTTCTATCAGTTCGCCTACGGGCGGTGAGAAGGATGTTGTGCCGCCCAAGCTAGTAAGCTCAACGCCCGCCGATGGTGCCCGCAACTACAAAGGCCAAGTTGTGCGGATGGTGTTTTCGGAGTCGGTGCAGCTCAAGGACCTTAGCAAGAACCTCATTATCTCGCCGGCGCTACCGGAAGACAACCCATACAAGTTGCGCGAAGACCGGAACTCTATTTCTCTGCTCTTCGATAAACCCCTCGATCCGAATACCACCTATTCCTTCAACTTCGGCAACGCCGTAGTCGACATCACGGAAAGCAACTTGGCTTCCAACGTGTTGGTAAGTTTTAGCACAGGTGCCGTGCTTGATTCGGGAGCGGTGCAGGGCACGGTGCGAGATTTACTGACCAACAAGCCAGCCGACGCAGCGTCGGTGCTGATGTACCCGGAATCCGATACGGCGGGCGTGCGCCGGGGCCGGCCGTACTACCTGGCGCGCACCGACAAAAGTGGCGCGTTCAGCTTGCGTAACCTGAAAGCCGGCCGCTACCGCATCTACGGCCTCGCCGACAAAAACCAGAACACCCGCCTCGATGAAGGGGAGAAGATTGGCTACCTCCCCGATTTCATCACCATTGGTCCCAAAGCCGATTCGGTGGAGCTGCTCATGGTTCGGCCCGATGCGCGCCGGCCAGTTAGGGGCAGTCAGCAAGGCTCGTATTCGCAGTTTCAAGTAAGCTACGGGGAAGGGCTCCGCTCGGCTGCTTTGTCCCCGATAGGAGCGGCGCCTACGCCTCAACTCAATGAAGCCGTTCAAGTCGCCGAACAAGGACGCAGCGTAATTCTGTATCGGAGCCCGGCGCTAGGGGAGGGCCGCTACCTAATAGCCGCTACCGACAGCGCTGGCAACGTGTCGCGCGATACGGTGAACGTGAAGTTTCCGGGTACGGCGGCCACCAAGCGGGGCCCTGTCTACACCGTAGAAGGTTCGCCGAGGGAAGTATACCGCCAGGGGCAAGTGCAATTCGCGTTTACGGAACCCGTACGGGTGGCAGCCGGCAAGCCATTTGCAACGTTGCAGGAAGACTCCACTGCGGCCCGCCGCCCGCTCGCATTGCCTGCCAGTGGCATCCTTAGTCCCGACCGCACCAAACTAACGGTGCTGCTCGACACGAAAGCCAAGAATACCATTACGCTGCGCCTCGACACAGTCAATCTCACTACCATCACGGGCCAGCGCCTTGGGGCCAAGCCGCTGCGGTTGCGCGTCACCGACCAAGCTACTTACGGCCTTCTCTCCGGCACTATCGAAACAAAGTACAAGCGCTACGAAGTGCAACTACTCGACGCCCAAGGCAAAGTTGTGGCTTCACTGGATTCCCCCAAAGGCACTTTCCGTTTCGACCGGCTGACTCCGGCTATCTACACCTTCCGCGTCTTAGTTGATGCCGACGGGGACGGCCGCTGGCGAGGCGGTGACCCAAACCTGCTGATACCCGCCGAGCCCGTTTACCTGGCACCGAAGTCGGAACAAGTACGTGCTAATTTTGAAATAGAAAATATTCGCCTCGCTTTCTAAACGAGTCAGTTTTTAACGCCAAGCTTGTCTTTTAAGCTCACCCGAACAGTTACGTTGTTTCGTAGCCGTCTTCGTGGGGAGCTTAGAAGACAAGCTTGGCGTTTTTGTGTGGTCTTGTTCTGTGGCTAGCCGTGAAGTGCTGAGCTCACTCTTGACCTGCTTTCTCTGCCGCGTACGTCACCTGAAGTAACTTAAAACTGCTCCAGTAAGCTGGAAACGGCATTTCATAGGTTTTTCTTGTCGCCTCCTTTTTCAGTAGCGGTTGATAAACCTGCTCTAAAACCGCTTTTTCAACCCCAAATCCTGAGGTATCCACAGAGGCGAGGGCGGTTTCCAGTTACTAGGTGCATTTTTAGGTGCTTATCCACAGCGAATCCACAGGTTTATCCACTCTGCAATGTCTGTTGGTCGTAATCTGTGGATAACACGGGGGAAATGTGGGGATAATGCGTGCAGAAAAATAGGATAAGTTTTTTTGCGCTTCTCATATCCATGACAGCTCCGTTTTCCCACCCACTCTATGTGGACAAGCGTGGATAAGTTTGCCATGTGGAAAGCACTATCCACACCCCAACTAAATGTGAATTGTGGATTAGTGGATAAGCCCTGTGGATTGTTAAAAACTTGGTTAAGTATCTGTAAAACAACGAAATGATATGCACACACCCTGTTGATAGACGGTGTATAAAGCTAAGTCTATGCACAAGTTATCCGGAGTGTGGATTACTATTTTTTATTGTCCACTTATACACAGCCCTAACGACGGGGATAAAAAAGATTTATTTAAAAAAAGACTTTTAAAAAGTTATTAACTGTGTGGACAACCTGGCTGGCCCTTAAAAAAAAGCGGGACGGTTGAAGAGCGGTTGAGTGCAGATCGTTCGGATGGGCGCAGAGCGAGAAAAGCCAAGAAGAGTGAAAGCCGGTTCGGGTGCCTCATCTTATTCGTCGAAGGGTGCGTATACTGTCAACAGCCACCTCGTCTCTATGCCCTTTGATTACGACCTTGATTTTCGCACAGTAGATTTTCGGGCGCACCCCGAACTCTACCGCGTGGGCAAAGGCGAGCAGGGGGTACTGCTCGTGCAGCCCTACAAAGGGGAGATCCTGCCCCACTGGCGCTTCCGGACCCCCGAAGTGGCACAGGAGTCGGCCGACACCATCTATAGGCTCTTTGAGGCCTATCTAAAGGCCGAGGACTTTGTGGGAGCCGATATGGCGCGCAAATTCTTGCAAATGGGCTTTACCCGGTCTAGGCGCTACGCCAACCACCGCGGCGGCAAAAAGTACGATGGTCCTGTGCCAGACGACAAGAAAGGCCAAAGCGGTGCTCATGGCCGCGATGAATTGCCTCGGTCCCCCGAAGACGCCGAAAAAGCAGAATCGGCTGCCATTTTCAAGCTGAAATGGGACCAAGCCAAGCAGCATCCCGACTACCAGCGTCAGATGGCCGACTTCAAAACCCGCTACGGGAAGTGATACCCGTTTGGCTACCTTTACCACTCCTACCACAACTCTTTCCACACAACCGCCATGAACACTAACCAGCAATCTTCTGGTACCGAAGAAAACGAAATCATTCTTGGTACCGGAATGGGCCCTCTGCGCTTTGGGGCCACCATGGATGAAGTTCGCGCTCTGATGGGCGAGCCTGAAGAAATAGAAGAATCGGAAGAAGAAGATGAGTTCGAGCATCAGGCTTGGAATTACTTGGAGGAAGGCTACTCACTCTACTTCGACCGAGAAGACGACTACCGCCTGAGTTGTATTGAAACCGACCACCCTGGCATGCGCCTTTTCGGCGAGGCTATCCACGGCAAATCACCCGAGCAGATTCAGGAGCTGATGCGGCAGCACGGCTACGAAGCCAGCGAGGTGGAAAAGATGGATACTGGCGAAATGCGCGTTTCCTACGAGAAAGAGATGATTGACCTTTACTTCGATGAGGATGAGCTTCAGTTCGTGAATTTCGGAGTCTTCATTTCAGAAGACCTAGACGTGCAATGGCCCGCTTAGCAGCTAGTTATCCACAAATCAAGAGCTTTTGCCTGTGGATAAGTGGATAAGTGCCTGATTTAGCAAGTATTGAACTCCGTCTATATCCAGTAGTAGCCTACTTATCCCCAATTGCAGTCCAAGTTTGGGAATAAGTGGAAAAAAGAAAGCCGCTCTATAGTAGAGCGGCTTTTTGCATTTGTAAAAGAAGACCGCAACATAAGCTCGATCAATGGGGACTAGATGTAGCGGCTGTTGTTTATCCTAGGATGGCACGGAATAGCAGGAACAAGCCGCCAGACAAAGCCATAGTTACAGGCAAAGTGAGCACCCAAGCCAACGCGATATTGCGCACCATTTGCGGGTTCAAATTCTTGATACCCCGGTTGGCAACCATAGAGCCGGCAATGGCCGATGACAGCACGTGGGTGGTTGACGACGGCAAATCGTATGCTGTGGAAATACCAATCATGCTCGCGGCTATCAACTCCGACGAGGCACCCTGTGCATACGTTAGGTGCTCTTTACCGATACGCTCACCGATGGTCTTCACGATGCGCTGCCAGCCGATCATAGTACCCAAGCCCAACGAAACCGACACGATGAGCAGTACCCACGTAGGAGCGTAGTCAGTGAAGGTGCGCATGTTTTTGAGCGAGCTGTCGAGCGAAGAACGGTCGGCGGCGCTTAGGCTAACTTTCTCGCTGCCCTGGATTTTCTTGGCTTGGCTGCTGAGCAGCAAGATGGCTTTGCGAATCTGGAAACGGGCGTTTTGTGGTAGCTGTGCTACTTCCGTTTTACCGGCAAAAATGGAATCCAAGGAGTTGGTGTGCTGGCGGATGTTGGCTACAGCCGTGCGGTCGTCGGAGCTTAGGTCCGCCGGGTTCACTTTTTGCATCACCTGCTCCACCTTCACCAACGAGTCGCGCATGTCGAGCGGGTTCTTGGTGTGGTCGAGGGCGAAGAAGGTGGGCACAATGCCAATCAGAATCAGCATCACCAAGCCTACACCTTTCTGCCCGTCGTTGGAGCCGTGAAAGTAGCTCACCAGCGTACAAGTGGTTACCAAGATTAGGCGGATCCAGAGCGGTGGTGGCTTGCGCTTGTGTGGCTCCTTAAAGATGGTTTTGTTGGCTACGAAGCGCTTCAGCAAGAACATCAGGATGATGGTCAGCGAGAAGCCAAACAGCGGTCCGATCAGCAAAGCCAACCCCGTTTCACCGGCTTTGCTCCAGTTGACGGCCGCGCTGCGGGTACCTGGCAGCAGCGTAAAGGCAATACCTACCCCGAGGATACTACCAATCAGAGCATGCGAAGAAGACGAGGGCAGGCCGTAGTACCAGGTACCCACGTTCCAGATGATGGCCGCCAAAATCAGGGCGCCTACCATAGCAATACCGTGGTATACGTTTTGGTCGACCAAACTCTCGACGGGCAGCAGGTAAACAATACCCATGGCCACGCCAATACCGCCCGTTAGTACGCCAATGAAGTTCCAGAAAGCCGACCAGACGACGGCCACCCACGGCCGGAGGGCGTTGGTATAGATAACCGTGGCCACGGCGTTGGCCGTGTCGTGGAAACCATTGACAAATTCAAATGCGCAGGCTGCTAGCAAACAGACAATAAGCAGAATCAGCACATGAGGCTCTAAGCCAAGCATAAAAGGAAATTTGGTGGAAATTAGATTTCAACAATCAAAGGTAGGATTGCCCAAAGGCGGCGCAAGATTATGAAATTGTTACGGGTGCAATAGAAATCGTCGTAGCGCAGTCGCTAAACGCAAGCAAATCTTAGGAGTTGAAGCAGGTCGGTGAGCGTGCAGATGCTTGTTGAGAAAGACAAGTTTGCTGGATATTCCTTGGCTTTCGTCCAACTCAAGCTTCGCAGCCTACCAAGCTTATACTACTTTTGCCCTTGCTCAGAAAACGAAGCGCTTAACGAAGCGAGAGAAGTACGACCAAACGGGAAGGGCTAGCATTCTGCCTAAGGCCTTTTCACTGGTAGCTTCTCAGTCCTTCATGCGTCTAGTTTCTGTGCCTGAAACTCTACTCCCGACTCCACATTTCCTTCGTTTATGAGCAACGCCCCGCAGAAAGCCGCCGAAACCGCGGAAAACACCTTGGCCGACATTGTGTCGCACGCGAAAGAATACGGCTTCGTATTTCCGTCCAGTGAAATCTACGACGGGCTAGCCGCCGTGTACGACTACGGCCCGAACGGCGTGGAGCTCAAAAACAACCTTAAGCAGTTGTGGTGGCGCGCCATGACACAGCTCAACCAAAACGTGGTGGGCATCGACGCGGCCATCTTCATGCACCCGCTCACCTGGAAAGCCTCCGGCCACGTTGACGGCTTCTCGGACCCTATGATTGATAACCTCGACAGCAAGAAGCGCTACCGCGCCGACGTGTTGCTCGAAGAGAAAGCCGCCGAGTACGAAAAGAACGGGGAGAAAGAGCGCGCCGACGCGCTGCTCGCCGAAATGGGTCGCCTGCTCACGGCCGAGGATCTGGCAGGTGTTCGGCAGCTCATCATCGACGAGAAAATAGCGTGTCCGATTTCCAAGACCAGCAACTGGACCGAAGTACGCCAGTTCAACCTGATGTTCTCCACGCAGGTGGGCGCCGTAGCCGGCGACTCTAGCCTGATCTACCTGCGGCCTGAAACAGCGCAAGGTATTTTCGTCAACTTTCTGAACGTGCAGAAGTCGGCGCGGCAGAAGGTGCCGTTCGGTATTGCGCAAATCGGGAAGGCGTTCCGCAACGAGATTGTAGCCCGGCAGTTCATCTTCCGCATGCGGGAGTTCGAGCAAATGGAGATGCAATTCTTTGTGCGCCCTGGCACGGAGGGTGAGTGGTACCAGCACTGGAAGGAAACCCGCCGCCGCTGGCACGAGGCCTTGGGCCTGCCTACCGACAAGCTGCGCTTCCACGACCACGACAAACTAGCTCACTACGCCAAAGCCGCTGTTGATATCGAGTACGAATTCCCATTCGGCTTCAAGGAAATCGAGGGTATCCATTCCCGCTCCGACTTCGACTTGACGCAGCACCAGGCACTGAGTCGGAAAAAGCAGAACTACTTCGACAACGACATCAACCCCGAAACCGGCAAGGCCTACGGCAACTATGTGCCTTTCGTGGTGGAAACTTCGGTAGGTGCCGACCGGCTGTTCTTGGCTACGCTCTGCCAAGCGTTTGTGGAAGAAACTATCACGGAAGGGGAGGGCGAGCAGCAGCAAACCAAAACCCGCAAGCTGCTGAAGCTGCACCCGGCCGTGGCGCCAGTGAAAGCCGCCATTTTTCCGCTGGTGAAGAAAGACGGTCTACCCGACAAAGCCAACGAAATTTACAATAGCCTGCGCCACGACTTCCGGTTGGTGGTAGAGGAAAAAGATTCTATTGGTACGCGCTATACCCGCCAAGACCTTATTGGTACACCCTTTTGCATTGCCGTCGACCACCAGACGTTGGAAGACAACACCGTGACTGTTCGTCACCGCGATTCGCGCGAGCAAACTCGCATGCCTATCTCGGAACTGCGCAGCTACATTGGCGAGGCTGTAAGCTTCTCACGCATATTTGAGAAGCTGTAGGCTAGCTACTTACCCTGATATAACAAAAGAGAAGGCCCCAACAACTCGTTGGGGCCTTCTCTTTTGTTATTATTTTGAATGTGGATAACTCCGTGGAAAACTCAGTTACTGTTCAACCAATCAGTAGCTTCACGGCGCGAGGTGAAATAGTTGAACTCCACTTTCGCGGGCGGTAGCGTGGCGGAGCTAGATGCCAAAATATTGCCGATCTGGTATTGATACTGCTTCTCCGATACCACTGCCGCAATGAAGAGCGAACGGTCGGGGTGGGGAAGCAAAATCTCGGTCAGGGGATGCAGAATGTGCTCGGTTTCGTCGGTTGGAGGGGCGTTGCGCTTTAGGTCCAGTAGCAGCTTAGTCACGTTGTGCTTCAGCATTTTTTCCAGTGCTTTCTGGTAAGCGGTCCTGAACGAAATAGAGAGACGCGTAGCGCTGTAGCTAAGACAAAGGATGTCGGAAGCAGAGTTATAAATAAGGGACGCGTCGGGTGTGTGAAAGAGGGTCATCTAGAGCGGCAAAACTTATGTATCGGCATAATGCAATGATTGGGATCTGCAAAACACTGATGTGCTGTCTATTAAACTTTATCTTCCATAGAAAGTTGCCTTTGCCTTAAATTTATTTGCTTGCTGCGGTAAACTCCTTGACCTCAAGCGTAATGAGGTGGCTTGCTTACACGGCACAGAGTCCGATAAGCTGCCAATGGTTGCGTACCTTTGCTGCATTTTAGCAGCCTATGTGGAGTAAACTAGCCCTATTCGTCATCAAGAACCGGCGGATTCTGATCCTGCTATTGGCCGCCATGACGGTGTTCATGGGCTGGCAAGCACGCAAAGTGGAAATGACCTATGACTTTGCCCAAGTCGTCAGCCCCGACGACCCGGACATGGTGTATTTCCAACAGTTCAAGCGCACCTTTGGCGAAGACGGCAACGTGTTTGTGCTTGGCATGCAAGACAGCAGCGTCTACGAACTCGGCAACTTCAACGAGCTACGCACCCTCACCGACACCCTTGGTAAGGTGCAAGGTGTGAGCGGGGTACTGAGCGTAACGCGCCTGCCGCGACTCGAAAAAGACACCGCCACTAGCACGTTCAAAGCCCTACCTATCTTCCGCCGGGCCCCGCAGAGCCAAGTAGAGCTCGACTCACTGATGCGGGTGGTGAATGCGCAGGAGTTTTACAAAGGCCAGCTTATCAGCCCCACTACCGGTGCTACACTGCTGGCCCTCACCCTCGACCCCAAGTTCCTAAACTCCTCGAAACGCGAAGGGGTGATGAAGGAAATCCTAAGCCACGCCGAACGTTTTCAGCAGAAAACCGGCATCAAGATGCACTACGCCGGCCTGCCCTACGTGCGCGCCACGATGACCACCAAAGTAGCTGCCGAAATGAAGCTCTTCGTGGGCCTCACGGTGGTGATGATGGCTATTACGCTGTTTATGTTCTTCCGCACGTGGTCGGCGGTGGTGTTTCCGCTGCTGATTGTTCTGGTCGTGGTGGTATGGTGCGTAGGCACCATGGTGCTCATGGGCTATAAAATCAACCTGCTGACTGGCCTGATACCTAGTATTATTATTGTTATCGGCATCCCGAACTGTACCTATTTGCTGAGCCGCTACCACTACGACTACCGCAAATCCGGCAACCAAGTGCTGGCAATGGCGCGGGTGGTGCGCAAGATTGGCCTCGTGACCTTGATGAACAATACGACCACAGCTATTGGGTTTGTGGTGTTTTGCTTCACCAACATTGCCATCTTGTTCCAGTTCGGGGCGGTGGCTACCATCAACATTTTCGTGGCGTTTGCGGTGTCGTTTATCATGATGCCCATTGTGTTTACCTACCTGCCGCCGCCTACGCCCAAGCAGCTCCAGCACCTCGAAGCCAAACCCCTCACCAAGCTGCTAGAGTTCTTCGATTACTTGGTATTGGAGCGCCGGCAGACGGTGTACATCGCCGCCTTTGTGCTGATTGTGCTGGCTTCATTTGGGGTAAGCAAGGTGCGGTCGGTGTCGTACATGGTTGACGACTTGCCCAAAGATTCGTCGGTGAATTCCGATTTGAAGTTCTTCGAGCAGCACTTCAATGGCGTGATGCCGCTGGAAATGGTGGTGGATACGGGCAAGAAAAAGGGTATTCTCAAGCTGAAAAACCTAGAGAAAATTGATCGGCTTGAGAAGTTCCTGCGCACTCAGCCTGAACTGACCACGCCTGTCAGCATCGTCACGTTCCTGAAAGCTAGCACGCAGGCGTTCTACAACGGCAACCCCGAGTATTACCGCCTGCCCGACAACTCTGAGAAGAACTACGTGCTTAGTTACCTGGCTCGTTCGCAGTCGGCCAACGAGGGCGGCAGCGGCCAAATGATGCAGAAGCTGCTCCGCTCGTTCACCGATTCCACGGGGCAGCGGGCCCGCATTTCTCTCAAGATTGCCGACATCGGTTCGCACAACCTAGATACCCTGCTGGCCCGGAAAATTCAGCCGGAAATCAAGCAGATTTTCAACGGCACGGGTATGGATGTGAAGCTGACCGGCACTACCATCTTGTTCACTAAGGGCAACGAGTACCTGATTGGCATGCTTAAGGAAAGCCTGTTCATCGCCTTCGGGCTGGTGGGACTGGTAGTGTTGCTGCTGTTCCGGAGCATCCGGGCAGTGTTCTTCACGCTGTTGCCCAACTTCTTCACGCTGCTGCTCACGGGCGGTATCATGGGCTACTTCGGTATCCCGCTCAAGCCGAGTACGGCCCTCATCTTCAGCATAGCCCTCGGTATCGATGGTGACAACAGCATCCACCTGCTGGCGAAGTTCCGGCAGGAAATGGCCATTAACGGGCAGCGGGTGCAAGCCGCCATCAGTACCACGCTCAGCGAGGCCGGTACTAGCATGATTTACACCAGCATTGTATTGTTTTTGGGCTTTTCGGTGTTTGCTTTCTCGGAGTTTGGCGGCACGAAGGCCTTGGGCTTGCTGATGTCGGCTAGCTTGCTGATTACCAACTTCTCGAACCTGATTCTGCTCCCGGCTTTGCTTGTTACCTTCGAGCACGGCAAAGACGAAACCATCGACCAATCTTCTATTCGCCACTACGACGATGAGTACCACGAGGAAGACGATGATTTCGAGCTGAATCTAAACCGAATGCAGGTGCAGCCACGCAATGAGTTGTCTTAGCTCCATTTCCTTTCTTGGCCTTCCGTTCGCTTTAAACGCGAAGCCTTTCGGGAGGGAGAACTAGCTTCGAAAAGCAGGGTTGTAAAAGCAACAATTTTAAAATCTAAATCTAACAACTAGTCCCCCTCTCTTCTGGAGAAGGGGCTAGGGGGTGAGGCCCCCGCCAGCACAATGAACTACCCCGAATACAAGCAGCCGCTCAACTACGGCCAAGTTGGTACCGATATCCTGGCTTGGTGGAAGCAGAACGGCATCTTTGAGAAGAGCGTGAGTTCCCGCGAAGGGCAGCCGACGTTCGTGTTTTATGAAGGTCCGCCGTCGGCAAACGGCGCCCCCGGCATTCACCACGTTATGGCCCGGACGGTGAAGGATATCTTCTGCCGCTACCAGACCTTACTTGGCAAGCAGGTAAACCGCAAAGGCGGTTGGGACACCCATGGCCTGCCCATCGAGCTACAAGTCGAGAAGGAGCTGGGTATCACGAAAGAAGATATTGGCAAGAAAATCAGCATCGAGGAATACAACCAGCGCTGCCGCGAAACCGTGATGCGCTTCAAGGCGCAGTGGGACGACCTCACCGAGAAGATGGGTTATTGGGTGGACCTCGACGACCCGTATATCACATTCGAGCCCGAGTACATCGAGAGCTGCTGGGCGCTACTCAAGAAGCTCTACGACAAAGGCCTGCTCTACAAAGGCTACACCATTCAGCCGTACTCGCCAGCGGCCGGCACGGGCTTGTCTTCGCACGAGCTCAACCAGCCCGGCACCTACCGCGACGTGAAAGACACGACCATCGTGGCGCAGTTCAAAGTGAAGCGCGACGAGAAGTCGGAAAAGCTATTTGCGGGTGCCGATGACGCGGCCGAAACTTTCATCCTGGCCTGGACGACGACGCCCTGGACCTTGCCCGGAAACACGGGCCTGGCCGTAGGTAAGAACATTCCGTACGTGCTGGTGCGTACATTCAACCCCTACACCTTCGCGCCTGTTCGGGTGGTACTGGCGCAGGCGTTGGTAGGGAAGTACTTCTCGGAGAAAGGCAAAGACGCTTCGCTGGAAGACTTTAAAGCCGGCGACAAGGTGCTGCCATGGCGCATCGAAGGCAGCTTCAAGGGCTCCGACCTAGTAGGCATCCACTACGAGCGGTTGTTCGGCCAGGACAAAGGCTTCCCGTCTTTCGAAGGCGATGAGCGGGCGTTCCGCGTCATTACCGGTGACTTCGTGACCACCGAGGACGGTACAGGTATCGTGCACATCTCGCCCACGTTCGGCGCCGACGACTTCAAGGTCGCGCAGCTCAACGACATCCCGGCCTTGCTAGTGCCTGATAAGGATGATCCTAATAAGAAAGTACCCATCGTGGACCGCACCGGCCGTTACGTGGCCGAGATGGGCGAGTTCGGTAGCCGTTGGGTGAAGAACTACGACGGACACGACGAAACCGGCTCCGACTACAAAACCCTCGATGAGAGCATTGCCATCCGTATGAAAGGCGACGGCACAGCTTTCAAAGTGGAGAAGTACGAGCACACCTACCCACACTGCTGGCGCACCGACAAGCCGGTGCTTTACTACCCGCTGGATTCGTGGTTTATCAAGACGACGGCGGTGAAAGACCGGCTCATCGAGCTCAACAAGACCATCAACTGGCAGCCTGTCAGCACCGGCATCGGCCGCTTCGGCAACTGGCTGGAAAACTTGGTGGACTGGAACCTGAGCCGTTCGCGCTATTGGGGCACGCCGCTGCCCATCTGGCGCACGCAAGATGGCACCGAGGAAATCTGCATCGGCAGCATCGCGGAGCTGCGTCAGGAAATCGACAAAGCCGTAGCCGCCGAGGTGATGACCCACAACCCGATTCCGGAAGGCGCCACCGTAGACTTGCACCGCCCCTACGTGGACGATATTTTCCTGGTTTCGCCGAGCGGCCAGCCCATGTACCGGGAGCCCGACCTCATTGACGTGTGGTTTGATTCCGGGGCTATGCCGTACGCGCAGTGGCACTATCCACTTGAAAACAAGGAGCAGTTCGAGAAGAATTTTCCCGCTGATTTTATTGCCGAAGGTGTCGACCAAACCCGTGGCTGGTTTTTCACGCTGCACGCGCTTGGCGTGATGCTGGAAGACTCGGTGGCCTTCAAAAACGTGATGGCCAACGGCCTTGTGCTCGACAAGAACGGCAATAAAATGAGCAAGCGCCTCGGCAACGCCGTGGACCCGTTTGCTACCATCCAGCAGTTCGGTCCGGATGCCACGCGCTGGTACATGATTGCCAACGCGCAGCCTTGGGACAACCTGAAGTTCGACCTCGCCGGCATCACGGAGGTGCAGCGCCGCTTCTTCGGCACGCTCTTCAACACGTACTCGTTCTACGCCCTCTACGCCAACCTCGACGGCTTCCAGGCGCGCGAGTTCGAACGGGTACCGCACGCCGACCTAAGCGAGCTGGACCGCTGGATCCTAAGCAAGCTTCAGTCGCTGATCCTCGAAGTGCGCGGCTATTATGATGGGTACGACCCCACGAAGGCTGCCCGTGCCATCCAAGATTTCGTGACCGACCAACTCTCCAACTGGCACGTGCGCCTCTCGCGCCGGCGCTTCTGGAAGGGCGAGCTGACCACCGACAAGCGCGCTGCTTACGAGACGCTCCAGGAATGCCTGGTGGTGGTTTCGCAGCTCATGGCTCCGATTGCGCCCTTCTTTGCAGAGTGGCTCTACAAGAACATGACTGACGGCATGCGTGAAGAGGCCGTAGCTAAGAACACGCCGCTGGCTCCCGAGTCGGTGCATCTCACGCTGCTTGTGCAAGCCGATGAGACCCGCATCGACAAGGCGCTAGAGGAGCGAATGGAATTGGCGCAGCGTATTTCGTCGCTCACGCACTCCCTCCGGAAGAAGTCGGTGCTGAAGGTGCGGCAGCCGTTACAGCGCATTCTGGTGCCAGTGCTCAACGATTCGACGCGTGAGCAGGTAGCCAAGGTGGAAGACCTGATTTGCGCCGAGGTGAATGTGAAGCATGTGGAGTTCCTCGACGATACCAGCGGCGTGTTGGTGAAGTCGGTGAAGCCTAACTTCAAGCGTCTTGGTCAGCAATACGGTGCCCGTTTGAAAGCCGTGGGTGCCCGCATCCAGCAGATGACCGCCGAAGAAATCAGCACCCTCGAAAAGACCGGCCAGCTAGCCGTGGAAGTTGATGGCCAACCCATCACGCTGGCTCCCGACGACGTGGAAATCCGCTCCGAGGACATCCCCGGCTGGCTAGTCGCCTCCGACGGCCCGCTCACCGTGGCCCTCGACGTGACCCTCACCGACGAGTTGCGCCACGAAGGAGTAGCCCGCGAGCTGGTTAACCGCCTCCAGAACCTACGCAAAGACAGCGGCCTGGAAGTGCAAGACAAAATCCGCGTCACGCTGGCCTCCGGTCAGGCCGGCTTGGAAGCTGCCGTGCAGTCGTTCGGCGATTATATCCGGGGCGAAATTCAGGCGGTAGCGCTGGACTTTGCGGCGGATGTGAACGGCGGCTCAGTGCTGGAATTCGACGAGTACAAGGTTCCGGTGCAACTGGAAGTTGCAAATGGCTGAAACTGAAGTGCCAACCGATTCTTGCAAAAGGTCGGTTGGCATATGGCCGTCCAAACCCGCGGCTAAGGCGTATGTATTCGTCTAAATCCCATTGATTCTAGCTTAAAACGGCACAAACAGCCCCTCGAAACATATACCAACGGCACGGAAGATAAGGCTCGCCTCGGGGCAGCGAAGTCTAAAATTCTGCGTCACTTTGTGCTAGGATGGGAGGGAGGTTAGAACACTGCTTTTCTGTCAGTCTTTCACCCCGCTTCTAACCTCTTGCTTCTCACCCGTACCTATGAAATATTGGAAATACTATTTGGTGGCGCTGCTGGTCATTGCCATTGATCAGCTCTCGAAGTGGGCTGTGCACACGTACATGCAGCCCGGCATGCCCGGCGAAGTCCCGGTTTTCGGTGACTGGTTTAAGCTTCACTACACCCTAAATCCGGGCATGGCTTTCGGGTTCGAGCTGCCGCCACCTTATGGTAAGGTTGTCCTTACGGTGTTCCGAATCGTGGCCGTGACGGGCATCAGCTACTACATCTACCGGCTCTGGAAGGAGCGGGCGCCCCAAGGCCTGCTGATCTGCATTGCCCTGATTTTAGGCGGCGCCATCGGCAACCTAATCGACTCGATCTTCTACGGCATCATCTATGACAACGCGCCTTTCGGCGTGCCTACGCCGTGGCTGCACGGCCAGGTAATTGACATGCTATTTGTTGATTTTCCGGATGGGTTCTTCCCGATTTCCTGGCCGCTGGTAGGTGGCAAAGTCATTCCCGACTTCCCCATCTTCAACATTGCCGACTCGTCTATCTTCATCGGGGTAGCCCTGATTTTGCTCAACCAAACCCGCTTCTACGGCCACCAGTACCAAGAAGCAAAGCCCATAGCCGCCGAAGATCCGGAAGCCGCCCAAGCCCGCCACGACGCCGAAGCCACAGCAGCTTCCTAAGTTATTACCACTTTACATGCCCTAAAACGGCCGGTTGGAACTCTTCCAACCGGCCGTTTTTTATTGAGGTCGGCTACTAGTATAGTGAGTTGCGCCAAGCGAAGCCATTTAGATTATGACGTCAGCACCTTACTAAACCGTCATGCTGAGCGGAGTCGAAGCATCTCGCGTGCTGAGGTTGCAATGCTAACCCAACGAAGCGAGCGAGATGCTTCGACTCCGCTCAGCATGACGGTTGGTGTGGCAACATCAGCCCGGCCGTTATCCTTCGGCACGCGCGGCATGAGGGCAGAGCAGCATGGCACTTGAATTAGTAGCTCGGTTTTACGTTCAAGCCGTCAAGCGCTTCTTACTTCGCGCTACTGCGTTACGGCCTTATCTTTACTCACTTCGTCCTGTTATTCGCCAATTAAGAGTTGGCGTTGCCTTATGTCTGAACCTATTCTCTCCGTCCGCAACCTAACCATTGACTTCTCCAGCCACCGCGGCGACACGCGGGCCGTGGCCGACGTGTCGTTCGACGTGCACCGGGGCGAGACGCTGGCTATTGTAGGCGAATCGGGGTCGGGCAAGTCGGTTACGTCGTTGGCGTTGATGGGGCTGATTCCACTGCCGCCGGGCCGCATCACGACGGGGAGGCCCGCTTCCATTCCGAGGCACTAGGCGAGGTAGACTTGCTGAAGCTCACCGAAGAGCAACTGCAACAGGTACGCGGCAACGACATCAGCATGATTTTTCAGGAGCCGATGACGTCCCTGAACCCGGTGTACACCTGCGGCAGCCAAGTGGTAGAAGCTCTGCGCCTGCATACCAACCTCGATGCCAAGCAAGCCGAAGCCCGTACTGTGGAGTTGTTCACGATAGCGCAACTGCCGCGCCCGGAGAAGATCTTTAAGTCATACCCGCACGAAATCAGCGGCGGCCAGAAGCAACGCGTGATGATAGCCATGGCCATGGCTTGTAACCCTGCCATCCTCATTGCCGACGAGCCCACCACTGCCCTCGACGTAACGGTGCAGGCCCGCATGCTCCAGCTCATCGATCAGCTCCGCCGCCAGCATAACACCGCCGTCCTTTTCATCACCCACGATCTGGGCGTGGTAGCCGAAATAGCCGACCGTATCCTGGTCATGTATCGTGGCCGCGTGGTGGAGCAGGGCCCCGTCCTCGACATCTTCACCAACCCTCAGCATCCTTACACTAAAGGCCTGCTAGCCTGCCGCCCAAAATTATCAGTTGGCAAAAAAAAATTACCTGTAGTAGCCGATTTCATGCGTGAAACAGCCGATGGAGGCTTTATTTCCATGGACGAGTCGGTTGCGCAAGTGGCTGCTACTGAAAACAGTGAGCTGGATGTTGAACCCTCTAAAAACGCAATTGAAACTACCAAAACGTTCCCCGTGGAACATTCCAATGTTCCACACCTCGGCAACGCTATTTTGGGAGTTGAATCGGCCCCTACTCTAGAATCGGGGCAGCTGTTGCCAGTCACCGGTAGCGATAGTGCTGTGTTTGGAGGAGGCCCGACGAGTGAGGTAGCAAACAAGGAAGAGCGCACTTCTTCATCTTCGTTCAACGGCACTATCGAACCGAGCCAGGACACTGTACCAGTAGGCAGCACGGCGCCACTGCTGCAAGTGGAAAACCTGAACGTACACTTCCCTATTCGCAAAGGATTCTTCAACCGCAAGCCGGAAGTGGTGCGAGCTGTGGACGGCGTCAGCTTCGACATCTATCCCGGCGAAACGGTGGGACTGGTAGGGGAGTCAGGGTGTGGCAAGACCACCTTGGGCCGGGCGCTGCTCCGACTGGTCGAGCCGACCTCAGGCAGCATCTTATTTGAGGGCGTGGATTTAGCCAAGCTGCCGGCCGGCGAACTGCGTCGCCGGCGTCGGGAGTTTCAGATGGTATTTCAAGACCCTTACGCCGCGCTCAACCCCATGATGACTGTGGGCGAAGCCATCTTGGAGCCCATGCGAGTACACGGCGTCGGCGGTACCAAACAGCAGCAGAAAGCCCGGGTGCTGGAATTGCTACGCACCGTAGGCCTCACCGAAGCGCAGTACCAACGCTACCCACACGAGTTCAGCGGCGGGCAACGCCAACGCATCTGCATAGCCCGTGCCCTAGCCCTGCAACCCAAGTGCATCATCTGCGACGAGTCCGTGTCCGCCCTCGACGTATCAGTGCAGGCCCAAGTGCTCAATTTGCTCAACGACCTCAAGCGCGAGTTCAACATCACCTACCTCTTCATCACCCACGACTTATCGGTAGCCCGCTTTATGTCGGACCGCCTGCTAGTGATGCGCCAAGGGCAAATCGTAGAAAGCGGCCCCGCCGCCGACCTCTATGCTCACCCGCAGCACGAGTACACTCGGCAGCTACTAGCCGCCATTCCCAAAGACGAGCCCGCCGACATCCGCGCCGCCGTAGCTAGCCGGGTGTAGTTTTTGGGTGTTCTAGTCGTCATCCTAACACGCTATGCACATCGTCTACCCGTCCCTGCCTTACGAGCCTCAAACTATCGACCCCATGTGGGAGGCGGAGTTTCAATGGGCTCGCAACAGCGGGATAGAGGTTGCGCTTTTCGATACGGAAACCGGTAAACTTTTTCCGCGGCAGTCGTCTATGGGTCCGGCGCTTTATCGTGGCTGGATGCTCACCGAATCCGAGTATGAGGCACTGGAGCAATTGACTCCCCTGCACATCAATAAGGTGCAGTACTTATCCTCACACCAAGCTACCGGTTGGTACAATCAAATTGCGGCTTACACTTTCGCTAGTGCCTTTCAGTTGGCATCGGCTCAGCCGGATTTCGCCGGTGGCCAGCGCTATTTTGTGAAGGGAGTTGTAAAGTCATTCGGCGCCGATTCAGTGGTGGCTTCAGGAGCGCAGTACAAACAACTGCTAGAAAAGCATCAGGTGGCCGCTGACGAGGTGTTGTTTGTGCGAGAGTTTGCTGAGCTGAAACCAGAATCTGAGCGGCGCTTTTTTGTAGTAGCCGGAGCAGCTTACGGAGCCGAGCAAAAGGAACTGCCAGCCGAACTGCATCCCGTACTGGCGCTGCTGGCACCGCGGCTCTTTTATTCGCTGGATGTGGTGCAACTGTCTTCTGGTAGGTACCGTGTGGTTGAAGTCGGAGACGGGCAGGTTTCAGATTTAAAAGAGTGGGATGTAACTGATTTCGGCGAAACGGTGTTAAAGAAGTTGGCCGTCGTAAATCCATAACAGGGCTTTTGCGACTTGAAATAGTTATTTGCGGATATATTCCGTATTATCTTCTTGAGGCCAGATCAGCCAGCTACCAACGCCGGCGCTGGGCCAAGTACATTCACCCTGGAAAGCTGCCAATCAGGTTTGCTTTCCTTCCTATCAACCCCGCCGCCTGAGAAAAAGACAACCCCTGGCGGCCTTTATTTTCTGATGAAAAGAAAAGACGAATCCGCCGCCCCCGCGCCCCTCGCGCGAAGGCAGCCCGCAGCGAGCAAGCTGCCCCTACCACGGTAACCAAAGACCAGGTATACCGCATATTCACTGACAGACCAACGGAAGTAGTTGCCTACCGTCAACTCTCTCGCCGCTTAGGCGTGACCACCAAGGAACAGCGCGAAGTGGTATTTGCCCACCTGCGCGACCTGAAGAGTTCCGGCATGCTTACGGCCGTTTCAAACGACGAATATCGTTTGACTGATCCCGAAGCTGCACTAGCCGCTACAGTGCCCGCTAGCAGCAAAAAACGCCGCAAAGACGACAACACGCCCGTGCCCGCCAAGCCCGCTCGTTCGGTGCAGGCCGAGTTCGGCAACGACCCGGTTGTGCACCGTCGGCGCGAAGCTGGCTTCGACTTCCCATCCGATGAACTGCGGCCCGAAGCCCGGCGTCGGCAAGACAGCGGCGGGGATACTATCACCGGCACCGTAGCCCTGGCTACCGACAATTTTGCCTTCGTCATTAGTGAGGAAAGTGAGAGCGACGTGCGCGTGTTCACCGACCGACTGAAGTTTGCCATGCACGGCGATACGGTCCGCTTGCGCCTGCGCGGCTCCCGCGACGGCCGCCCCGTCGGCGACGTGGTGGAGGTACTCAACCGGGTCCGGCCCGAGGTGGTTGGCCGCTTGCAATTGCAGGGTGGCATTGGCTTCGTGAAGCCCGACAACCGCAAGATGTACTTCGATGTGTTTGTGCCGTTCGAGAATTTGCACGGCGCGCAGCACGGTGAGAAGGTGCTGGTCCGCATCACCGAATTTCCCGAGAGTGACGCTGGCCGTTCGCCTGTAGGTGAGATAGTGCGCAGCTTCGGGCAGGCCGGCGGCAACGAAGCCGAAATCAACGCCATCATGGCCGAGTTCGGTTTGCCGTTCGAGTTCCCCAACGAAGTAGAGGTGGAATCCGAAGCTATTTCCGACCAGATTTCTGAAGACGAAATCAGCCGCCGCCGCGACTTCCGCAACATCACCACCTTCACCATCGACCCCGCCGACGCTAAAGACTTCGACGATGCCCTGAGCATCCAGAAGCTGGAGAACGGCCATTGGGAAATCGGTGTGCATATCGCCGACGTGACGCACTACGTAAAGCCGGGCACCGAATTGGAGCGCGAGGCTAAGCACCGCGCCACCTCGGTGTACCTCGTCGACCGGGTAATTCCGATGTTACCCGAGCGCTTGTCCAACGGCCTCTGTTCGCTACGCCCGCACGAAGACAAGCTCACGTTTTCGGCAGTGTTCGAGCTAGATGAGAATGGCAAACTTTACGATTCGTGGTTTGGCAAGACCATCATTCACTCCGACCGCCGCTTCGCTTATGAAGAAGCGCAGGAGCGAATTGAAGGCTTGGAGGCTGACTACACCGAGGAGATTCAGCTCATGAACAGCATCGCCAAGAAGCTGTGTGCGCAACGCTTCAAGCAAGGTGCCATTAGCTTCGAGACGCAGGAAGTGAAGTTCAAACTCGATGCCGAGGGCAAGCCACTTGGCGTGTACGTGAAGGAGCGCAAGGACGCGCACAAGATGATCGAGGAGTTCATGCTGCTGGCCAACCGCAAGGTGGCCGAGTTTGTGTTCAAACTCAAGAACCGCAAGCCGCGCTTCACCATGGTGTACCGCGTGCACGAAGCGCCCGACCCGGACCGTCTCCAAACCTTTGCTCTCTTCGCAAAGAAGTTCGGTCACGACCTCGACCTCAGCAACCCTAAGAAGCTAAGCACCGAGCTCAATGATTTGTCGTCGGAAGTGATGGGCCGCCCCGAACAGAACGTCATCCAGACGCTGGCGGTACGCACCATGAGCAAGGCCATCTATACCACGGAGCCGCTCGGCCACTTCGGTCTGGCCTTCGACCACTACTCGCACTTCACCTCGCCCATCCGTCGCTACCCCGACATGATGGCGCACCGTCTGCTTGAGCATTATCTCGAAGGGGGCAAAAATGTGGAAGTCGGACCAGTGGAAGAAGAGTGCAAACATTCCTCGGAGCGTGAGAAACTGGCTGCTTCTGCCGAGCGGGCTAGCATCAAATACAAGCAGGTGGAGTTCATGTCCGATGTTATCGGCGAGACGTTCACTGGCGTGGTATCGGGCCTTACGGAGCGCGGCATGTACGTGGAAATCGAGGAGAATAAGTGCGAAGGCATGGTGCGCCTCAGCGAAATTCCTGGCGACTTTTTCGAGCTCGACAAAGACAACTACCGCATCGTGGGTCAGCGGACCAAGCGCATTATCCAGTTTGGTGATGAGCTGCAAGTGGTAGTGAAAGCCGCCAACCTACTCGACCGTACCATCGACTTCGAGTTGGTAGACAACCGCCCCGATTCGGTTAAGCAGCGCGAACAACAGGAGCGCCGCGAAAACAGCGGCCGCCCCCGCGGCTACCGCCCCGAGCGTAGTGGCGGCCGGCCCAGCGGTGGTCGGCCTGGCGGCGACAAAGGCAAGCGTCGGCGGTAGGTACAGCTCCTGATTAGGAACGCAGTACACCGTTTCCTAATAAGCAAAAAGCCCTGGTTGTCTATGATAGACACTCAGGGCTTTTTATTTGTCAGGGCGTCTAAACTTAACTAAATGGGTACTGATATGTACTTCCGTTGCCTTGTGGTTTCTGGTGGCGTCGTTAATACCAATAGACCTTACTCTGGTTGCTCGAAAGCGTAGTGCTGGTAGTGTCGCTACAGGCGAATACAAAAGCGGACTTTCATTCAGCATTGCATTCATGAGTATACATTATGGCTCCCTACACACTCAGCCCGAGCACGCGCGAACGGCCTGCTGATTCCTCCGTACCTTTCCAACTGAACCGTACTTGCCCTTCCGTGGACCTTTCTTTTTTCTCCGATAAGCTCACTGCTGGCCTCGACCGCCTGCATTACGGCGACCAGCCGACGGCTCTGTATGAGCCCATCCGCTACATTATGGCTTTGGGTGGTAAGCGCATTCGGCCGCTGCTTACACTGCTTGGTGCCCACATTTTCACCGACGACCTAGACGACGCAATTAAGCCTGCACTAGGCGTAGAGGTCTTCCACAACTTCACGTTGCTCCACGACGACATCATGGACCAAGCACCACTGCGCCGTGGCCAGCCCACGGTGCACGAGAAGTGGAATGCCAACGTGGCCATCCTGAGTGGTGACGTGATGTTGGTGCGGGCTTACGAACTATTCTTTGATGTGCCCGCCCACCTGCTGCCCACCATCCTGCGCCGCTTCAGCCAAACGGCGGCCGAGGTGTGTGAGGGCCAGCAATGGGACATGAACTTTGAAACCGAAACCGAAGTCAGCATCGCGCAATACTTGGATATGATTCGGCTGAAAACGGCTGTGCTTCTCGGCTTCGCGCTAGAGCTAGGCGCCCTGCTCGGCGGAGCCAGCGCCACCGACGCCGACCACCTTCGTCAGTTCGGTATTGGTATCGGGTTGGCCTTTCAACTCCGCGACGACCTGCTCGACGTTTACGGTGATGCCGCTACTTTCGGCAAGCGCGTCGGCGGCGATATTGTCTCCGACAAGAAAACCTTTTTGCTGCTCACCGCCCAAGCGCAGGCCGATGCCAGGCAACAAGCCGTATTGGCTCGGCACATCGGTCAACCCGTACTGAGCGCTGAAGTAAAGGTGCACGCCATCCGTACTCTCTACGATGAGCTCGAAATTCGCCCTCAGACGGAAGCACTCATCAACGTTTACTTCCAGGGCGCCTTACAGCATTTGGAACGCGTAGCGGCTCCCGCAGCGCGCAAAGAACCGCTCTTGCAGCTTGCCTTACAGCTCATGGACCGCGAGCAGTAACCGTCGGATTGCTATCTGCTATCATTTAAACGGAAACACATGATCCGGGCCGAAAACTAAGGTGCTTAGGGGGTACCTGCCGCCTGAGGCCAAACGTCCTTAACATCCGTAGCAGCGTATGCCAAGCCACACTGTGTTGGTATTGGCATACGCTGCTGTGCTTTGGCGCTGTCGGCTGTTACTCATACACCAACTCAGTATTCTCTTACGACTTCCCTCTAAACTTCTTCTAATGCCTTTTATCAGTCCTGCCCTGATTCTCATAGCCCTTACGGCTGGTATCTCCATGTACGCCTGGTCTAATCGGGAGCTAATGGAGAAGTGGATCTTTAGCCCCTATCTCGTATCACAACGGGCGAGTGGTATCGGTTCCTTACCTCCGGTTTCCTCCACGCCGACCTTGTGCACTTAGCTTTCAACCTGTTTGCATTCTACTCTTTCAGCCCGGCAGTACTGTCGGAATTTGTGGAAGCTTACGGCTTGAATACCGGCATTGCGTGCTTCCTATTGCTCTACATAGGTGGCATCATCTTGTCGGATATTCCCACATATTTCCGGCACCGTCACGACCCAGCCTACCGCAGCCTTGGGGCTTCGGGCGGAGTATCGTCGGTACTGTTTGCCAGTATCTTGTTTTATCCGGTGGCCCAAGGCGGAGGCGGCATTATCATCTTCCCACTGCCCATCCCGATTCAGCCCTTCCTGTTTGGCTTCTTATATCTAGCGTATTCCTACTATCAAGGCCGTCGTCGGGCGACAACATAAACCACGATGCGCATTTCTATGGTGCTTTGTTCGGGATACTCCTCGGCTTGATCCTTATTCCACAGGCAGGCCTTACATTTTTCCAGCAAGTGCGCGTTTATCTAGTTAATATACTGTAAATCAATCACTTATGTTTATTATAACTCGTGGACTATATCTATTCCGGGAGTTGTGCGTAGAAACCTCGCAAACCAACTCACTCCCGACTCCCATGAACAAACTCACACCTTATCTGAACCGATTCGCAGTAATTGCGCCGATGCTTGCCCTTACTCTCACGACTAGCGCTTGCAGTCGTTTCAATAGCAGAGGCGGCCTTAGCATTTGGGGATTTGTCCTGTTAGCGCTAGACGTACTGGCTCTGATTGACGTTTTCAAGCAGCCTTGGACCATTGGTAAAAAATTGCTCTGGGCTGCTATTATTTTCTTCTTCCCCTTGGGCGGCTTAATCCTTTACTATCTGTTTGCGGGCCGTGGCAACTCCAATACCGGAGTAGTATAACATACCTCAAAAGCCTTTACAGAAAAAGCCTCATCCTGCAATTGCAGGATGGGGCTTTGTTTTTTCTATGGACTTCTGTTGAATCTTGCGGGATTCAACTACATGAACTTCCTGTCCATTACTTCAGCATTCGTTGCTTTTCCAGCCGCGCTACTTGCTTCAGTAAGTCGCCCGTATTTGTGATTTCCGTTACCTGCCAATGGTCGCCGCGGTTGAGCATCTTTAACTCCACAACCATCGTCGTGTCATACTTGGGTTGTGTGAACTCAATACTAACTAGTGCTTGCTTACCTTCTTCCTTTACGTATTTCACGTCTTTGAACTTGCTATCGGGGCTAGCCACTTTACCTGCAAGGCCAGCCAACGAGATGTTCATTATGCCCTTGGAAACAGATGCATCGGCTGCTCCCTGAAGCGAACCGGTTTCAACTAATTGCTGCACTTCTTTCCGAACCATCTGCGAAAGCTGAGGCTTTAGCATTCGCAACGCGCTCTTGAAAGCCAAGCCTCCCGGATTCATAGACCCGAGTTCTGGTCCTTGATTTGCCACTTGGTCCACCAAGCTGCCCGTCACGCTATTCACATCGACATAGCGCTCGAAGGTTGCCATATCGTGTGTACGTGCTGCGTTGGCTACTTGTACCAGCGCGTATTTAGGTCCCGCTTTCAGGCTCTGGTAATAGAAGTAGCCACCCACAGCTGCTAGTACCAACAAGAGTAATAGAATGCTTCGCTTCATTGTAAGAGCAACAGTAAGTTAGATTTTTCAGCCTCTAAAATACCGGTTTCTTCTGTAGGGCTTTGCTTGCTTAAGGCTTCAGGGTTGCGCTTTCAAGGCACTTTGCTGCACTATAAAAACCTTTGGTTGGTTTCGTATTCATATTAGTGGTAACGCCTGTGCCGTAGTGTCTCTATTTATAGTAGCTGTTCTCACATCCTACACTCTGCAGTAGGCTTAGAGGTACAGCGTTGCCTATCGTTCTATTTGCAATGTGGGTAATTGAATCTATTACATCAGTTGGGCGCGAACTTCTAGATTATCCTCTACCGATAAGGTCTATTACGGGCAGTCATAGGGTATAGGCTCTTGAACAGTTGCGCGGGTACACTTGGTTGAAGACGGTGACCGATGCGCTATGCTAAACGTGTTCTGAGAACTAAAGTAGAAGCCAATTATTGGTAGCAGATGTAGCGTTGAGCACCCCGTTTACTGAGGGCTGACAAACGCATTCTTTCACACCTTTCATCCATCGATTGGGCTATACTTGTTTCCTGTTGGTAAGGGTTAGTATTGGCCCCAAACAGCGCTTGCACCTTTAGAGCTTGGGCTTGCCATACTAGGTCCCAAGCCGCAAGCTTATGGCCATAAAACAACTGGTATAAACACAGCAATTCAAGCTGGTACTTGTGCCTGGGTTGCGAATGAACTAGCCTATAGATACTGATTACTACAACTCGATGACTCAGGTATTATTGCCAGTTATCACGCCCTTGTACTTGCTACACTGCCAAGCCCTGGTAAGCATAAAGGAGGTACAACTCGGTTGTTCATTCTTCACAGCATGCTGCATTAGGCACTGCTCTAGGCTATGGCCTCTATTGCCTTTGTACTTAGTGAAAGCCTTATCCCAATCATGGGGTTGTTCAAGCGTGTAACAATAATCAAAACGCCTCTGGTTAGCTGCTTAAAGCGCTTTATGAGGTACAAGTTACAGTGTCCATGTGTACTAGTGTAATGCTGTCCGCTAGTACACTTAACAGTAAGTAACACTGTAAAACCTGTTACACATGTAAACTTTGTTAAGTATTACGCGTTACGTATCATAGTACTATTTACAGGAGTTGTTTTGTTGTTCCGTACAGAAGTGTCATATTTACAATCTCGTTTTACATCAACTCAAACTATGCCGCATCAGGGTCAAATACTGCAAGAAGCCATTAAAAACAGCGGTATTTCTATTACCCGTATAGTAGATGAGTTGGGTATTACACGTCCAACTATATACCGTAAATTCAAGGATGAAACACTTGATTACACGTTTGTAACTCGAGTTGGCGACATAATAGGACACGACTTTTCGTCTGACTTTACGGTGTTACAGCAGGCGAGTTTACCATTTGTATCATCTAGTGCAGCTGTTACACCTTCGTCAAGTGTAACGCAGCGTAATGCACCGTTACAACAGCCTGAACCGGATTGTGTAAAACAGCTTATGGCCCTTCAAACCAAGTATATTTCCTTGCTGGAGGCCTACAATGAGCTACTATTGAAAGTGTATGGTCCACGTTGACAAAAATGTTCCACGTGAAACATTTTTGTCTGTTGTATCTTGAACACATTCAGAATATCCACATCGAATTCTGACGTAACAATACCTGCATACAAGATGATAAAGCGTTGCAGATATAGGCAGAATGGTTAGGTGTACAACTGGTTTTATAGCTGCAGTAAGTATTTTAATTGGGCTGGAGAAACAGGTGTACAGTAGCATAAGTAGAGACTCGCAACAAGGCTAATAAGCTAGCCATAGGGGATGGATAAGGGAAGCTGCTGGTCTCGTACTTGGCACGAAAGCACACTCCCTAAAAAAAGCAAAAAGGCGAGACGCATTTAAGTGCATCTCGCCTTTTTTAGTCAAGGCAAATAAGTGGTTCAAGAAGCTCTATAGCTCTTGTGTTAGGGTAGCGTAAAAGCACTCACATAATAAGTTTTCAGTACGTGATTCTGCACCTCTCATTGTCTAAGAGATAGAGTTGCTGTTCAACCGCGAGAGCTGTTAAGGCATTGTCAAATTCACGTCGGTGCTGCGCGTTGAACTCACGCCGTTTGATGGCTTCCAGAAAGCGTCGTGTATCTTCGGTTGATTCCAATGATAGCCCTGGCACAACCGTTGGTTTACCAGTATCGTCCTTGGCCACCATCGTGAAGTAAGAGGTATTGGTGTGCTTGACAGTACCCGTGCGAACATCCTCCGCAATGACCTTGATGCCGACCAACAGGGAGGTTCTACCTACGTAGTTCACGGAAGCTAGTAACGAAACTAGTTCGCCAACTTCCACTGGTTGAAGAAAGTTGACCCCATCAACGCTAACGGTGACGCAGTAAGTACCCGCATGTTTGGAAGCAGCCGCATAGGCTACTTTGTCCATCAAGGAAAGAAGAATACCGCCGTGGATCTTACCACCGAAATTGGCGTACGACGGAATCATCAGTTCCGTCAGGGTAACGCGTGAATAAGAGACCGGTCTAAAATCCGGTAGGGGAGATGAAGCCATAGAAAGGATTATGAGGTAGAGGTAGGTGGATTAGCCATGCCAAAAGAGCACGTTTGCGCAACATAGGTAACCCTGCAGTACCATATAGAATTCAAGGCTAGTTCTTAAGAAGAGCTAGCTAAAGCAAGCAAGAAAGTAGGGCCGTTCGCAAGAGCACATGAGCTTATGCCACTCAAACTGTATGTAGGATGAGCACGAGCAGGGTCAAACCCATTAGGTCGAGAAAAGCCTGTATATATATGGGTAACTTGGCGGGATAGAAGATCCTAATGGATATAAGTAAATATGTGATGTTGGCTACACAAGTATATCTGAAACCATAGCTAACACAGGCACTAACGAATTCTACCTATTGGCTACAGAAAGACAACCTCTTTGATTACAGGCTCACCTACCTCTAAGTTGATCAGCTCCATAACGCGCGTCTTTGCCATCACCAGTTCGTGCTTGAGAGGAGCAGAGGTAAGACGAACGAATAGTTTGCCATTGCTTACATATACCTCCTTCGTCTTCAAAGCGACTGCCTTACCCATCACACGCTCCCAGCTTGCAACCACCGTTACTTCATTCAGCTTGCCTTGTAATCGATACGCTTTAAGTAGCGACTTAATACTGTCCTTGAGAGACACAATATCCCCTTGCCGGGAGTTTTCGAAAGAGCTAGGTTTTTTCAAGGTCAACCAGTATAATAATGCGCGAGAAGGGTGCTGTCGGGGCGAACAGTAAATATACTCACCCCGAATCTATAGCGCTACTACCGTTCCTTTTTCAACTCGAAAACGACTAACCTGTTCCGACAAACTGGCCAAGGCCCGGTCAGTGCGGTCAAGGTGCGTATCAGTCAGGAAGACTTGCCCGAATGTGTGATCGGCAACCAACTGAAGAAGGCGGGTAATACGTTTCTCGTCGAGCCGGTCGAAAATGTCGTCAAGCAGAAGTAGGGGCTTGTGCTGTTTGCGAGCAGCTAGTATTTCGAACTGGGCCAGCTTCAATGAAATTACATACGACTTCTGTTGACCCTGCGAGGCATAACTCTTAACTGGTAAATTATCCATTAAGAAAACGAAGTCATCCTTATGCGGCCCGATAGTGGTGCGTTGTAGCGCAAGATCTTTGCGCTCGTGTAGGCGCAGAAGCTTAGCGAAATCAGCTTCGAGTAATTGCGTTTTATAATCAAGCGTAACAACCTCTCGGCTGTCGGCGAGCTGCTGATAGTGGCGCTGGAAAACTGGCGTGAAATCCTGAAGGAATTGTTGACGAGCTTCTATAATCTTTTGCCCAGCCGGCACGAGTTGCTCATCTAGTACGAGTAAGTATTCTCGGTCGTAGCCACCTTGCCGCTCGGCAGCCAGCTTAAGCAGTGAGTTGCGCTGTCGTAAGATGTGGTTGTAGGCAATAAGCAGCTCTAGATATTCATGGTCGAGCTGCGAGATAAGGCTGTCAAAATACTTGCGTCGTTCCTCACTGCCTTGCCGAATAAGGTCGGTGTCATAGGGAGAAATAAGTACGGCCGGATATCGACCGATGTGGTCGGATATGCGTTCATAAGGTTGCTTGTCATGTGTTACCGCTTTCTTCTGACCGACCCGCAGACTAACCTGAATAACTTCAGGAGAAAGGGGCGACGAGGGAAGGGCAGGGTCTTCTGGAGTACGCTGAAATCTTCCTTTCACCACAAAGAACTCTTCGTCCTGTTTTATGCTTTGCGTATCAGCAGTGGAGAAAGCGCTTTTGGTGAGGGAAAGGTAATGGATAGCGTCAAGCAGGTTAGTCTTGCCACTACCATTGTCACCCACAAAACAATTGATACGCGGAGAGAGGCGGAGATTAGCTTCGCTATAGTTTTTGAAGAACAATAACTGTAGGTTTTCTAGAATCATGCGAGGTTCGTAATTGCAATCCTTTTACGTACTTTCGCATCCCAAACGCGAATAACTGAAAGCAAGATGGCGGAGACGAAAGTAAAGGCTGCCCCAAGGCTTCCAATTCGACGAAAAAATCGTCGACTACGAAAGCCGCATCCAAGCCCAATGAAGCTGCAGCCGAAACGGTAGGGCAGCCAGATCCTATGTTGCCCCCTTCCAACCCCGAAGCAGAAGCTGCTACGGGCTCTCCGAAGGCAAGCAGCCCAGCCAATCCAGAGTTTCCAAAAGAGACGTACCTGACTTGGTACGAGCAAATGCAGCTCATGCGGAAGTTCGAGGAGAAGGCTGGTCAGCTGTACGGTCAACAGAAGATTAAAGGTTTCTGCCACCTCTACATTGGGCAAGAAGCCTGTGTAGCTGGAGCCGTATCGGCCCTTACCAAAGGCGATAAATGGATCACGGCTTACCGCGACCACGCTCACCCGCTAGCGCTAGGTACTTCACCAAATGCTATCATGGCTGAACTGTTTGCAAAAGCTACAGGTTGCTCGAAAGGCAAAGGTGGCTCTATGCACATATTTGATAAGGAGGTGAACTTTGTTGGTGGTCACGGCATCGTGGGTGGTCAAGTTCCGTTAGGAGCCGGGCTGGCATTTGCCGAGAAATACAACAAGACTGGCAAACTCTGCATCTGCTATATGGGCGATGGTGCCGTACGCCAAGGCGCTCTGCACGAAGCTTTCAATATGGCCATGCTCTGGAAGCTACCAGTCATCTTCGTGGTGGAAAATAATGGCTACGCTATGGGTACATCCGTGCAGCGTACTTCCAATGTAACGGAGCTGTATACGCTAGGTGAGTCGTACGACATGCCTTCGGAGCCCGTGAATGCCATGAACGTAGAAGACGTACACAATGCGGTAGCTCGTGCGGCTGAGCGTGCTCGCGCAGGCGAAGGCCCAACGTTCTTGGAGTTCAAGACCTACCGCTACAAAGGCCACTCGATGAGTGACCCTGCCAAGTATCGCACCAAGGAAGAACTAGAAGACTACCGTTCGCGCGATGCTATCGAAGCAGTCCGCCATACGATCCTTACGAACAACATGGCTACCGAGGAAGACTTGACCGCCATTGACGAGAAGATAAAGGCACGGGTACAGGAGTCGGTTGATTTCGCTGAAACTTCACCGTACCCAAGCGCAGACGAGCTGTACAAGGACGTGTATGTGCAGCAAGACTATCCTTACATCCGCGACTAGTATTCAGATGCGGAGACGCACCCGGCTTCGGCCGTTGATGACTTAGCAATTACCTCATGTCGAAGATTCCATATACGGGTAAAACCCCCGGCGCCCGTCAGCCTCAACAGCAAGTTGCGGCCGATCCGCTGCAACCCATTGAAAGCTATAACCCGAGCATCCGCTGCTAGAGGACCCAGATGCTCTGGCTACTCGGCTAGTAGAAACGGAGGATTTCTTGCGTCGTAAGAAAGGCATCCTGCTCGGCTTGCTCGCAGTGTTGGTACTAGCAGTGGTAGGAGCATTTGCCTTTTTCACTTGGCGTAGTTCGCAAGACACCAAGGCCCAGGCGGCCATGTTCCAAGCCGTGAATTACTGGGAAGCTGATTCGCTGAAGAAGGCAATGAAAGGCGACGGCCAGTATGTTGGGCTGGAATCTATTGCTAATGAGTATGGTGGCACTAAAGCAGGCAACCTAGCCAATTTCTATGCGGGTGTGGCTGCGCTCAAGCAAGGCCAGTATAAAGCGGCGGCTGATTACCTAGAGGATTTCTCGTCGGACGACTTGCTGCTTCAAGCGCGGGCTTATGCTTTGCTAGGCGATGCTAACCTGGAGCAGAACAAGTACAAAGAGGCGGCTGACTTCTATGAAAAGGCTGCCAACCACAATGCTAGTGAGCAGTTCACTCCCGGTTACTTGATGAAGCAAGCTACCGCACTTGAGCTAGCCAAAAACTACGAAGGAGCAGCCAAAGCTTATGACCGGATCCTGACGGACTATCCTAATTCATTTGAGGTAGCCGAGGCGCGTCAATACAAGGCCCGCGCCGAAGGTCTTACCGCTAGCAAGTAGCTTAGCTTCTATTGAAAGCAGAAAGCAGAAAAGGACGGCCCTCAGGCCGTCCTTTTCTCTTATACACCAAATGATCCAAGAAGCAGCTATAGTGTCCTTATCGGTAGCAAGAGTACCTTTGGCGGCAAGAACTCAAGCAACAAATCCTACTATGGCAACATCGCTGAAAAACCTAAGCGAGTATACTTCCGACCAGTTCATTGATATTTCCGAGAAGCGCTTCGGCTTAGTGGTAGCCGAGTGGAATCGGGAAATAACCGATACACTAGCCAAAGGTGCGTACGACACGCTCATTAAGCACGGGGCCAAAGAAGAGAACATCTTCCGCAATACAGTGCCCGGGAGCTTTGAGCTAACGCTAGGAGCGCAGTTGCTAGCCCAACACGAAGAGATAGACGCTGTCATTTGCCTGGGCGTAGTGATAAAAGGCGAGACCAAGCACGACGATTATATCTGCCACGCAGTAGCGAATGGCATCACCAACGTGGGACTCAAGTTCAACAAGCCAGTTATCTTTGGTCTAGTAACCACAAACACGCTAGAGCAGGCGTGGGACCGGGCCGGAGGCAAGCACGGAAATAAAGGAGTGGAGGGCGCAGTAGCCGCCATTCATATGCTTGGCTTTTAGACTTATCCGAACGGTTGGCAATGTTAAGCTTCCGTAATATATTACAGTACTTATCAGACAAAAGCGTAGCTTTGCGCCCGAAAATAGCCAGGTCTAAAAGCTTGGTTAGGATGAAAGCCAGATATGGCATAAAATTCGGGTAAACTAAATTGCCTGTATTGCTGTTCAGGCCACATCCAGGAATCTAGTCGGTTCTGCCGGCAGCCTCTTCATTGTCCAATCCTAGTTTACTTTTTCTTACCCGACATGAGTGACGAAACTATGCGCTATTCCAGGGAGGATTTGGCCGAATTCGAGCAAATCATCCAGGAAAAGCTGACCGCCGCCCGCAAAGAGGTTGTCTTTATTAAAGAAACCTTGAGCCGCAAAAATGATTCAGGTACCGACAATACGGCTTCGTCGTCGAAGGTACTCGAGGATGGAGCAGACACTGCTGAGAAGGAGAGTTTGAACCAGTTGGCCTCGCGTCAGATGAAGTTCATCCAACAGCTTGAGAACGCACTGGTGCGTATCAAAAACAGTACCTATGGCGTGTGCATTGGTACCGGCAAGCTGATTCCGAAAGAGCGTCTGCGTGCTGTTCCTCACACCCAGCACTCAATCGAAGCTAAGATGGCTCGTCGCGACTAACGACAAACTGCCACTACACGATGCCCGGACTACCGGCCGGCTTCTCCATGCGTGGAGGACGGGCTGCTAGTCCGGGCACTGTTTTCAGCGGTCTTTCGTTAGCCGCGAATAAGCCGTAACTTATAGTATTCACAAATTCTCATTCGTACCGTAGCGATACGGAACACATACTTGCAACCATGGGCAAGAAACATAACTCCGGCGATACCCCTAACCGCCGTGGTCGCACTGAGCGGCCATCTTCCGGCAACACCGGCTCCGGTTTTTATCAGAAATTCAGTACGCCTCGTCCCGGTGCTGACCGGCCGGGCCGTGGAGATGCGCCACGTTTTGGCGGTGCCAATGACCGCGAGCGGTCTGGTGGCAACCCACGCTTTGGTGACAGCAACCGTGACAGTGGTTCCGCGCCTCGCTCTAATTTTGGCCGTAGCACTGGCGACCGGCCTGGTGGGTTTGGTGGTCCTAAGAAGTTCGGTACTGGCACTGGAGGTTTCGGTAAGCCTGCCAGCGGTAGCTTCAACCGTGGTGGCGAAAGCAACTCGGGTGGTGGCTATAAAGGCCGCGAAAGCAACAGTGGGAGCCGGCCCTACGGCAACCGGCAGGAGGGTGGATCAGGCCGGTCATTCGACCGCAGTGCACCACGCCGCGACGATGACCGGCGGCCAGGTGGCTATGGTGGTGGTACACGCAACAATGAGGAGCGCCCAGCCCGACCGTTTGAGCCAAAGAAGACTTGGAACGGGCAGCCTTATCGGCGAGAAGGCGATATTGCTGTACCCCGCGGAAATCCGGGTGAGCGGAACCGTAAGTTTGTTAAGACGGATCCTAATCTGAAAGACAAACCAACGCCTGCTGCCCCACGCGAGTCAGATTTCAACCGAGAGCCACGCCCCGCCGAAGAACTTGGTCCAGACCGTGCTATTCGGCTTGCTCGACCATTTGATTTCCGAGGCCGTCCAGATGAATTTGGTGAGGAAAAAGAGCAGCGCCCAGCCCGCCGCGAAAGCAGCGAAGAGCGCCCCCGTGGCAACTACAATGAGCGGCGCGAAGGCGGCTTTGGTAGCAGCACCGGGGAGCGGCGCAGCTTCGGCAACCGTAGCACCGGCGAGCAGCGCGAAGGTGGCTTCGGTGCTAGTCGTGCTTTCGGTGGTCCGCAGGAGCGAGGCTACGGTAACCGGCCCGACAGCCAAGGTTCCAGTGAGTCGCGTTCGGCCCGTCCATATGGTGAGCGGAGCGACCGCCCGGCTCGGCCTTTCGGGGAGCGTGCCGAACGCCCCGAGCGTACCTTGCGTCCTGACAATCGTCCGGGGCGTGATGCCTCAACTCCCAACCGTGCCGATAAGATGAAGCGCGGTGACGTAGCCGGGCAAGCGCCCGATTACAAGAACCTGAAGCACTACGAGCAAGACAAAACCAGAGGCAACAAACGTCGCCGCGAGGAAGAGGATACGGCAAATGGGGAGGTGCGTTTGAACCGCTACATTGCCAATGCTGGTATTTGCTCGCGTCGTGATGCCGATGCTCTAATTGCAGCCGGCGAAATCAAGGTAAATGGACAGGTAGTAACCGAGATGGGTTACAAGGTGCAACCCACGGATACCGTGCAGTACGGCAAAACCAACCTCAACCGAGAGAAATTGGTGTACGTGTTGCTCAACAAGCCGAAAGATTTCATCACCACTACCGACGATCCGGAAGGACGCCGTACCGTGATGGAACTGGTGAAGGAAGCTTCGAAAGAGCGCATCTTCCCAGTTGGTCGCCTTGACCGCAACACCACCGGGCTGTTGCTTTTCACCAACGATGGCGAAGTAGCGCAGAAGTTGTCTCACCCTTCGCACCGCAACAAAAAGATCTACCAGGTAGAACTTAGCAAACCACTGACGGAAGAGCACCTCGGACAGATTGCAGCTGGTCTGGAACTGGAAGATGGCAAAGCGGAAGTAGACGACGTAGCAGTAGTAGCAGGCAACGCGCACTTCGTGGGCATTGAAATCCACATTGGTCGCAACCGTATTGTGCGGCGCATCTTCGAGCACTTAGGCTATGAAGTGGTTTCGCTGGACCGGGTGCAGTACGCTGGCCTTACCAAGAAGGACTTGCCACGCGGTAAATGGCGTTTCCTAAACGAGAAAGAAGTTATTCGCCTGAAATACTTCATGTAAGAAGTGACGGGTGAGGAGGTGGTAGCCATTAGGTTGAAAAGTATAGAAATAAAGTTGCCGAAGTATTTCCGCTCGGAACGCAACCTTGTCAGCTTAAATACTCTCTTCCACTTGACGGCTGATGGCAGTAACTAACTCTTACTCTGTCGCCTCCTCACTTGCCACCTATTCCCTTTTATACACTACTCGTGCGCACGCTTACCCTCGACATCGGCAATACGGCTGTGAAGTACGGCTGCTTTGAAGACGATGCGCTGATTGAAACAGCTGATTGTACGCTTGATGAGTTAACTGTCGCCATCCGGCGCCTCACACCCAAGCATGCCATTATATCGTCGGTAACTGCTACCACCTCTGAATGGGCAAGCCTGCTGAAGGCGGAATTGATGGGGGAGGTACTTGAATTCCGTCCGGCAACTACGCCATTACCATTGCAAAATGCCTACGCCACTCCACACACACTTGGGGCCGACAGGCTGGCAGCGGCGGTAGGTGCAGCTTGGCGCCGACCTAATCAAGATACGCTCATCGTGGACGCGGGTACGGCCATCAAGTGCGACTTGGTGGAGGGTGGGCACACGTTCCGGGGCGGTAGTATTGCACCCGGATTACAGCTGCGTTTTCGGGCGCTACATACGTTTACCGGGCGCTTGCCGTTGGTGGAACTGCCTTCTAACTTGGAAGCTCCTGTTCCTCTGACTGGCGACAACACTACAGCAGCCATCCAAAGTGGAGTGCTGAATGGAGCCGCTGCCGAAGTGAACGGACTGATCGACAGATACCGGGAGCAATTTCCGGAACTTGGGGTGGTATTGGCCGGCGGCGATGCTGGCTTTTTCCAACCCCGGTTGAAAGGCCTTATCTTTGCCATTCCGGAGCTTGTGTTGATAGGGCTCCACCGCATATTAGCTTACAATGTTGAACTCTAAATACGCTGGGCTGCTGGGACTAACGCTGTTGAGTCTCGGAGTTGCCACCCGCAGCCAAGGCCAACGGCTCGGCAATTCGCCATACTCTCGCTTAGGTTTAGGCGACACGTATTTTAATGCAGGTGGTGTCCGGCAAACGGGCATGGGAGGAACCGGCTTGGCCGCGCCCAACGGGGTGCAAGTTAACGACCTGAACCCGGCTTTGCTGTACTACATGAACCGCACTACGTGGGAGGTGGCCGTGAACAGCCAGTACAAAACGGTGCGCAACAATATTCAGTCGCAGAAGACGGGTAGCGCTACGCTCGGGTACTTTGCGCTAGCCGTGCCACTCTCTACGCGTTGGGGAGCCGCTATTGGCCTTAAGCCCTTCAGCTCCGTAGATTACGAATCGGTGCAAACGAGTGTGCTGAGTGATTTAAGCCAGACGCCGGTACAGTACCGCTACATGGGTCAGGGAGATTTGACGGAAGCGTACTTCGGACAAGGTATTCGGTTGGCAAAAGGCTTGTCGGCGGGGCTGACAGCTTCGTACATCTTCGGCAGTATCGATTTATCGACCGGAACGCAGGTGCAGGTAGCTAATCCCTTGACTGACACCCGAGCGGTACTGATCGACCATATCCACTACTCCGACTTCAAATTCCGGGGTGGCCTTCACTACCGCGGTAAGTTTAACGACAAGCTGAACTACAATGTAGGGAGCGTCTATGCTTTCCAAACCAACCTGAGTGGCGACCGACTGCAGACCCAAGAAACTCAGAACCCGGATGGCAGCCAATTAAGTGGTACCCGAGCTGATACTCTGGCTCAGCAAACAGGTTATGCTGTAGTGCCCGCGCTAGCACAATTTGGCATCAGCATCGACAACAACAAAAACTGGTCGATCAACGCGGACGTGGCGCAGCAGGAGTGGTCGAAATTCCGGTCGTTCAACCAGCAAGGTGGTACCGCTGCCGTGCCCTTGAGCAACACGTTTCGGGCGGCGTTGGGCGGGGAGTATGTTCCCGACCCTACTTCTGTTGATAATTATTTCAAACGCGTAACGTATCGGGTCGGTATTTCGATGGCTCAGATGCCTTACCGTCCTGCGGGCCAAACCCTCTACGACCGGGCTATCAGCTGGGGCTTCTCGCTGCCTGTATCGGCTTCGCCACTCGAAGCTACCACGGTTAGTTTAGGCTTCACCTATGGACAGCGCGGCAACACCGATGTGAACCGGGTGAGTGGTAGTGAAGAGCGAAACATCAAAGAAGACTACATCCGGGCACAGTTGGGAATTTCGCTTAACAACCGTTGGTTTATTAAGCGTCGGATTGAATAAGCTGCCGATCCTACCCATGCGTACTTCTCACTCGATACACTCGTTGCCTTCCCGCGCGGCTCTGTTCTTGCTGCTAGCGGGTTCGTTGGCTACTGGCTGCAAAAAAGCCGAGCCGCAAGCCAAGGAGCCAGTGAAGTATAATGGGCCGTTGTTGGAGTCAACGAATGTGCTGACTTTGTACAGCGACTCTGCCAAGCTGCAAGTCCGGTACACTGCTCCACTTGAGCAGCAATTTGAAAATGGAGACCAACTCTACCCGAAAGGATTACAGGTAACTTTCTTCGATAAGAGCGGGCAGAAAGTAGTAAACAAGCTGAGCGGCAAGTACTGCAAATACGAGAAGGTGAAGAACCTCTACACGATGCGTGGCAACGTGCGAGTAAACAACGAGGAGAAGCAACAGCGCATGTACACCGAGGAGCTGTTCTACGACAAGCAAAGAAACGTGGTCTACACCGACTCCGCTACTTTCGCGCAGTTCGTGACGCCCACCGACTCCTTAACGGGCTACGGCTTGTTTTATAACATGACTACAAGTCGTTACCTCTTCAAGCGGCCAGCTGGTCAGTTCATTGTTGAGTCAGCTAGTACCACTCCTCAGTAGCAGCCATGCAATTCGATAAAGCTTTGTTGCGCACCGTTTTGTTTTCGGTTGGTGTCGTTTCGTTTGTGATTGGAGCCTACGAAACCGTGTTGCAAAACGATAAAAACGCGTTGCGCGACAACTATTGGTTGTTCATGGTATCGTTTAGCTGCGTGATGCTGTTTCGGTATCTGAAGGCAAAAGAAGAGGAAAAAACAACACCTAAAACACCAGTAAAACAGCCAACAACTAATGCCAAGCCAGTACCGCGCAACAAGCGCCGCGGTTAGGCGGGCTATGGCAATCAAGAGTATAGAACAATGTCATGCTGCGCCTAGCGAAGCAACTGGCCCACGGGGTAAACAACTTCTACTCCACAAGCCAACTGCTTCGCTAAGTGCAGCATGACGCCTTTTCGCCTTTTTCTGATTATTTTGCGACTCTTTACGCTTTAACCTACTGTGCTTTTTTTCAAGTAAATGGCATTAATTAACACGATTCGGGAAAAATCAGGCTGGGCCGTTGGTACTGTTGCCATTGGCATGCTGCTCTTCATTGTGGGCGGCGACCTGATAGGGGGAAAAACCGCTTGTTTGGCGGCAATCAAAACGTAGTAGGCGAAGTATCCGGCCAGAAGATAGAACTGACGGATTTCAACAACGCGTTGGAGCAAGCCAAGCAGTCGTTTGTGCAGCAGCAAGGCCGCCAGCCCGACGAGCAGGCTATGGGCTACTTGCGCGATCAGGCGTGGAACCAGACCATCTACCGCATTGCCTTCCAAAAGGAATTTGATAAGCTTGGGTTGGCCGTATCCGACGACGAACTGACGGATATGGTACAAGGCCGCAACATTCACCCCAGCATTCGGCAGGCCTTTACTGACCCAAAGACCGGGCAGTTCGACCGCGCCAAAATTATTCAGTACCTGCAAGGCCTCGACAAATTGCCACCCGATGCGCAGGCTGCTTGGCAGAACTTCGAAGCCAACCTAGGGCCGGAGCGCATGGGTCAGAAGTACAACAACCTGATCAAGCTAAGCACCTACGTAACGACTGCCGAAGCCAAGCGTTTCGACGAAAACCAAAACACCCGGGCGAGCATGCGCTACCTGTTCGTTCCGTATTTCTCTATCTCCGACTCGGCGGTGAAGGTGACGGACGACCAACTGCAAGCTTACCTCGACAAGAACAAGAGTCGCTACAAAGTAGAAGACGGCCGCAGCATCGAGTACGTAACTATTCCGGTGGTGGCTTCCAAGGAAGATACGGCGGCTGTACAGCAAACCGTTGCCCAACTGGCCACGCAATTTGCCTCGGCTCCCAACGATTCGTTGTTTGTAAAACTTAACTCCGATCAGCCTTACAACCACGCTTTCGTATCACCGGCTGATATGCCAGAGAAGCTGCGTCAGCAGCTGCCTCTCACGGTAGGTAAGGTATATGGCCCATATGCCGAGAATGGCACGATCAGCTTAATCAAAGTAACCGGTGAAAAAGCTGGCGGCCAACCCTCGGCCCGGGCTAGCCACATTCTCATCAAGCCCGAAGGTAACACGCCAGAGGCGGAGGCCGCTGCTTTAGCTAAAGCCAAAAAAGTGCTAGCTGATATTAAGGGCGGTGCTGATTTTGCCGCTATGGCTCGTCAGTATGGCACCGACGGCACCGTAAACACCGGTGGTGATCTAGGCTGGTTCCAGCAGGGCCGTATGGTACCCGAATTCGAGAAGGCCATCTTTGGGGCTACTTCTACTGGCTTGCTGCCGAACCCAGTTAAGACTTCGTTCGGCTACCACGTTATTAAAATCACGGCGCCCAAAACTACGCAGACGTATCAGTTGGCTACTGTGCAGAAGAAGATGGAGCCATCGGAAGCTACGCGTGAAGCGGCTTACACTCGGGCTCAAACGCTGAAAGGCGAAGCCACCGATTTAGAGTCGTTCCGCAAGGTGGTTGCCAAAGAAAAGAACTTGCAGAAGCAGGAAGCAAAAGGTCTTGGCCGCGGCGACCAAGCAGTAAACAGCCTGCAAGGTGCTCGCGAGATTGTGCGTTGGGCTTATGGCACGGCTGGCAAGAAAACTGCAGTCGGCGACGTATCCGAGGTGTTTGAAATAGGTGACCAGTACGTGGTAGCCGTCCTGACCGGGGAGCGGAGCAAGGGCACTGCCGACGTAGCTAGCCTGCGGCCAGAGCTAACTGCTGCCGTGCGCAACGAAGAGAAAGCCAAGCAAATCATTGGCAAGCTAACCGGCAAAACCGGCACCTTGGAGCAGATAGCTGGCACGTACGGCTCGGCTGCCCAAGTGAAGACGGCCGAGGGCGTGGTACTAGGTTCGGGTACGATTCCGGGCCTGGGCAGCGAGCCACTAGCAGTGGGCAAAGCCTTTGGTCTGAAGCCCGGCCAGAAGTCGGCTCCTATCCAGGGCGAGCAAGGTGTGCTGATAGTAGAGCCAGTAAGCGTACAGAAACCTACTGCTCCTTCCGACATAGTTGCTGTACGCAAGCAGCTAACCGACCAGCGGGTAGGCCGCGCTGATGGCTTGATCTACGAAGCCGTGAAAGCCAACGCTAACATCAAAGACGAGCGCAACAAGTTCTTTTAAGCCTTGTTACTTGAAACTAAAAAGCCGCTTCCAGAGAAGCGGCTTTTTTTATGTGCGTTGATTTCGTTGCAAGCCAGCTTGTTTTCAACTTGATGAATGCCGCTAGGCTACGAAGAGATGAGCAACGCAACGAAAGTAGTAGAGAGAATTGCGTCGGATTTCCTGCTTATCTTGAAATGAATCTGGCGGCGCTTCCGTTTGTTTTCACGTCCGTTGTCACTTGCTGCTTATCCTGTTTCTATGCGTCGTCTTCCCAGCCTGCTGTTCTCTTTTCTGCTACTTAGCACCGCGCCGCTTCAGGCCCAGCAAGATGTTGGCAATGTTACTTTGGCTAAAGAATATACCCGCAAAGGAGAGCATGAGAAGGCCGCCTTTCTCTTTAGTAAGCTACCCTCTGACGCGCAAACATCAGTTGCCATACTACCCGACTACCTCGCGTCCTTGCAGGGCCTTAAGCGTTACAAAGACGCTGAGAAACTAGTGAAGCGCGCTATTCGCCAGCATCCCGAGGAGGGAGGCTACGGGGTGTCACTAGGTGCCCTCTACGCGGCCTCCGGCGACCAAGGAACTGCCACCAAGCAATACGAGAAAGTAGTTAGCCAACTCACTTCCGCGCAGGTACTGCCCGTTGCTGCTGAGTTCAGTCGCCGCAACCTGCCCGAGTGGTCGGAGAAGACGTATCTGCGCGGCCGGGAGTTGGCCAAAAACGACTTGGAGTTCAGCACGCAACTCGTGCAGCTCTATACGCAGAACGGCAACACCGAAAAGCTCATGGCGGAAACCCTACGCCTCGTGCAAGACGACGAGCAGCAACTGCCTTTCGTGCGCAATATGCTGCAAAATAGCCTTCAGAATGACAAGGACTTTGATGCTCTAGAGCGCCAGCTGCTAACCAATGTACAGAAGTACCCCGACCGGAGCGTGTACAGCGAGTTGCTGCTGTGGCTGCAAGTCCAGCGTCGGGACTTCACGGGCGCGCTGGTGCAGGCCAAAGCCCTCGACCGCCGTGGCCGCACAGAAGGAAGCCGCGTGATGGATCTGGCCTCCATTGCTCAATACAACAAAGACTACGAAACCGCCATCAGCGGCTACGAATACGTGCTGCGCGAGTACAAGGGTGGACCTTTCTACGCCTCTGCCCGCCAGCGCCTCGTGCAGTCAAGAGAAGCGCAGGTGCGCGAAACTTATCCCGTTGACCCCGCCAAAATTCGGGAGCTTATTGTGCAATATCAGCAGGTACTGACTGAGCTAGGTCGTACGCCCCAGACTGCCCCCGTACTACGTAGCATGGCGGTGCTGCACGCTTTCCAACTCGACGAGAAGGACAAGGCTATAACTCTGCTGCAAGAAGTGATTGACATGCCCCGCGCCAGCATTGAGGTAGTGGATGAGGCCAAAATCAACTTAGCGGACATCTACTTGCTGCGGGCCGAGCCGTGGGAAGCCACCTTGCTGTACTCGCAGGTGGAAAAGTCGCACAAGGATTCGCCGTTAGGATACGAAGCCAAGCTGCGCAACGCTCGCCTCAGCTATTTCGCTGGCGACTTCAAGCTGGCCAAAAGCCACCTCGATATCCTGAAGGAAGCTACCACGCGCGAAATTGCCAACGACGCTATGCAGCTTAGTCTGCTCATCACCGACAACACGGCTATGGATACTGCGGGCGTAGCACTACGCGACTATGCCACCGTGGAGCAGCTTGTGTTCCAAAACAAACTTACCGAAGCGTTGCGCGGCCTCGATGCACTGCTGCAGAAATACCCAGGCCACGCCCTGCAAGACGATGCTTGGTACTTAAAGGCTCAGTTGCAGCGGCGTACCGGCGACTACCGTGCGGCAGTAGCTACGCTCGAGAAAATCACGACAAACCCTAAGTACGATGTACTGAGCGACGACGCCATGTTTTTGCTGGCTAGCATTCAAGAAGAAAACCTGCAAGACAAAGAGCAGGCAAAAACGCTATACAATCAATTTCTGGTAAAGTATCCGGGCAGTATATATGTAGCAGAAGCTCGTAAGCGGTTCAGAAAGCTGCGGGGAGATAGTTTGTAGTGCTACGCGCCACTCGCTTTACCTGAAAAACAAGAACATCAGGCCGTCGGAGACAACGTACTGGCTGTATTTGCGGAAGAATTCGCGTAGGTTGGACATAGCACAAAACTAGATGTTCCGGGATGTAGTAGGCAGCTAACAACTAGGCGGGCGGGGTTTTCTTCGTACTTTTGAAGATAATACTGCCCCGGCCTCCTGCCTGTACTCATGGAAAAACGATGGATTCGCAAACCTGCGCCCGATGCTGAAAAGGTTCAGTTTCTGGCTGACGCGTTGCGCGTGAAGGAAACCATTGTAGCGCTACTCTGCCAGCGCGATATATGCACTTTTGAGGAGGCCCGAGCGTATTTCCGACCAAACCTACGGGAACTGCCCAATCCCTTGCTAATGCGCGACATGGACCGCGCTGTAGCCCGCCTCACCGAGGCCCTGCACAGCGGTCAAAAGGTGCTCGTGTTCGGCGATTATGATGTGGACGGTACCACCTCCGTAGCAGTGGTGTACAGCTACCTGCGCCGCTTTTTCGGCCCCGAGCGCATCGACTATTACATACCTGACCGCTACAAAGAAGGCTACGGGGTATCGGAAGCTGGTATTGACTTTGCCGCGACCAATGGCTTCGCCCTTATTATTGCCCTCGACTGCGGCGTGAAATCTGTGGATAAAGTGGTGTACGCCAACGAGCGAGGCGTCGACTTTATCATCTGTGACCACCACTTGCCGGGCACCGAGCTACCTGATGCTGTAGCCGTGCTCGACCCTAAGCGCCCGGGCTGCGCTTATCCGTTCAAGGACTTGTCGGGGTGTGGCGTTGGTTTCAAACTGATGCAGGCTTTCACCGAAGATCAGGGGTTGGATGAGGAACCCCTCTACGATCTGCTTGACTTGGTGGCCGTAAGTATCGCGGCTGATATCGTGCCCATCATGGGCGAAAACCGGACGCTTGCCTACCACGGCCTGCGCCTGCTCAACGATCCGGCACGGCCACAACGCCCTGGTCTCGATGCGTTGCGCGAGCTAGCCGGTTTGCAAACCACAGAACTGAACATCAGCAGCTTGGTTTTCGGCTTCTCGCCGCGTATCAATGCGGCTGGTCGTATGGGCGACGCTAAGCGCTCGGTAGCTATGCTGCTGGCTGCCAGCAAAGAAGAGGCCTTCGAGAAAGCATCAGTAGTCGACAAAACCAACCAAGAGCGCCGGGGCTTCGACACGAGCATTACCAAGGAGGCCTTGGATATGATAGAGGCCGATGCGCTCTTCCAGGATGCGCATACCACGGTGCTCTACAAGGAAGACTGGCACAAAGGAGTGGTTGGCATAGTGGCCTCGCGCTGCCTCGACAAGTACTACCGCCCCACCATCATCCTGACCCACAGCAATGGCAAAGCCACCGGCTCGGCCCGCTCGGTGGCTGGCTTCGATGTACACCAGGCCATAGAAGAGTGCGCCGACCTGCTCGACCAATACGGAGGGCACATGTACGCCGCGGGTCTCACGCTGCCCGTTGAGAATCTACCGGCTTTCCGGGCCAAGTTCGAGCGGGTGGTGGCGGGCCGCATCTTGCCCGAGCAAATGATTCCGCCGGTGGACATCGATACTGAAATGGAGCTGAGCGAAGTAACCAACGGCTTCTACAACCTGCTCCGCCAAATGGAGCCTTTCGGGCCCGGCAATACCAACCCAACCTTCATGGCCCGCAACGTGTACGCTGCACCTAGCTCGGCTCGCGTGGTAGGTCAGTCGCACCTTAAGCTGGCCCTCACCCAAGACGGCCACCACGTACTCGACGCCATTGGCTTTGGCTTGGCGGAGCATCTGCCACGCATCCTAGAAGGTGAGCCGTTTAGCGTGTGCTACACGGTGGAAATCAACGAGTACCGCGGAGTCAAAACCTTACAGCTGCGGGTAAAGGATATTCGTTGGGAGTAGCGAAGCCGCATTTTAGCGAGCAAGTTCATCCCTGCACCAATTTAGGGTGTGGGGAGTCGAGTAGGCAACATATAGTTTTGCCGTCCCACCGCAGGTACCGCCTGTCGGCATAGGTACCGCTAAGTTCACGTGTTGGCTGCTGGAGCAGGTTGACGTCTTTGTAATTCTGCAGCCATAGCCACGTCACCTCGCCGTTGTGCCGACGCTCTTGGATCGTCTTCATCCCGTTCGAAAGGTAAGCTGTGAACAACTCTCGGCTAGAGCCGTTGCGGCGATGCACTATTTTATGCTCCCATGCCAAGGCGAACTTTGTAATTGATGTTCGATTAGCGGACGGAGGAGCTGCATAGTAGCTCTTGACAGTAATGCGGCGGGCTCCCGCCCGATGGGCTTTTGTGATAACTCTTCCTGCTTTCTGTTCAATTTGCTGACGGGCTATAGCTACTTGGCTGAAAAGAGAATCGCGAGCAGCAGTGGCCTTGGTAGCGTCGGTAATAACTTGTGCCGATATGTCAATCGGTATTACTAGAAAAGCAGTTATCAGTCAATTCCCTTGCTGCACAGACGAACCGTTTTCGAAGTTTTATATAGCATAGAATCGTTCAAATATAAAGCCGGGCTGTAAAGCTGTGGGTTATCTTACTTTTGCTCTTTGGAACCTAGCTCGGCTACTCCACCACACCCAAGCAATTAGCACGAGCTGCAACGGCAGCCGCAGCCACAGCGCCCACATCGGCACCGACAAGCCCGCTCCGTGCGCTTGAAGCATGTACACATTCGCTGGAAATACAGCGACTAATAGCAAGACAAGGCCCACACCGGCCACCTGCCGCGTAGCTGGGAAGAGCAGTCCTAAGCCGCCCGCTATTTCGGCTGCCCCACTCACGTACACGAGCAGCAGCGGTGCCGGCAGATAGGGTGGCATAATGCGCAGGTAGGGGCTAGGTGCTGCGAAATGCAAGATTCCGGCCCCTATGAAAATCAGTGCAAGCAAGTAGATACTAAATCGGCGCAGTGAAGACATAAGGTAAAAGCTATAGCAAGGGAGAAGTCGGATTCAGAATGAGCCTTTCGTGTCAGTAAGTTGCAAGAGATTTTGTGGGTAGCCGTACCTGTACTCCAACTCCGTTGCTATGTGAACTACAGTTAGGTAGCGTATTATCTATCCCTAAAGAGGCCATCTTCATTTTTGCTACAACGTGCAAATTAAAATTCAAGACAGAGCGGATACTCACGCCGTACTAGGCTAGCGGCAATGCCGTTAACCTAGCAGTAGCCGCCATCCCCGTGCCTTCAGTTACCTTTGCCCCGCATGATTCTTCGAGCCGATAACCTAGTTAAGAAATACAAAGCCCGCACCGTGGTCAACGACATGTCGTTGACGGTGGCGCAGGGTGAAATTGTGGGGTTGCTGGGACCCAACGGGGCTGGCAAAACCACCTCTTTCTATATGACCGTGGGCATGGTCAAGCCCAATTCCGGTCGCATCTACCTCGATGACCTCGAAATCACTAAGTTGCCTATTTACCAGCGCGCCCGCCTTGGCATTGGCTACTTGGCCCAGGAAGCGTCGGTGTTTCGGGATCTGAGCGTGGAGGAAAACATTCTTTCGGTGCTCGAAATGACCAAAATGCCCAAGCAGGCCCAGCGCGACAAAGTGGAAGAGCTGCTCAATGAGTTTAGCCTTACCCACGTGCGCAAAAACCTCGGTCGGGTACTAAGCGGCGGCGAGCGGCGGCGCACCGAAATAGCCCGGGCCCTAGCCGTTGACCCTAAGTTTGTGCTACTTGATGAGCCCTTTGCCGGCGTTGACCCCATTGCCGTAGAAGAAATTCAGGGCATTGTGGCCAAGCTGAAGCACAAGAACATCGGCATTCTCATCACCGACCACAACGTGAACGAGACACTTAGTATCGTGGACCGGGCTTATCTGCTCTTTGAAGGCAAACTGCTAAAAGCGGGCACCGCCGAAGAACTGGCCGCCGATGAAATGGTGCGCCGAGTGTATTTAGGTAAGCACTTCGAGCTAAAGCGGAAGATATAAGCGTAACTGCCAAGTCACAGGCTTGCGCGAGATAAGCGTAGCTTGATGAGGCTGCTTTGGCCCTTCGATCTGGACTTGTAGGCGTTGTCTGGAGGCTCTTGGAGGCTGGTTTTGTTGTTGGTTTGTCTTTCTAGGCAACATTCCTCCGCAACCAACGGTACAAACGCAACTTGCGCGCTCTGTCTTCCCATCATTCCCAGCTCTGTGTTAAATACCATCCTCACGTGGGCCGTTCAGCGGCGTTTAGCGGATATCAGGTACTTCCAACAGCACCCTCACGAAGTGCAGCAGGAAGTGCTGCATAGCTTGCAGCACACCGCTAAAAACACAGATTGGGGCCGCCAGTACGGTTACGCCGATGGCGTGTCAGGGCGAGAATTTGCGCAGCGCGTGCCAATAAGCAGCTATGAAGAATTGTACCCCATGCTGGAGCGTGTGTTGCGCGGCGAGCGAAACGTGCTCTGGCCCGGACAGGTTCAGTGGTTTGCTAAGAGTAGTGGCACTACCAATGCCCGCAGTAAGTACATTCCGGTCACGCGCGAAGCACTGGAAGACTGTCATTACCGCGCTGGCCGCGACATGACGGCCCTGGCGACTCTGCATTACCCCGACACCCAGGTGTTTGGTGGCAAAACTCTCTCGCTTGGGGGTACGCACACCCCCAATCCGATGCGCCCCGAAGATGCAGCCTCCAGAGTTGGCGACGTTTCGGCTGTTATCATGCAGAATTTGCCAACCTGGGCCGAGCACGTCAGGACCCCTCCTTTGGAACTAGCACTGCTCGATGAGTGGGAAGAAAAGATTGAGCGTATTGCCCGTCATGTAGTGCAGGTTGATGTGCGCGTACTAGCTGGCGTTCCCACCTGGATGATTGTGTTGCTGCGCCGAGTACTGGAACTAGCGGGTACCGATAATATAACGGAGGTATGGCCCAACCTAGGCTTGTTTCTGCACGGCGCTGTGGCGTTTGGGCCCTACCGAAAGCTATTTCGTCAGTTGATTCCTTCGGGGCAGATGCACTACCAGGAGGTCTACAACGCCTCGGAAGGATACATTGCCCTGCAAGATGAACCCGATTCCGAGGATTTGTTGCTCTTACTTAACCACGGTATTTACTACGAGTTTCTGCCCGCCGATCAGTGGGATTCTCTTGAACCCCATGCCGTGCCGCTAGAAGACGTGGAACTAGGCAAGAGCTACGCCCTCATCATGAGCAGCAATGCCGGCTTGTGGCGCTACAAAATCGGGGATACAGTACGCTTCACTTGCTTGGCACCATACCGAATCCGGATTACGGGCCGCACCAAGCATTTCCTGAATGCTTTCGGCGAAGAAGTGGTAGTTGAGAATGCTGAGGCAGCAGTAGCAGCGGCGTGCCAAGCCACCAACACCACCGTCCGCGACTTCACGGCAGCTCCTATCTACTTCGCCGGGGCCGCCGACGGGTCGCGGGGCGGGCATCAGTGGCTAATAGAATTTTTGACCCCGCCGCAGGATACCGAGCGTTTTACAGCGGTGCTTGATACTACCTTACGCCAACTAAATTCTGACTACGATGCTAAACGCCACCGTGATATAGCATTGGTGCCTCCGGTACTTACCGTAGCTAAGCTTGGCCAATTCGAGCGTTGGTTAGCACAAAAAGGAAAGCTTGGTGGGCAACATAAAGTGCCGAGGCTCAGTAACTCACGCGAAATGCTGGAAGAGATATTAGCAGTTTCATAGAAATTGTAGTATCTCTTTGAGAAAGAAGCGAGCAGCCCAAAGCGTTTCTATGTTATTTAATAATTAACTTTATATTGGTGGATTGTTCGACGCTCTTTGTGTTCCGCCGTGGCCGCTGTTGCTTCCTCTCGTTCTCGCCCATACGTTTCCCGCCGGAAACGTCACTTGCTATCTGATGAAAACTCCACGCTGGCCTCTCGGTTCACATTGGGTGTGCTAGGACTGCTTGTGCTGACATTGATAGTGAGTTTGGGCATCATTGCTTCAACCTTGGTTACTCCGGAGCCAACGGCCCTGACTGATACCACGGCTCCCACGGCATCACTGCTTCACTGGTGAGGTAACTAGTCTGACAAGGAGGGGCTTGTAAAGAGAAAAGCTGTTCCAGTTACAGGCGAGAGTACGGGCGAATTTCGGTTGGCCCCGTATATTGAAGCACAGCACACGTAGCTTCAACTGAAGCCGATAGAACGTACTACTTGCCTTGTGGACTAATGCGTCTTGCTCCCTACATACTTGCCTTGGCACTTGCGCTAGGTGCTTGTTCGACTGCCAAGCACGGGCCAATTGGTTTTTGGTCGCAGAGTCGCTACGACAAAGAATTGCGTCAGCACGGACCTTGGCCAACTTACTATGATGACGCCAAGCACCAGCCGATGGCGTTAGGCCGTTTCCGACACGGGCGCTACGCCGGGCGGTGGCGCTATTATGCTCCGGACGGTACACTAGAGCGCACCGAAAAATTTGCCCGCAAACCGTATGGTCTTATTTCCATCACCGAGTACCAAGCTGGCGGCAAGAAAAAGCGCCAAGGTCAGGCCCGTATTATAGACGAGCCTGACGGAATACATTTCTTCTGGTTTGGCGATTGGAAAGTGTTTGATGTGCAAGGGGCCCAAACAGCGGTAGAACACTACGACCGAGGCAAACTCCGCGGCACTCAGCTTGAAATACTGAACCGATAAAAAGCTGTGTTCTCGACAAACTGCTGGCTTACTCGTCGAAGAGCCCGCCCAGATTGCCTAGTACACTGCCGCTTTCCTTCCGTGCATTGCCGCCGCTTGGAGCCAGCGCCTGAATCAGCTTCTTCACGGGCATCGACTGTAGCCACACCCGACCCGTACCGCGCAGGGTGGCTAGCAACAAGCCTTCGCCCCCGAAAATCATGGACTTCAAACCCCCAGCCCGGGTGATGTTGAAGTCGATGCTTGGCTCGAAGGCGACCACGCAGCCGGTGTCCACCCGGAGCAATTCGTTGTTGAGTTGCTTTTCGATGACAGTGCCGCCTGCGTGGATAAAAGCCCGGCCGTCGCCAGTTATTTTTTGCAAAATGAATCCTTCTCCGCCGAAAAAGCCGGCCCCCAGCTTTTGGTTGAAATGGATGTTGATTTTGGTGCCCCGAGCTGCTGCCAAAAAGCCGTCCTTTTGCACAATCAGACCCTGTGGCAAGGTTCGCAGCTCCAGTGGGATAATAGTACCCGGATACGGGGCCGAAAATGCTACCCGGCTTTTGCCGTAACTACCACGGTGGGTGAAGTGCGTCATAAACAACGACTCGCCCGTGATAAGCCGCGTGCCCGCCGAAAACAGCTTGCTCATCAAGCTCTGGTCGGGTTCCGAGCCGTCACCCATTTTGGTTTCGAAGGCAATGGCTTCCTCCATATACACCATGGCGCCCGCTTCGGCAATTACGGTCTCGTTGGGGTCTAGTTCGACCTCTAGTACCTGAATATCATCGCCAAGAATTTTGTAGTCAACGTCGTGGGACTGCATGAGTAGAAGGAGTTAAGGTGGAAATACCGCTTCAAGTATAGTAAAAGCACTGCATTTCAAACCAAGCTCCCACCACAAGTAGCGCGAAGATCTTTTCTTTGGCCATGTAAGGCCTAAAATAGCAGCAAGCCCCTGACACTGCACGAGCAGGTTAAGGGGCTTGTTGCGCTACTTCTTATTGTTACACGATACTAAGCTTATACGTCGTCGGGTAGCTCGGCGCGGGTATCGGCAGCTTCGGCAGCGGCATCGGGCTCGTCTTTAGGGCCCTTCTTCTTGGTTTCGCGGCTGGTACGACGCATGAAATCCTCGTCCGACTCTTCGGGCTCTTGTGCGCCTTCTTCGAGCGGAAATTCCTCGTCTTCTTTTTCCCCAAACTGCCCGTCGCGGTTCACCAACTTCTTGTCGCGCACGTGGCGGTTCAGGAACGTATTGATGTCTTCGATAGAATAGTTGGAAGTTATTTCGCCTAATGGATTGATCTTGATTTCAAACCCTTCCAGCTCCTTGTGCACCCGAGCTTTTTTTTCAGGATCGTTCTTACTTTTCTTATTAACGGGTTTCTTCGCCATGATGTCCTGCGTGGTTACGGTTCCCAAACGCCCTCCCTTTCGTTGCGAGGCCGCTCTATACCAAGCAGTACGGCGCGACGCCCATAGCGGATACGAGAAAATTAGGTTCGACCCCCAGCTAGGATATAGCTTCTCACCAACCGACCTGTGATTATTGCGCGTTGGCTAGCTCAATTGCCTTTTCTAAGAACTCGTCGCGGCCCTCGCGCACGCCCTGAATCGTCTTTTCCAGGTATATATTCGGTATGATGCCTACGCCGTGGTGCTGGCTGCCGTTGTGCTTACGCACTTCCATGCCCGTCCAGGAAATTCGGTAATTGCCAGGGAGAGTGAAAGGATTTATGTTGCCATTAGTACCCGCCGTAGGCTGCCCAATGATGGTGGCCAGCTTGTAGCCCTCCACAAACCCCATGAAACTTTCGGCGTAGCTGATGGCGCTACCATCGGTGATAAAGATGATGCGTGCGGAGAGATGCGGCGCTTTAGGTTTCAATTTCCAACCCATAGGAGTGTAGCCCGCTAGCTGCTTTTGGTCGGGGTAGATGTAGTGCGGCACCCGCATCCAGTGGCCAGCTGTGTCGGGCTGGGAAAGCAAGTGCGCCAAGAGACCATGATTGCTCTTTGGATAGCCACGCAAGTTGCAGATAATAGCTTTAGACTTTTCCAGTTCGGGCATCAGCTTATCAATTGAATCCATCGGAATCTGGTCGAGGTTCAGATAGTAGACAGAAGGCGACAGACGCCGCGACGCCGATCCTTGCCGAGTAGCACTGTACTGATTGGTCGTCTGATCGAAATGCAGCGTAACGGCAGTGGCGCTGGCTCCGGGGCGCAGCACTTCCACCTGAAGCGCAGACCCGGCCGGACCACTTGCCGTTTCGGAGGCGGCTCTGTACCGCAGCCAACCCTGGGTCGCCGCCGATATGTATTGCTCGGCCTCGCGGAAATAAGCGGCGGCTGGCTGCCCATTGATGGTCGTTACGATGTCGTCTTTGTGCACAGCCAAGGAGTTGTCTGCTACTTGCGTAATCATCAGTTGGTTTTGCACCCATTCCCAGGCGACGGGCAGATACTTTACATTGGTGGCGCGGCCGTATGAATACACGCCTACGTGCCCATCGTGGAGGCGAGCGGTGAGGCGGCGCAGCGTTTTCAGGTATTCGGCATCCGTTTGGTCGGGGTAGGCTGCGCGCAATGCTTCGGGTAGAGCGGCGGGCCAATCAGACTTGCTGAAGGCGAAGTAAGGGTAGAAGTGCTGAAACACGTTCCAGGTAATAACTACATCGGCTAGGCGCAGAGCTCGGCTTTTACTGGTGAGGTCAGCGGCTGGCAATTGCTTTAGCGCAGCTTGCAAGGCCGTTAGCTCTGCTTTGTCAGCAGCTGGGTAAGTAGCCTCTTTGGTGCCGTAAAGGGCCAGTGGCAGCACACAGCGCAAACCGCTTCCAATATTTTCTTGCACAACCTCACCAATAGCTACTTGGCGGGCAAAAAGTGCCTCATCAGATCCATTCGCTGTTTCCGACTCACTGCTACTGGAACTGATGAGCACGCTTCGCCGGCCTTCCGCGGCGCTTTTCTCACTCACGGCAAACGAATACTCCTTGGTGTAACTTTTCGCGTTGGCTTTGCCCGAAATACTTTCGGGGTACTTGTCAACGGCGTCGGTCTCGAAATCAGTGGCAAACACGGTTTTCCAGGTGTCGGCTTCTCGCACCAGTACTTGCATCTTATCTACCTGCACTTGCCCTCGGCCACTTAGCATGGCGCCGAAATACAAGGAAACCGCCTGCGGATCGATGGTGCCTTTGATTTCGTATTCCGTCCACTCGCCTCGCGTGATGGGTCGGTCATTCATATTATCGAAGAAGCCCATTTTTCTGCCTGGCAAATCGACTCGGGCCCACAAGGCACCGGAACCTTGCTCGGGAGTGGCATTGCGCACGAAGGCGGTATACCGAAATTCCTTGCCCCGATATGCTGTAGCATCTACGGCCTTAGTAAGGGTGCCGAAAGTAGGCTCGGCTGACTTTAGCGCTTCGGGCCGGTGCAGGCGGCGGCTATGGTAGATGCTGCGGGCATTGCCTTGCCCCATACCATAGTGTTGCCAGCTAATCACCTGGTATCCTTTGAGGTCGTTAGGTGTGATTTCCTTCGCGGCAAAGCTGACCTTTTTGTTGATGGGCAGTAGCTGTAAGGTAGGAGCCACAGGCCGGAAGAGCGTCAATAAGGTTGTGCGTAGCTCATTGTCGGTCTTTGCGGCATCCACGTGCTGAGCGCCTAGCACGGCCAACTTGTCCCAATCCACGGCCGCCGCTTCATCGGAAGGGTGGAAGTAGCGCACGTAGCCGTAGAGCCGGGCGAAGGTTTCGATGTTCTGAACAACACGAGGCGTTGGCGCTTGGGCAATGGCGGCCAGGTTGCCGAATAGAAGGGCTGCAAATACAATCAGGCGCATAAATCAGAAATAGACTGTGAAATTATAGCCAGCAGCGAGAGCCGAACCGCTACCCTAACAAAATAGAAGATGGCGCATTACTTTGATTTAGTTGCATGTAGATCAGTGAATTAGGACACATTCTGTAATAGTCCTCCTGTAGTTAATCCAGAGCTTAGGTTAAGTAGAAATAGGCCCAAACACAAAAGCGCCCGACATTGCTGCCGGGCGCTTGTACCTTCAAAAACGTAGAATTTAGTAGTGTGAGGAGCTTAGCTAACCACTAGCTGACTAACAGCTGCTTCGATGCGCTCAGCGGTTTCCTGGGCTCCCAGAATGCTCATCACCGCCATTAGGTCGGGGCCAGCAGTGGTACCGGTTACGGCCACGCGCAGCACTTGCAACACTTGACCAATCTTCATGCCTTGGCTTTCCACTACCTGCGTGAGCAGAGCCTTTAGGCCGTCGGGCGAAGTATCGGAAGCAGCGGGCAGTTCCTGAGCATACGCCGCTAGAACGCCAGCTACTTGCGCATTCCACTTCTTGCTGATTACCTGCTCGTCGTAGCTGCTAGGACGGTGGAAGAACAATTGCGCTTCGCGGGCCAAGTCGGCAGGGAAGGTGGCACGCTCTTTAACCAAAGCCGCAATCTGCTCGGCTTTTTCAGGGGAGCAGCTGATGCCTTGGGCTTGCAATGACTCCAGTAGGTAGCCTGCTAACTCGGCATCGGGCTTGGCGCGCAAGTACTGCTCATTGTACCAGCGGACTTTGTTTTGGTCGAAGCGGGCCGGCGACTTGCTTACCCGCTCAATCGAGAAGTTCTCAATCAGCTCGTCCATCGTGAACAACTCCTGCTGCGTGCCTGGGTTCCAGCCCAGGAAAGCGAGGAAGTTGATGAAGGCTTCGGGCAAGTAGCCACTTTCGCGGTAGCCGCTGCTTACGGTCGGCTGACTTGTTTCGGCGTCAACGCCATGCCACTCCAGCGGGAACACCGGGAAGCCGAGCTTATCGCCGTCGCGCTTGCTGAGCTTGCCAGTGCCGTCGGGCTTGAGCAGCAAAGGCAAGTGGGCAAACTGCGGCATAGTGGCTTCCCATCCCAGATAGCGGTATAACAGCACGTGCAGCGGCGCCGAAGGCAACCATTCTTCCCCGCGGATGACGTGGGTGATTTCCATCAGGTGGTCGTCCACGATGTTGGCCAAGTGATACGTCGGCATACCGTCCGATTTCATCAGCACCTTGTCGTCAACGGCCGAAGAATGCACCACTACCCAACCCCGGATGAGGTCATTGAAGCGGATTTCTTCTTTGCGGGGCACTTTCAAGCGGATAACATAAGGCGCGTCGTTGTCGAGCAACTGCTTCACCTCGTCTTCGGGCAGCGTAAGTGAATTGCGCATCTGAGTGCGCGTGATGCTGTTGTACTGCGGGTTGGGCACTTTGGCTGCCGTGAGGCGGGCCCGCATGGCATCTAGCTCCTCGGGCGTATCGAATGCGTAGTAGGCGTGGCCACTCTTGATGAGCTGCTGCGCATACTGGCGGTACATGGGCTTCCGCTCGCTCTGCCGATACGGCGCGTGGGGACCACCTTCTTCGATTCCCTCATCGATGATGATGCCGCACCAGCGCAAAGCATCCATGATGTACTGCTCGGCACCGGGCACAAAGCGGTTCTGGTCGGTATCCTCGATGCGGAGCAGCATTTTGCCTCCTAGCTTGCGAGCTAGCAGGAAGTTATACAGTGCGGTGCGCACGCCGCCAATGTGTAGCGGCCCCGTAGGGCTAGGTGCAAAGCGCACCCGTACTTCTCTTTCCATATTTCAGTCAGTTCGCAGGGTCTCCGGGATGGAGAAACGCGCCGCAAAGGTACGATATAGTACGTGTGAACAGAGAAGACGAACTAGCTAGAAAAGGAGGGTGGCCAGTACTTCTTATTTACTTACTTATCACCAGCTCATATTTGGTGAGTAACCCTGGTAAGCTATGCGCCGCAAACCGAGCCTGGCGTACCTGATTTAGCTCCGGATCTAGTACCACATCATGGGCCGTAACGAAATCGGCACCGTTGAGCTTGGTGCCACTGAATACGGCATCCAGCAGACCACACTCTTGAAAAACCGCATTGGTTAAGTCCGCCTGAGTGAAATCTGCTTCACGTAAAGAGCAGTTAACGAAGCGCGTATTCGGCATGACCTTGCCTTGGAAAGAAGCATAGTCAAGTTGGCACTGACTGAAATGAACGCCAAACAGCATGTCGCGGCAGGCATGGAATTGCAAGCCTAGAAGCTTGCAGCCCTCAAATGCCACGTTTTGCAGCGCTACATGGCTCAGACTAGTACCTGCGAAGTTGCAGTTCTCAAACAAGCATTCGGTGAAGCGCCGCCCGGATATATCGGCGCGGGTGAAATCGAAGTTGCTAAACCGGTATTGCTCGAATTCCTGCTGCCCCACCATAGTAGCAGGCAACGCTCGGTCCAACACGTTTTCAGCGGGAAAGAAAGCAGGCTTGGTTAGGGGCTTACTTGCCTTACGAGAAGTGGAAGGGCGCATTTAGTCGCGGTTACGGAAACTAAGCCACAATATCAACCCGAGTAGCGTGATACCCCCACGAATGAGCCAAGCGGTGGTAGCGCCCCACTGTTCTATCCAAGTCAAGAGCATGGACTTCATTCCCAAAAAAGGCAGCACCAACGATAGAAGGCCCAGAATAAACAAGCCAAGTCCAAGCTCTTTCATGATAAGTAAATAGTGAGGTAGTGAATTTATAGAATAATGAGCCCGTGAAATTAGTATTCCAATGAAGTGATTTCAGCAGAACGCAACCTCACGGGCTCACCGAATCTTGTGGTTATTGCTTTACAGCAATGCAAGAAATTTCCACTTGCACGTCCTTCGGTAAACGACTTACCTCTACGGTTTCGCGTGCCGGGGCGTAGTCGGTGGAAAAATAACTGCCGTATATTTCGTTGATGAGGTTGAAGTTGCCGAGGTCTTTTACGAAGATGCTGCACTTCACTACATCGCGCAGCGTAAGGCCTGCAGCCTCCAGCACCGCCTGCAAATTGCGCATCACTTGATGGGTTTCTTCCACCACGTCGCCATTGCCAACTAGTTGCCCAGATTGCGCGTCGAGTGCGATTTGGCCGGAGACGTATACAGTGTTGCCTGCTTGCACAGCTTGGCTATAGGGCCCGATAGGAGCAGGAGCCTGGTTGGAAAAAACAATGGTATTGGCCATGCAGTCAGCGTAAAAAAGGATGAACGATAAATCTGTCTTCAAGCTAAAGTAAGAGGAAATTATGCACTTACTCATCGTGGAAGGCACGCACATCGAAGCAGAGCTGCGCCGTAAATTCGGAACCAGCCATACCTACGACTTTTGCCCCGCCGCTGCGCCCGACCTACGCACTCGCCTTAGCGCCGCCGACGTCGGGTTCGACTTGCGGCCGTGGCCTGAACTACACTACGAGCAGCCACGTCAGCCCCTGTTCTACGACACGTCTCGTGCTTCTTTGGCGGCGCTTTTTCACAAGGAGGAGCCTCCCTTTGGTCCGGTGTTTGGCGTCTGTGCTTTTCCCACTCTGTTGGATAGAGAAGTACTGGAAACTAGCCTTTACCGCCTCGAAGATGCGGCGTTGCTAGCCAGCACCTGTGCTACCCTTGGCACTGCTTATTGTGCCGTACAAGATCAGGTGGGCTTGGTTACGCCTCGCATGGTGTGTGTATTGATCAATGAGGCTTGCTACGCATTGCAAGAGGGCAGTACCTCTGTCCAAAGCTTGAATATTACTCTGCAGCTAGGGCCTGCACATCCACGTGGTCCTTTCGAATGGGCCAATCAGATAGGCGTGGCACGGGTCTTCGAGACCCTAGAAGCCTTGTGGCAAGACACGCACGAGGAGCGTTACAAAGCTTGTGCCCTGCTCAAGACAATGTATTTGAGAGGCAGCCAATTTGAACTGCAACCCCTCTAAGATCTTGATAATCTTTGCCACGAAGTCCACAACCAAAATACGCCGTGCACAGCACTTACTAATGTTAGGGGATAAACTAGAAAAAAATATCGCTGCTCTACATGGTGAAGTGCTACTACAAACAGTAGGATGCAGTATATGGGAGCAAGGCGAACTAGAAGTAGAGTAATATCAAACTTGCGTGGCCAAACTAAAAAGCTAAACAAACCAATGCCTGTCCAAAACCAATGCCATGCTGTAAAAAATAATCTGACTACTTTTTGCCAGATAGATAATTCGTTAAAAGGCAAATCAAAAACGGAAGCACCACTATCTGGCAAAGCTAAATAATAGGTTAACCGTAACGGAGTAATCAAATAATATCTTACGGGATGCTCTCTAATGAATGCAATACGATATCGTCGAAGCGCAGACGCTGCTCGTTTCTCACTAGTAGCACGTACCAAAGCAGGTATTGAATCGTTCCTAGAAATTAATATTTGATTTCGCAGCCATACTAAGGAATCGTATGTAGCAAGTGTAGTAAATTGCCATGGTTGAGGGCTAATCCGAGCAGGCGGTATAGGTCTTGTAAGCCATACAATAAGTGAAGTAGTACTCCATAATACGGGTTCTTCTCCCATAGCTGCTACATAACTTCGAGTTTCTAAATACAGATCAGAATATTGCATTCCTGCATATTCAGTTTGTAGAGGAACAAAGCGCTTGTAAATGAACCAGTTGCGAGCCGTCCATAACGCGTCTGGAATTATAAATGGTAGCAATAATAACGTAATCACATAGCTGGTCTGACGTATTTGCACAAAGATTGTTTTTCGGTGATAATAAGCATACGCCACTATCCAAAAACCGAAAAAGGGTAGCATAAATGGTCGTAAAAAGACTACCCAGGATAACCAACAGCCAGCTATAAAGTAATAAGATAATCGACCTGATTTAAGTGCTTTTAAAAAACAGTATAAGCTAATAATAAGACCACTTGAAGCGAAACTTTCTGTGAAAACAAATAAATCACTTTGTATGCTGTAAGGACTCAGGGCGTATAGGAAAGCAATAATATAAGTAAGATTTGATTTTTTTGTTAAAATCAAAGCTAGTTTAGATAAATAAAACACTGCTACTAATCCAAGTATTATTTGTGTGGCTATTACTGCATTATAAACATATTGCTGGTTGTCAGGTAGTAATATTTTTACAAAGCCATATATTACGCCATAGCCAGGCATACGACCAGCGTAGCCAGGCAAATAATTTAACTCGTAATTGTATTGGCCGTATTTGATTAAATTATCTATTGATTTAAAATAGAATTCCTCTTCACCATACCGCTTACCAATAAGCCCCGTGCCACTTCTGGCAATGCCCATGGAGAAGTATAAAAATATGTATAGGCCAAGGCGTAGTAATGCCGCAAGCCAGAGAATACGTTGTTTGAGCATAAGATAAACATACTACGCACTTCGAGTCTTTCAACAATTGGGTGTTTGCTGTAAAGCTAGAGTATCCGTTATTTTAGTACAGTGTTAGTCTGAACAACAATACTTTGTTTACTGAAATTAGCATAAGCCTTAGAGGGATGTTATATCGCGAGCAACAAAAAGTGAATGAGGATGTACTCAGTCTTATCCTAGCCCTAAGAAACACAGAGTTGGGAAAGCTTCATCCTAGCATATCAATAGAACTCGGCTTTATGAATCAATGTGGTAGCAGTGAATTGAATGAGCAAAAAAGAAGCGCCATGGCATACATGGCGCTTCTTTTTTACAAGGAATAACATGCTATTACTCCACTGTCACCGACTTAGCCAAGTTGCGAGGCTGATCAACGTTGCACCCGCGTAGCACCGCTATGTGGTAAGAAAGCAACTGCAAAGGCACAACTGATACCAGGGGCACCAGCACTTCGGAAGTAGCAGGAACTTCTATAACGAACTCGGCCATCGGTGGAATAACAGTATCTCCTTCCGTTACCACTGCTATGATGCGGCCTTTGCGGGCTTTTACCTCCTGGATATTGCTTACTACTTTCTCATAAGAGCTATCCTTGGTTGCAATAACCACTACAGGCATATTCTCATCGATCAGCGCGATAGGGCCGTGCTTCATCTCAGCAGCTGGATAGCCTTCTGCATGGATATAGCTAATCTCTTTCAGCTTGAGTGCGCCTTCCAGAGCTACTGGGAAGTTATAACCGCGGCCCAAGTACAAGAAGTTAGGCACATCCTTGAACGTCTCGGCAATCAGCTCAATTTCATCATTCAGCAAGAGAGCTTTTTCCACTTTAGCCGGAATGCTACCAAGCTCAACCATCAACTCCTGCAACCGCGTATCGGAGAGTGTGCCGCGCTTGTGTCCCACTATCATAGCCAGTATGGTCAAGACGGTTACTTGGGCAGTAAAGGCTTTGGTGCTGGCCACGCCAATTTCAGGGCCCGCGTGAGTATAAGCGCCAGCATCAGTAGCGCGGGCAATACTGCTACCAACTACATTGCAAATGCCGAAAATTGTGGCGCCTTTGCTTTTTGCGAGTTCAATGGCAGCAAGCGTATCAGCAGTTTCACCGCTTTGCGAAATAGCAATTACAATGTCACGTTCCGTAATAACTGGGTTGCGGTAGCGGAATTCCGAAGCGTATTCCACTTCCACTGGAATACGAGCTAAGTCTTCGAGCAGATATTCGGCCACCAATCCCGCGTGCCACGACGTGCCACAAGCCACAATAATGATGCGGTCGGCGTTCATGAACTTGCGCTCATACGCTCGAATACCACCCATATTCAAGTGGCCCGCTACTAGCTCCAATCTGCCTCGCATAGAGTCAAGGATAGAGCGTGGCTGCTCGAAAATTTCTTTGAGCATGAAGTGCTCATAGCCACCCTTTTCGATGCTATCGAGCTCCATCTCCAACTTCTGGATGTACGGGGTCTGGTGCACATCCTCTTTGCTGCGAATATCGAGCTTGCCGTCGCGAATGATGGCTATCTCGTAGTCGTTTACATATACTACCTCGTTGGTGTACTCGATGATTGGCGTAGCATCGGAGGCAATGAAAAACTCATCTTTCCCAATGCCAATCACCATAGGCGAGCCTTTTCGCGCTGCAATTAGTTGGTTGGGTTCGTCGCGGCTGAGCACTACAATAGCATACGCCCCGACTACTTCGTGCAAGGCCAAGCGCACAGCTTCTTCTAGCGTGCAGTGGTTTTGCTGCTGAATCTCTTCAATCAAATTCACGAATACTTCGGTATCCGTATCAGATTGGAACACGTGGCCCTGCTGCTGCAAGTGCTGCTTTAAAGCCGCGTAGTTTTCAATAATGCCGTTATGAATAATAGCTATCCGCTCGGAAGTGGAATAGTGGGGGTGCGCATTAGTATCGTTCGGCTCGCCGTGAGTGGCCCACCGGGTATGACCCATGCCTACATTGGCGTGCGTGTCTTTCTCCTTGATAAAGGCTTCGAGTTCCGCAACCTTACCTTTCTTCTTGTAGACGTTCAGGTCCCCGTTAAGCAAGGCCACTCCTGCGGAGTCGTAGCCCCGGTATTCCAGGCGATGAAGGCCTTTAATGATAATGGGACAAGCCTCCCGATAGCCGATGTAAGCAACAATTCCGCACATAATAGAGGGGACAGCGAAAAAGATTTCAGTGAAAAATCGATAAGCCGCGGCTCAGGCAAATGCCGTGCCGCGGCTTTCGACGCGAAAATTAATTAAGTGCAAATCTACTGCAACTTTGAGTAGTATACACGCAGCTTGATGTTTTTCCCATCTAGCACTGCTCGCTCCAAGCCTAAAGCGCCCGATTGCCGGAGCTGAGGCGAAAGAATAAATGCCGCTGGTGCTGCACCACTTAGCTTGTTATAGACGTAGGATTGTACGTACCCCGTCAGCACCATGTCATAATACCGGTTGACGTCAGATACGCTAAACAGCGACGCTCGGGCAGCCTGTTGATAGTAGCCAGTAGGCGTGTCTCCAGAAAAACTGTTTCCGATAGATGCTACAGTAGGTGACAGTTGATTAACAGCATCACTAAGCACCAATCTTTCCACCCGGCTGTTCAGTAAAACCCGCTTTAGAGGTTGATTAAACTGATTTACCTCGTAAAGGTAATTGCTGTTAGGAGACGCAAACAGCAGATTGGTGTACGGTTGAACCGGAATCAATAGCTCAGCGCGGTTGATAGCAATAGAAGGATTGTTGCCTGCTTGCGCTTGAGCCTGATCCTTTAAGCTCTGAAGACCTGGTATTTCCAGCTTGGTTCCGATACCATTACCTAACTGCGTATACACCACATCTCCCGTCTCGCCAGACGGTATTGCCAAAGCAGAACCTCCCGCTCCCTGCAGTCGATTGAACGGAGCAAGTAAATCAGTTTTGATTTCAGTGAAATACCGCGGAGCGCTTAAAGTTGACCCGAATCCAGCAGAACGGTTACCGAATGGTATGCTATAAGAACCTCGTAAAGTACCATTGGCTTTCTTGTTTGCGTAATGGTAATAGAACACAGTTCGCGAAACGGAACTAGTAGAGGTACCATTAGTTGAAAAACCTACAACAGCACTTGTGAAGTCGCTCACGGGCTGTATAGCTAAGCCTTTCCAAATAGCGTCTAAGCTAGATTGGTTGAAGGATTTGTCGAGAAGCCGACTGAATACGGTGGCCGCAGTTGACGACGCAGGGCTGTTTAGCTTCAGCCGAACTGTCTTATCGGGTACCGTTACCTTGAAAGTGGAAGTATCCGTGGTGCTGCTAGGATCGTTGCGCTGATTGAACTTCCTAGAACCGTTGAGCCGAGCACTGAGTCCGGTGCCAAGCGCGTTGGTCACATCCACGGCCACCGAGGAGTTGGAGTTATATATGCCTTGGTCGTCAAGTGGGTTAACCAATGGATAGACGTTAACTCGCAAAGGCGTAGTTGCCGATCCATATACCGACTCGAAAGGCATAACTAATACCACTGAATCCAGCTGTGGATTGGGCGCAGTACCCGCTACCAGCGAAGGAAGGGTATCGCCGGGTAGCGTGGAGAGCTTCAAGTTGAAGTACCCATTGGCAGTGGTAGTGCCCAAAGCATTATCACGCACACGCCCTATTAGGTAGGAGTTGGTTTTCAACGTTTCCACTGAGTCTTGCAACACCGTAGACGCATTGACAAGAAAATCCTGGTATTCGGTGCTACTACTGCCGGTGCCCGGCAATTCTACGCCTAAGTCACTAGCATCTTCGCAGCCAGTAGCTGCGAAGAGTAGTGTGGAAAACAGAGAAGCCGAAGCAAATCGACGGGCGCTAATTGGCCAATTCATTATAGAGCGCGTAGTAAGAAGTCAGTAGGTTTTCGTCGGCACCTACCTGCCCGAGTTGCTTGCTGCGCGAATACTCCGTGAACAGCACGTTCAGGTTGTCGCTGAAATCTTCGTCCGACTTCATTACGGCGTCGGCATACTCCATGCCTACTTTGATGAAGCCACCGAAGTCAGCCGTCTTCAAGCAAGCGAGCATGTCGTCATCAATGTCCAGCATCTTTGCTTTCTCAATGATGTCGCCTTGGAATTTGAAGTCAAACTCGTTGTTGTAGATGGTAAACACCGACTTGGCATCCTTGAAAATCGGATCCTTTTTGTAGGTCGTCTTCAAATACATCGGAATCAGGCCCGTCATCCAGTCGTTGCAGTGAACGATATCGGGAGCCCAGCCTAGTTTCTTCACAGTCTCAAGGACACCCTTGCAGAAGAAGATGGCGCGCTCGTCGTTGTCGGCATGGAACTTATCATTCTTGTCAACGAGTACCGACTTGCGGTGGAAGTAATCTTCATTGTCGATGAAGTATACTTGCAGCTTGGCATTGGGAATGGATGCCACTTTGATGATAAGCGGCTTCTCGTCTTCACCAACAGCGATGTTGATACCAGACAAACGAACCACTTCATGCAGGCGATTCTTGCGTTCGTTGATGATGCCGAAGCGAGGAACGAAAATTCGAATTTCCATTCCCATTTCCTGCATGCCCTGCGGTAGTCGCCGCAAAAACTCCGCTACTTTGGTGGTTTGCAAGAACGGATCAATTTCCGTAGCCGCGTAGAGGATTCTCAACTTAGAGGAGGACATAGTGGTCGGAAAAGGGGGGTTAGGAAAAGGCAATGCGTTGGGGTGCACAAAATTAAACAAATTTGGGCGAAAATTCAACCAAACTCGCTTGGGACCCCTCCAAGCAGGCTCAATACCCCTATGGAGATACTGCACACGGCCGCTTCGTTGCAAGCACACGCCGAAAGTTGCCGCCGCGCTGGTCAACGCATTGCCTTGGTGCCCACAATGGGTGCTCTACACGAAGGCCACCTACAACTAGTGCGTGCTGCAGCCGCAGCTTGTGACGTAGTGATTGTCAGCATTTTCGTGAATCCTACGCAGTTCAATAACGCCGAAGACTTTCGCCTGTATCCCCGATTGCCAGAGGCAGATACGGCTCTGCTTATTCCTGCCGGTTGCACAGCACTTTTTCTGCCTTCAGTAGAGGAAATGTATCCGCAACCAGCCCTGCTACGCTTCGACTTTGGGGCACTAGAACGGGTGATGGAAGGAGCCCACCGTCCAGGTCATTTCAATGGTGTGGCAACTATTGTGAGCAAATTATTTCACTTGAGTCGGCCTCACCAAGCATATTTTGGTCAGAAAGATTGGCAGCAAGTGTCTATTATTCGCCAGTTGGTAGCCGATTTGTCGTTTGATATTGAGCTGGTGTCGTTTCCGACGGTGCGGGAGCCTGATGGCTTAGCCATGTCGTCCCGAAACCGTCGGCTTTCGGCAGAGGCGCGTGCTGTAGCACCCCGCTTATATCAAGCGTTGGAATTAGCAGCCGGGTTAGTACAAGCAGGACAAGTGCCGCCTGCCGCAGTGCAGGAAGCGGCCACTACCTACATCCAAGCCGAGCCTTTATTTCGGCTGGAATACTTCGAGGTAGTTGATGCACACACTTTGCAGCCAATAACTGAATGGCAACCAAGCCAACAAGTAGCGTTATGTCTGGCAGCATTCTTGGGCGACGTGCGGCTAATTGACAACGTAGTGCTTCCAGCGCGCAACTAAACATCTCGACTAACAGATACGCACGGCTGGCAACAGCTTCAGTTATACTGTACACGTTATACCTTGTTTGTATTTGCCCTTAGCTACTCCACTACGTTCAAGGAAGTAGCAGTTTGTATCTTTGCAATCTTTTTACCACCCTGCTTTATTATAAATGCACATCGAGGTTCTGAAGTCTAAAATTCACCGCGCCAAAGTCACGCAGGCTGAGTTACATTATGTAGGTAGCATCACCATTGACGAGGATTTGCTCGACGCGGCCAATATGGTTGAGAACGAGAAAGTAACCGTCGTGAACGTAAACAACGGTGAGCGTTTTGAAACCTATACCATTCGCGGGGAGCGGGGTTCGGGCATGATTTGCTTGAACGGTCCGGCGGCCCGGCGAGTAGCGGTTGGCGACATTGTAATCATCTTTTCTTACGCTCTTATCGACTTTGCGGAAGCGCGCGCGCACCAGCCTACTTTGGTATTTCCCGACCAACACAACCGATTGGTTTAGTCTGAACTTGTATTTTGTTTTAAGTTGCCGGTTGTATATTGCATACTTGCGAGAAAAAATTGTACTCCAACTGTCAATTGACAACTGACGTCATTCGCTTGTGAAGCAACTTCTGAATTTCCTGAAGTACACCCTGCTGCTAGCAGTATCGGGGTTGTTGATGTGGTATGCTGTACGCGGCCAAGATTTAGCTCGAATTGGGCAGTATGTGCGGGGAGCCAACTACTGGTGGTTGACTGTCACGATGATTCTCTCGGCGCTAGGCTACTTCAGCCGGGCCTACCGCTGGAAGATGCAGCTCGACCCCACGGTAACCGGACCGCGGCCTTCTTATTGGAATGTGTACCACGCCATGATGGTAGGCTATTTGGCTAACATGGTGCTGCCAGGTCGGGTAGGCGAAGTAGTCCGTTGCACCCTGCTACAGCGCACCAGTAAAATTCCGGTACAGGTATCGCTAGGTACGGTTATTACCGAGCGAATCATCGATGTGCTGGTACTGCTTGGCCTGCTTAGTACGGTCCTGCTGCTCGACTTCAAGACGTTCTGGAATTTTGCCGATGAATATCTCTTGCAAGGGAAAGCCGATGCTTTGGCCCGCAACCGCAACGCCCTTGTGGCCGCTGGATTTGTGGCCTTAGCAGCGTTAGTGCTTGCTGCCTACTTGCTATGGCGCAACATGGCACAGTTGCGTCAAAACAACGTGTTCAACAAGCTCGTGACCTTTGTGCAAGGCTTGTTGGCTGGTGTGTTCAGTATCGTGAAGCTTGAAAACAAAGGTGGCTTCTTGCTGCACACATTCTTCACGTGGCTGGTATACTACCTCATGGATTACCTGGCATTTTTTGCCTTTCCTGAAACGTATAACCTTGACATGCGCGCTGGCTTAGCAGTTCTCACTTTCGGGGCTTTTGGTATGGCTGCCCCGTGCAAGGGGTATTGGTGTGTTTCACTTGCTGGTGCAAAGCACGCTGCTCGTTTACGGTATCAGCAAGGAAGGCGGCATTGCCTACGCCTTGGTTGTACACGGGGCCCAAACGATGCTGGTGGTGCTCATGGGAGGGATCAGTTTCTTGGTTAGCATGGCAAATACTGGCCGAGTTTTGAGCCCGTTAGCTGTTTCTGTTCCGGCTGATGCAGTGGAGTAAAGACAAGATCTTAAGCCGGTCAGCGCTGGCCGCCACAGTAGCCGCTTGGAAAGCCGAGGGCCGCAAAGTGGTGTTCACCAACGGGTGCTTCGACTTGTTGCACCTAGGCCATGTCGATTACTTGGAAAAAGCCCGCCACCTTGGCGATGCACTGGTGGTAGGCGTAAACACTGACGCTTCGGTAAGCTGCATAAAGCCCGGTCGACCACTTCAAGACGAAGTGTCACGAACCCGCATATTGGCCTCTCTTTTGTTTGTTGATGCGGTAGTACTCTTCGACGAGCCGACGCCACTGGCGCTGATTGAAGAGACGTTGCCGGACATTTTGGTGAAAGGCGACGACTATGCAATCAGCGGAATTGTAGGCCACGAATTGGTGTTAGAGAACGGTGGGCAAGTCCTGACCGTACCACTTGTGGCCGGCTACAGTACGACGCGCATAGTCGAGCGTATTTTAAAAGGCTCTTAGTTGCTGCTCTCTGGTTGCTAGTTGTTGAGCTACAGTTCGGCAACACCAGAACAGCAACTAGCAGCCAAAAACCAAACTTAGAGACTTCCATGTACTACAATTCGGGTCCCATTTACTTTATCGTCATTCTGGCGATGTTAGCGAGTTGGTTCATTCAGTGGCGCTTGCGCAGCAAAATGACCAAGTACTCTCAAATTGGCTTGCACTCCAATCTTTCGGGTCGGCAGATTGCTGAGTTGATGCTGGCCGACCATGGCATTACCGACGTGCGGATTATCAGCACCGAAGGCCGCCTTACCGACCACTACAATCCGGCCGACAAGACCGTAAACCTAAGTGAAGAAGTGTATGATGCACGGAGCGCTTCGGCCGCGGCTATAGCCGCCCACGAATGTGGCCACGCTGTGCAGCATGCTACGGCTTATGGTGCCTTACAATTCCGGTCGGCTATGGTGCCTGCTTTGAGTGGGGTGTCGCGCTTCATGCCGTTCATTCTGCTAGCTGGTGTGCTTATGATCAAGACCACGCTTATTCCATTGGGAGTAGGTATCGTGCTGTTTTCTCTCACCACCATCTTCGCTTTCGTGACATTACCCGTTGAGTTCGATGCTTCTAATCGGGCGCTAGCTTGGATTGACCGACGCGGTATCGTGACACCACAAGAGCATGCTATGGCCAAAGATGCTCTCCACTGGGCAGCTATGACCTATGTGGTTGCCGCCATTAGCTCCCTAGCTACGTTGCTTTACTACGTCAGCATCTTCATGGGCGGCCGCGACCGTCGCTAACACTAGCCTAGAGTAAATAAGCCCATATATGGCTCCGTAAAAGCCGCTGCTTCGATAAAGAAGCAGCGGCTTTTTTGTGCGTTTTAAACTGCTGTTTTGTTAGCTGTTTTCACTCAATATTGCCAAGTATAAACGCAACGACGGCGGCACTATAGTAAGCTAGTTTAGGTTTCAACGTACAGCATACTCCTCATGCCTGATAGCTGTATTCTTGCGTCTTTTTGCTGATAGCACTTCAATGCAAGTGATATATAGCGAAGAGAAAAAAATTATGGCTGGCAGCTACTTGTGATGTATGCAGCGTAAATTCGTGTCAAAACTCTCACGGTTTTCTTTCATTTCACGCCATTCGGCTATCCCCATCCCATGCTGACCACCACCCAATCCTCTATTTTCCAGCTCACCGAAGAGCAACTAGCCGTGCAGGCCGCTGCCCGCGACTTTGCGCAGTCTGAACTTTGGGCCGGCGTTATTGAGCGCGACGAGCACCAGAAATTTCCCGCCGAGCAAATCAAGAAGATGGGCGAGCTGGGCTTTATGGGTATGATGGTTAGCCCGAGTACGGTGGGGGCGGCATGGACACTATGAGCTACGTGCTGGCCATGGAGGAAATTTCCAAGGTAGATGCTTCGTGCTCCGTTATCATGTCGGTGAACAACTCGCTGGTGTGCTGGGGCTTGGAGAAGTACGGCACCGAAGAGCAGAAGCAAAGGTATCTGCCGCGCTTGTGCAGTGGTGAAATCATCGGGGCCTTTGCGCTCTCCGAGCCCGAAGCCGGCTCGGATGCTACCAGCCAGCGCACTACCGCTGAAGACAAAGGCGACTACTACTTGCTAAACGGCACTAAAAACTGGATTACCAACGGTACCACAGCTTCTGTATACCTGGTAATCGCGCAAACCAATCCCGAGCTAAAGCACCGCGGTATCAATGTGCTTATCGTGGAGAAGGGCATGGAAGGCTTCCAGACCGGCCCGAAAGAAAACAAGCTCGGTATTCGCGGTTCTGACACCTGCTCGCTGATGTTCACCGACGTGAAGGTGCCTAAGGAAAACCGTATTGGGGAAGATGGCTTCGGTTTCAAGTTCGCTATGCAAGTATTAGCCGGCGGCCGAATCGGTATTGCGTCCCAGGCATTGGGAATAGCTTCGGGAGCTTACGAGCTGTCGGTGAAGTACGCCAAGGAGCGCAAAGCGTTTGGTGTACCTATCTCGCAACACCAAGCTATTCAGTTCAAACTGGCCGACATGGCTACCAATATTGATGCCGCTCGCTTGTTGTGCTTACAGGCTGCTTATGACAAGGACATGCATCAAGATTACGCCAAATCTGGGGCTATGGCGAAACTGTTTGCGTCCAAAGTTGCCATGGATACTACGGTTGAGGCAGTGCAGGTACATGGGGGCTACGGCTTCGTAAAAGAGTACCACGTGGAGCGCATGATGCGCGACGCAAAAATCACGCAGATTTACGAAGGAACTTCTGAAATTCAGAAAATTGTAATCTCGCGGGAAATATTAAAATAACCGCAGATAGTTTAAAAATGAGATTTGTTGCACAAAACCCAGCTATTATTTAGCTGGGTTTTCGTTTTTGTGAATTTTTATATCTTATTTTGCATTACATTAGCCCAGCTGACAGGGGAACTAGGATAATCAAAGACCACAACCACCCATAAAAGATGGAAGATTATAATAAAGTGATTGAATCGCTTGGTGTGCGCTACATCAAAGCGAAGAACTTGGTGTTGCAACAGCCCTTCACGGTGCGCAACAACTATGACGTCGGCAACAACTTGATTTTGTTGCATAAGGGACGTATCACCTTTGGTGAAGAGGAGCAGGTAGTTGAAGAAGGCGAAATGCTATTCATCCCCGGTGGCCGCGCTACCAAAGTTAATTATGGCGAGTCGTCTGGTAAGGTTATTACCAACGATGATATGATCAGTAATAAGGACAAGTTCTTCCACTCCAACACCGACCTAGATCTGATTGGTGATGCAGAGGAAAGCCACTCGTTCGTGAGCTTCGAGGCGAAAGTATTCGACTCTGTAAACTTCTTCTCCTCGCTGGATGTACCGGCATTCTTAATTTCCAACAACTCTAAGCTGGCCAACCTCATCATTAAGGTGGTGGAAGAAAGCTTACAGGAGTTGCCAGGCCGAGAGCGGTTGATTACGATTTACACCGAGAATATCGTGGTGGAAATCGTGCGATACATCCTCAAGAACAAGATGTTCGTGGAGCAGTTGGCTACCAACAGCACCTATTTCAAGGACCCACGCCTCATCGACCTGTTCAACTATATCAAGGAGAACATCGGTGGCGACCTGTCCAACAAAGTACTCAGCAACGTAGCCAACGTGAGCGAGGACTATGTAGGCCAGTACTTCAAGATGCTGACTGGTATCAACCCGCAGGACTACATCGAATACCAGCGCATGGAGCGGGCCGTATTCTTGCTGCGCACCACTAAGAAGAGCATCCGCGACATCGGAAAAGAAGTTGGCTACAAAGACACCGCTTACTTCTGCCGCCGCTTCAAAATGATGTTCGGTATTCCGGCCGGCAAAATGCGCCGTCGCGAATCAGCTATGAACATCTAATACTGCACGGATACCAGCGTGTATTCTAACGGTTTAGAAGCATAGAAAAGCCCCGTGTTGCCTTGGCAGCACGGGGCTTTTCTATGCTATGGGTGGAAGTTGTGTTGTTGCTTTGCAGTATGGAACACTTAGGCTGACACTAAAAGGCAACTAGTTCAAGCTTTGGGCTGCATTCACTGTGTTGAAGCTTTGCACCACTTGGGCTACTTGACCTAGAAATTCAGGCGCTTTTTCAATCTGGTTTCCGATAACAATAACGTCGGCACCTGCCACGAGAGCAGCTTGCGCTTTCTCGACGGTATTGATGCCGCCGCCCACAATAAGGGGCAGTTCAACCGCTTGGCGTACCGCCCGAATCATGGCTGGCGAAACAGGATAAGCGGCGCCGCTACCACCATCCAAATAAATTAGGCGTAGCCCGAGTTGTTCGCCAGCCATGGCAGTGCACGCCGCTATGGCTGGCTTGTCGTGGGGGAGAGGTGTGGTGCCGCTCATGTAGCTAGCAGTCGTTTGCCGGCCCGAATCAACAAGCATATAGCCGGTAGGCAGAATCTGGAGGTTGCTTTGGCGCAGGGCTGGTGCTGCAATAACGTGCTGACCAATCAGAAACTCGGGGTTACGACCCGAAATCAACGACAATAGTAAAATGCCGTCGGCCTGCGAGTCGAGGTGCAGGCTGTGGCTTGGGAAGAGCAAAACCGGTACAGGAGACTGGCTCTTCAATAAACGAATGAGGGCAGCCTGATGAGAACTCATCACCAAGCTGCCACCCACAAAAAAGTAATCAACTACGTGTTGCGCACTTAGCTCTAGCATTTGCTGGCAGCCTGCCTCATCCAAATTATCGGGGTCGAGGAGTACTGCTAAAGACTTATGACCGAGCTTACGGCGTTTATTTAGAGCATCATAGAGGCTGGTGAGGCGCATTCGCGTCGTCGTCGTGAAAGGTAAAGTCGATGTCCCGGGTTTCCGGCTCCTGATGCGGAGTGGTTGCAAGGTCGGGATTTTTGAACATCGGCATATAATCTCCCACTTTTTTAGCTACCACCGCCATAAGTACCGCCGTGGCCTGCGCTATCAGCATCTTGCCGGTGTCCGACTGCAAAAAGGCGCGAAAAGTATCGGCTACGATAGAAGATCTTTCTTCCGAATGATCGGGTTCGTCGTATTGATGCGAACGGCCCTGGTACCCTTGGTAAACTGACGGAAGAGGGCGAAACGGATCAGAGTCGAGGTCCGCAGCTTGGGCGTGATACACATCAGGGGCAATATCGGCCCGTTCAGAAGCTGGAGTCTGGAAGCCACGGTCGGCATAGTGGCCACTGCGGGAACCAAAGTCGTCGTGTATAGAGTAGTCAATACCGCCTTGCGTGCCTTTGCGCAAAGCTCGCGCTGAACGGTTCTTGCGAGAGCCGCCTAATTCCCGATCGTGCTTGGGCTTGTACTTCTTAGACCCACCAAAGGCCTTCGATAGCAGCCAAACGCCTCCTATCACGCCCGCGCCGATAGCTGCATACTTACCAATCTGCTGCGTCTTTACTTTGATATCTTCCTTGATGCCATCGACTTCGCCCATTAGAGCGCGCTCATATTCAAGTTTCTGGCGCTCCAGAAACTCTTTTTCGTCTTCGAATAGAGGGTTGGTTGGTTCGGCCATGTTGGATTAGGCTTGACGTTTGTCGGATTTGTAAATGGTGTTGTTGAGCAGCTTATCGGCCAAGCCCTGAAACAGCTTTTTATCTACGCCTACTACAAAGATGATGAGCAAGACCAGATAGAAAGCGGCTACAATGCCGAAGCCCCAAAAAGGACTATCCAACGCGTCGTTGAGCATCAACGCCACAAACAGGTTCAGGAAGATGAAAAATAGCAAGCCAATGGCTGCCAGCGACACGCCATGCACGGTACCTACGAAAGCAGATTTCACCTTTTCCTGGGTTTCCAGGCGCACCAAGTCGATGCGAGTGTCGAGGTAGCCTTTCAAGTTACCGATGATGTTTTCGGTACGGGGCGTTTTAGTTGAGTCGTCTTCGTCGTTGAAAAGGCTCATATGAAGGAGAAGATTTGCGGAAAATCATGTTACCAAAGCAGGTCCTGGAAACGCTGGTTGAAACCAAGTTTTCAGATAGCACATTCATACGGGAAAGGCGGCTTCTTGTCTGAATTCTGCCGTACTTTTACCTACTAGCATTGTCCCTTGAGTCAGAATCATTACCATGTGCTCGGAGTGCCGGCTACCGCTACTCCTGCTGATATAAAGCTGGCCTACAAGAGGTTAGCTGTGCAGTTGCATCCTGATAAGCACGGCGGTAACCCTATATATGAGGAGCGGTTTAAGGCCTTAGCAGTGGCTTACCGAATCTTAAATGACCCTGCCCGACGGGCTGCTTACGACCAGCAACTACGCCAAGCAGAACAGCGGCTAGCCGAAGCGCAACGACAACAGGAGTATCGGGTGCAAGGCCAACGGGTCTACGGAGTACCCATGCCGCCCCCGCGCCGTTGCGTACGCGCCGGCCCGCCGCATCGGCCGAGCGCCACTACCGCTCAATTCCGAAACAGCGCAAATTCACGCGGCGCGACTATATCCTGACGTTCGGGTTTCTAGCGGGTTTACTCTTCTTCGTGATGATCGTGAAGCTGACTATGGACCACGTGACGGCCGTAAGCAACTACGAAGACGGCCTCGCAGCTTATGGACGAGGAAAGTGGGAAACGGCCAATGCTTACTTCACCGAGGCGCTTCATTTCAAGCCTACTTATAAGAAGGCGTTGAAGCGCCGCGCCGAGATTCAACAACTCATTAACCGCAATTACCGCGACGCTGGCAACGACTATACCGCTGCTCTGCGCGAAACGGAAAGCTCTACGGAGCGCGCCATGCTGCTGTATCGGCTGGCGCAGTGCCAAGTACAACTCGGGCAAATAGCTAGTGCCGACCGAAACCTAACCAGCGCGCTGGCGCTTGATTCCACGCAGAGCGGAGCTTGGCTGGCACGCGGCGAAGTGCGGCTGTTTGAACAGCGTCGGTTTCCGGGTGCCATCCAGGACTTTACGGCGGGCCTACGCCATCGCTCGATTGTAGGCCGGCCGCTGCCCACGAAATACCTCACGTACCGGGGGCTAGCTTACTTTAAACTGCAAGATTTAACCCAAGCCCGGCAAGACTATCGGCGTGTGCTGGAAGCGAATCCTCGCAACGGGCAGGTACACTTTCTGCTTGGCCGAGTAGCTCAACAAGAAGGCAATGCCGCCGCTGCGTGCGAGTTTTTCCGCCGGGCAGTTCTGCTAGGCTATATCTACGCCGATGAAGCTCGTCAGCAAAACTGCCCATGACAAGAAACTGAAATACTTACCCCAACAAAAAAGCGCCCTTGCAAAGGCGCTTTTTTGTTGGGTTGCTCTTGAATACACAGTTAATAAAGTATCAAAGCAAAGACACTCATTAGCCAGTTAGACTAAGGCATCAACACCTTGTCGATAACGTGAATCACGCCGTTGCTCTGAATTACGTCGTAAGTGGAGATGGTCGAAACGCCGCCCTTTTCATCGACTAGAACTACGTTCTTCGGGCCGTTCATCATGGCCTTTAGCGTGCCGCCGCTTACCGTCTTGAGCGAGGCAGTGCCTTTGCCCGCTTTGATGGCCGCCATGATTTTATCGGCGGTCATGTTGCCAGCTACTACGTGGTAGGTCAGGACCTTAGTGAGAGTTGCTTTGTTCTCGGGCTTCACTAGGCTTTCAACAGTGCCAGCAGGCAGGGCAGTGAAGGCAGCGTTGGTAGGAGCGAAAACCGTGAAAGGACCTTTGCCCTGTAGCGTCTCTACCAGGCCGGCAGCCTTCACAGCAGTCACCAGTGTTGTGTGGTCAGCCGAGTTAACTGCGTTTTCCACAATATTCTTATTCGGGTACATGGCTTGGCCGCCAACCGTTACGGTACCAGGCGTCATGGTCGCTTGAGCGGAAGCGGAAGTAGCAGTAGCCGCGCCCATAAGGGCCACTAGGGCGAAAGAGAGCAGGTTTTTCTTCATCAGGAAGGGGGAGGGGAAGGTGTAGTGAAGTTATTTGAAGGCATCTACGCCCGAGCTTCCTTCCTTGGATTTATTGTACCCTAAAAATATTTTGTGAGATCTATCTACTTGTGCGTTTGTTTCTGGATCTACCTAACCGTTGAGGTTGGTTTCAACTTCTATGCCTCAGAGTTTTATGGGTGTAAATAGATGTTGGCTTGGGACTGGATAATAAGTTGGTAGCCAACAGTCTTATCAAGCGAAACGCCCGGCCTGCAACGAGCAGACCGGGCGTTTTCAAGATGAAAAATAGCAGGGGGCTAGTTCAGCCACACAGTAAGCAACACTTCAAAGCGGTGCGGTGCAAAAGCATTGTAAAAAGGAGCTTCCCCTTGAAAGCCTAATACGTGAACCAAGGCTATGCCTTCGGTACGCGAATCAACCACCCGAACAGGGTAGAGGCGGTCCTTTTCTGGCCAGTCGCCTACGTGGTTGAAAGGGCGCTGGCTGTCGTCTACGCAACGAGCATAATCGACAAAGGGCGCGTGCCGAGTGGCTTCGGCAAAGGTCAGGTTATCTACTTCGTATGCCATAAGCTCTTTTACAAAAAGCGACGAGATTTGATTCAGAAAGAGGCCGAAAAACAAAAGGCTAGCTTCAAGCAGCAAGCCGCCGACGGGTAAGATAGCAAGTTTGACTTTCTATCCGCGTCAAGACCGTGTTAATTTGGTGTTGCCTTGTCGTATGGCCTTCTTTTAAAGCTTGAACTGGAAGCTGAACTTCACGCCAAAGTTTCTGGCGCCCGGCGAGTCACGGTACGTGAGCCGATGTATAAAATCTACGCGGACCACTCGGAATATGTTCTCCACGCCATACCCTACTTCGGCATAAGGAAGCCGGCCCAACGGTTGAAAACGAGGCAGAGGCTCACCGTTGTTCGGGTCGATTTCCGGAATAATCTCGTTGTTGGCTCGGTCAACGCTACCGTAGAGTACGTTGCCCGTGGCCACTAGGCGCCAGTTCAGCTTCTTGATGGCCGGTATTGAGTTCAGCAAGAACCCTTCGAAGTAGTGGTCGAAGCGCAGCCCCACGTACCGGTCACTCACAAACTCGAAGTAGCGCATCAGGTTATAAGCGCCAGCGTTGTAGAACGGCGACTGGTTGCCTAAATGCGCTTTGAGCATGGGGTATGGTATAGTGCTCGGCACGTAGCCCGCATCGAGGGTGTACTCGGTGCGGCCGAGCTGGCCAAGCCGCACGCTCTGCGCCACAATCAGGTTAATCTTATGGTAGCTAAAATCGCCACCTAGAAAGTTTTTAAGCCCAAGCGTATAGCGCACCGTAAAGACGGGTAGCTTTTTGAGCCCGATAGGAGAGCGGTAGTTTTGAGTTTGGCTTTGAACTAGCACTTCGTCCGGCGCATAGCGCGACTCCACTACCACCTCCGACACATTAAAATTGTCTTCGGTAGGTGCGCCTAGCTCAGGCTCATCGGTGTAGTAGGCAAAGCGGTAAAGCGGCCGAAACTGCTGTCGGCGCAGCGTGAGCTTTTGCGTGAAGCCTCGAAACAGATCGGTTTGGAACGACATCGAGGACAAGTCACGTAGCAAAGGCCGGCCGTTGTTGATATTACCTAAGCGGGCCGAAGCTTCGAAAAGTGGGTTTTCCAGCGCGTAGTCGTTGTCGAGTAAGGCTACTTGGTCTATATCGTGGCGATGTTCGAAACCGATAGTAGTCCAGCTCCGACGGTCGAGGATGCGGTTTGCCCGCAGTCCGTACTTGAAGCGGGTATCGCGCAGGCCGTACGCCAGATATGCCCGAGCAGTCCAGTTGCGGCTGATATCGGGAGTGGTCCGAAAGCCAATGCGCGGACGCAGCCCCTCAATGTTGTTGTAGCCAATGGTGGCCGGCACGGGGCCCACGTCAATCTTCCCTACCCGGTAATACCCGCTTACTACCACGGTGGCCACTTCTAAAAACGAATGTACAGACGGCAGCTTACGCACGGAGTCAAGCACCATCATGGTTTTCTGCTCCTGCACTGATAAAGAATCCGGTCGATTCTTATCGAAGTAATCAGTCTCGCCCTTGAAAGCATCGGCGGCCGTTTCCATGGGCACGTCGTAGAACTCGAGCGGGTGGTACTTGCCGGCTTCAAAGTTGGAGTTGACAGTAGTGAAGCGAGCCATAAAGCCTGTGCTCTTACTCGTAGGCCGAATGCCAATCACTACGCGAGTACGCAGCGGCAGCCACGGCCCGGCCGTGCTAGGCGTCAGCTCCTGCCATACCTTCACCTGATCCACAAAGTTGAGGTTGGCTTCGGGGCTCACTCGCAAATCCACGCGGCGCAAAGCGTACGACTTGGTGGTTATCCAGATGGTGCCCGTAAAGGCAAGGTCCTGCGAGCGGCGCGGCGTCACGGCGAGTTGGTAGCAAAAATCGTCGCCGATGTACACCGAATCCTGTAACTCGTACTCGTACGTGAACTTCCAGCCGTCGGCAATCGGAGATATGAAGTCTTTGCCTAAGAGCTGTTGCCAGTTAGGATAGAAGTCCCAGTCCTGAAAAGATGACCCCATGATCTGCGACACCACCGAGCCTTCGCGCGGCGCAATGCCGCGCATCTGGTTACGCTTGATTTCTTCGCGCCGCCGCACCGGCCGTTGGTGGGCGTAGTAGCGCGACAACATTTCGGAAGCGAAAATGGGCACAATGGGCTTGCCGTCGGCTCCGCGTTCCAACCCAATGCTGTCGGCTACGGCGGTCATCTGGCGCAGTACCTTGCGGCGCGCCACTTGGTCAGGCAAGTTGTTGATACTGATTTCAGTGCGGTTGTAACTATCGAACTCGAAAGCATCGAGGCGTTGCTTGTCGTTTTGGGGCTTATGCTGCTGCACTCGGCGCATAATAGCATAAGCCGGATTTTCGGTAGGGCGTACTACAACCTCACTTAAGGATACTGCCCCGGTCCCGAGGGCAAAGTTTATAGTCTGCGTAGCGGCCTGCCGGTTGAGGGCTTTCTTGCTGGAAGTGAAGCCCATCGCAGACGCTATTACTGTATCGGCGGGAGCAGTGCTGAGCTGGTAACGACCGTCGGCGTCGGCGGTAGTGCCTGCTGTAGTACCCGGCACAAAAATGGACGCAAACGGTACGGGTTTCTGTGTAGCGCCTTCCGTAACCCGTCCTCGAACAAGAAGCTGTTGCGCATAGCTGCGCCCGGCCCCGATTAATAATAGCAGCAGAAATAATAAATACCTAGTTCGGAATAGCAAGGGAACAAGAACAGATAAGCGAGTGAAAATCGATTGTAAATAGTAGGGGAGCTGTAATATACAGAATACGGATGGGTAGCAGGTCCAGGTTAAGGCAAAGCTGATAAATTACTTAACTCTTTTAAGCTAACTGTCTCAGTCTGTACTCCTGTAGGAAACAAAGCGTTCATTCTCCGGAGTGAAAAATATTTGCTGGACACCAACAAATAGGAAATTTCCAGCCGTTAGGGTTAACTCTTTACTGGACTACCACTTCCACCCGGCGGTTACGGGCGCGCTGCTGCGGGTCGCGGTTGTCGGCCACCGGGCGAGTGCCGCCATAGCCGCGAGCCACTAGTCGCGCCGAGTCGATACCCTGCTGTACCAAATAGCGCCGCACCACCTGGGCCCTTTGTTCCGACAGGCGCACATTGAGCGTGGGCTCCCCACGTTGTCGGTGTGGCCGGCTATTTCGAGGCGTAAAGTGGGCTGAGCCCGTAGCGTGCGGGCAAGGCTGTTCAGGATTGGGCGCGAGGTTGGGAGCAGGCTGGCCGTGCTTTGCGTGAAATACAGGTTGGGCAACGTCACGGTGGCGCCGCGACTAAGCGTGCGGAAATCCGGCAAGGGAAGCACCGTGTCCCGGAAAACGGGAAGCGCTGGCGCGGGCCGACGGGGAGCCGGAGCAATAGTACGCACTGCGGCGCGCCGAGGCGCGGGTAGGTTCGGAGCCGTTGCCCGTGGCTTAGGAGCAACTGCTGGTGTTGCAGTTGCAACAGGGGGTTGCGGCACGGGCAGGTCAGGATAGAGGTACTGTTGGGGCACCACTACTGGGTCCCGGTTGGCAGCGCCGGGCCGGGTCCAAGAAAATACCGCGCGTGAGTTGCCTTCTATCTGGCGATAGGTGATGCTAACCCGGTACCAGCGGCCAGCCGTCAGACGTTGGGCAAAGTCGAGCGGTACGGGTGTCTTATTGAAAAACTCCTTGTCGAAGCTCGTCATGCGCAAGACGTTGTCGCCGGCAAAGGTCACGTCGTGGGCATCGTCGAATTCGGTGTGAAACACATACACGCCGGTTTCGGGGCTTGTACGTAGCCCGTCCAGCGCACACTGAAGCCTTGGGCAGGCACGCCCGGCACGGGTGGCTTCTGCTGCCAAGCTACCTGCACAACGGGCTCTATCCTAGTCAGAACACCCGTGCCTTTATCAGGTCCCGCAAAGTAAGTGGCCCGCAGCCCTACGCCCGGAGCCGAGGCAACCACCGCCGAGGCCGCTGCGGCTTCCTTCACGTTGGCGGGCGGCTTGATGCGCATGGGAACCGGCTTGGGAGCAGGCGCGCCCGGTACTATACCGATAGAACCTGACGACTTCGTTGGGGCTGGTGCTGCCGTTGGGTTAGTAGCCAGTATTGGCTTCACGGCGGCGGGCAACGAAGTGTAGAGGTAGCGAGAGGGAATAGCGTCTAACTCATCTATAAGTGGAGGAGACTCTAGCTCAGCTGCCTTGGTGGGTAATTGCCACGCCAGTACCACCCGACTGTCCCACCTAACTTGGTAGTATTCCACCCGTAGCGAATAATAGCGGCCCGCCGTGAGTTTCTTGCGGGCTGTGTACCGCGTAACCCGCTGGTCTACCCAAGAGTCCAGCACTTTACGGCCGCCTATCCACACGCGCATACCGTCATCGGTGGCCATGTGGAAAGTATACACCCCTGTTACGGGAGCATACACGTAACCCGTCCAGCGGACCGAAAAGTACTCGCCCGGTACGCCCGGCCCCGGCGACACAAAATGGTTGCCATCGGGGCCGATGGTCCAGTTGAAGTCTATGGTTTTGTCGGTGCGGGTTAGGGCTAGCTTTTCGAAGTTCCGGCCATCATAGTACTGACCCCGCAGGCCGGTACCGACAGGCACCGGGGGCTGAGCGGCTGCCAGCCTCAGCAGTAGCAGCAAATAAATTAGGCAAAGCCCTCGGAATAAGGCAAGCATCTTCATGGTAATAAACCAGTTAGTTCGCACCTGTTTAATTGCTGATTTGGCAGCAGCAAGATGAGAGAAAGTGCTAACCCCGTAAAGTTTATTCAACGAGCTAACTGTTTTTAGCCAACGAATTATTTCCC